>NZ_JBEZJI010000003.1:0-357053 GCF_040649435.1 Actinomadura sp. NPDC048955
GCCACGCGCGCGAACGCGTGACCTGGCCGGTGGAGCGAGGCCGGAGGCGAGCGGAGCCGGGCAGATCGCGAAGCGATGCCGCGTTCGCCCAGGCCTGGTCACGTAGCGAGCCGCAAGGCGAGCGAAGTGGGCCGGGACGTGGAAACACAGCCGCCAGGCGAGCGCAGTGGGCCGGGACTGTGAAACACAACCTAGGCGTGCCGCGCGGTGGTGTCCTCCAGGCCGAGGATGTCCACGGCCTCGGCGCGCATCTGCACCTTGCGGATCTTGCCGGTGACCGTCATCGGGAACTCCTCCACCACGTGCACGTAGCGGGGGATCTTGTAGTGGGCGAGCCTGCCCTCGCAGAACGCGCGCAGCTCCCCGGCGGTCAGGCCCGGCACGCCCTCGCGCAGCCGCACCCAGGCCATCAGCTCCTCGCCGTACTTCTCGTCGGGGACGCCGATGACCTGCGCGTCGACGATGTCGGGGTGGGTGTAGAGGAACTCCTCGATCTCGCGCGGGTAGATGTTCTCCCCGCCGCGGATCACCATGTCCTTGATCCGGCCGGTGATGTTGACGTAGCCCTCCCCGTCCATCACCGCGAGGTCGCCGGTGTGCATCCAGCGGGCCGTGTCGACGGCCTCGGCCGTCTTGTCCGGCTCGTCCCAGTAGCCGAGCATCACCGAATAGCCGCGCGTGCAGAACTCGCCGGGCACGCCGCGCGGGACGGTCACGCCCGTCTCCGGGTCGACGACCTTGATCTCCAGGTGCGGCAGGACGGTCCCGACCGTGGACACGCGGCGCTCCAGCGAGTCGCCCGCGCGGGTCTGTGTGGACACCGGCGACGTCTCGGTCATGCCGTAGCAGATCGCGACCTCGCTCATCCCGAGCCGCTCGATGACCTGCTTCATCACCTCGACCGGGCACGGCGAACCCGCCATGATCCCGGTGCGCAGGCAGGACAGGTCGAGCCCGGTGAGCGACGGCTCGTTCAGGACGGCGATGAACATCGTCGGCACCCCGTACAGCGAGGTGCAGCGCTCGGCCGCGACCGCCTCCAGCGTCGCCTTCGGGTCGAACGCGGGCGCCGGGATCACGACGCACGCGCCGTGGCTCGTCGCCGCGAGGTTGCCCATGACCATGCCGAAGCAGTGGTAGAAGGGCACCGGCACGCAGATGCGGTCCTCCTCGTCGTAGCCGCACAGCTCGCCGACGAAGTAACCGTTGTTCAGGATGTTGTGGTGCGACAGCGTCGCGCCTTTGGGGAACCCCGTCGTCCCGGACGTGTACTGGATGTTGATGGGGTCGTCGGCGGTGAGCATCCGCCCGATCTCGTCGAGGACGCCCGGTTCGCCCGTGCGGCCGGCCTCCAGCAGCGCGTCCCACCCGGGCGTGCCGATGAGCACGACGTCGCGCAGGGCGGCGCACTTCGGCCGGACCTGCTCGATCATCGCCGCGTAGTCGGACGTCTTGAACACCGGCGTCGCGACCAGCGTCCGGATCCCGGCCTGGTTGAGGACGAACTCCAGCTCGTGCACCCGGTAGGCGGGGTTGATGTTGACGAGGATCGCCCCGAGCTTGGCCGTCGCGTACTGCACGAGCATCCACTCGGCGCAGTTCGGCGCCCAGATGCCCACCCGGTCGCCCTTGACGACGCCGAGGTCGCGCAGGCCGAGCGCGACGGCCTCCACGTCGTCGGAGAACTGCTCGTAGGTCCAGCGGCGGCCGGACGTCCGCTCGACGAGCGCGTCGCGCTCCGCGTGCGCCGCGACCGTCCGGTCGAGGTTCGCGCCGATCGTGTCGCCGAGCAGCGGCGTGGCCGAGACGCCCGAGGCGTAGGAGAGATTCACCGCAGGTCCTCCTCCCTGAACTCGCCCGCGGGCCGGTCGTCCCGCCCGGGATGCTTGTCGATCTCGCTGGCCCGCAGCTCGACCCGCCGGATCTTCCCGGAGATCGTCTTCGGCAGCTCGGCGAACTCCAGCAGCCGGATCCGCTTGTAGGGCGACAGCTGCTCCCGGCAGTGCGCGAAGATCGCCTTCGCGGTCTCGGCGTCCGGCGCCCAGCCGCTCGCGAGCGTGACGTAGGCCTTCGGGACGGCCAGCCGCACCGGGTCGGGCGACGGCACGACCGCGGCCTCCGCCACCGCCTCGTGCTCGATCAGCACGCTCTCCAGCTCGAACGGCGAGATCTTGTAGTCGGACGCCTTGAACACGTCGTCGGCGCGCCCGACGTAGGTGATGTACCCGTCCTCGTCGCGGGAGCCGATGTCGCCGGTGTGGTAGTAGCCGCCGGCCATCGCCTCCTCGGTGCGCTCCTCGTCGCCGTGGTAACCGGTCATCAGCCCGAGCGGGCGGTCCTCCAGGTCGAGGCAGATCTCGCCCTCCTCGCCGGGCTCCCCGGTGAGCGGGTCGATCAGCACGACCTCGTAGCCGGGCACGGGACGTCCCATCGACCCGGGCTTGACCGGCTGGCCGGGCGTGTTGGCGATCTGGACGGTCGTCTCGGTCTGCCCGAAGCCGTCCCGGATCGTGCGGTCCCACGCCTGCTTCACCCGCTCGATGACCTCGGGGTTCAGCGGCTCCCCGGCCGCGACGACCTCGCGCGGCGGCCTGCCGAGCCGTCCGAGATCGGACTGGATCAGCATCCGCCACACGGTCGGCGGCGCGCAGAAGCTCGTCACGCCGCAGCGTTCGAGGGTGTCGAGGAGCCGGTCCGGGTCGAACCGGGTGTAGTTGAAGATGAACACGCACGCCTCGGCGTCCCACGGCGCGAAGATGTTGCTCCACGCGTGCTTCGCCCACCCCGGCGACGAGATGTTCAGGTGGACGTCGCCCGGCCGCAGCCCGATCCAGTACATCGTCGACAGGTGCCCGGCCGGGTAGGACGCGTGGGTGTGCTCGACCAGCTTCGGCTTGGCCGTCGTCCCGGACGTGAAGTACAGCAGCAGCGTGTCCCGCGACATCGTCAGCCCGTAGGGGGTGAAGGACTCGCCCTCCTCGTAGGCGTCGGCGTACCGCAGCCAGCCCTCCACCGGCTCGCCCACGGCGATCCTCGTGAACTCGCCCTCGACGCCGTCGAACTTCCCGGTCTCGGACGAGGCGGTGACCACGTGCCGGGCCTTCCCGCGGGTCAGCCGGTCCTGGAGGTCGGCCGTGCCGAGCAGCGGCGTGGACGGAATCATGATCGCGCCGAGTTTCATCGCCGCGAGCACGGTCTCCCACAGCTCCACCTGGTTGCCGAGCATCAGGATGATCCGGTCGCCGCGCCGCACCCCCGCCCGGCGGAGCAGGTTCGCGACCTGGTTCGAGCGCCGCGCCATCTGCGAGAAGGAGTACTTCGCCTCGGCGCCGTCCTCCTCGACGATCCACAGCGCGGGCGAGTCGTTCCCTTCGGCGATCTTGTCGAACCAGTCCAGCGCCCAGTTGAAACCGGTCAGCACCGGCCAGCGGAACTTCTCGTACGCCGTCGCGTAGTCGTCGCGATGCGCGAGCAGGAAGTCGCGCGCCGCGCGGAACTCGACTGCGGGCATGGTCTTCTCCCTCGTAGCCGCACGGACACCCGGTCAGAAGGATGGTTGGCCATCCGGGTGACCCACGCCACCCCCGAACGGGGGTAGTGGGGTGGTCTTACCCGCCCGTTACGAAGGTTGAGCGCAGCAACAGCGCCATGTGGTCGCCGATTTGGCCGGGAGTCCAGCCGCGGTCGTCGAGCAGCGTCCCGCTCACCTCGTTGGCGATGAGCGCGAGGAGCATGTCGGTGGCGGTGTCGACCGTCCAGCCGGGGGCGAGCACGCCCTCCTCGTCCAGCCGCCGGATCAGCGCGCGGTTCGTCTCGTACCGCCACCGCATGGCGGCCTCCCAGTGCCGGGCCGCGTCCGGGTCGCTGCCCGCCTCCCGCTCCACCGCCCGCGCGACGGCGAGGACGCGCGGCATGAACTCGGCGTGCCGGCGCGCGAACACCTCCAGCGCGGTCACCGCGTCGGGCGCCTCGGCGACGGGCGCGAACCGGCCCCGCAGGTCCTCGACCTCGTTGACGTGGTCGAACAGCTCGCTGATCAGGTCGGCCCGCGACGCGAAGTGCAGGTAGACGGCCCGCCGCGACACTCCGGCGCGCTCGGCGACGGCCGCCATCGTCGTCGCCGCCATCCCGTGCTCCTCGACGAGCTCGCGCGCGGCGCGCAGCAGCGCCGTCCGGGAACGCCGGCTCCTCGCGTTCCGCGGCTCCTCGATCGCCCTCGCCATGGCCCCATGTTCCCAGCCGCGCGGCCGCCGCCCGTCCGGGGCGAGGTGAGCGGAGTCACTTTCGGGGGGCCGTCACACCTCGCCCGGCTACCGCGTCAACCGGGTGTACCCCTCCACACGGCAAAGGAGATCGCCATGGACGCCCGTTTCAACTACTACGGCACCGCCGCGGCCGGCAGGTTCATGAAGTACCTGCAGTCGGCGGCCAAGGTCGTCACGGACTCGACGCTGCCGTCCGCGACGGTCCACCTGGTGGAGCTGCGGGCGAGCCAGATCAACGGTTGCGCCTTCTGCGTCGACATGCACAGCAAGGACCTCGCCCACGAGGGCGAGACGCCGGTGCGCCTCAACCTGGTCGCGGCCTGGCGGGAGGCCACCGTCTTCACCGACGCCGAGCGCGCCGCCCTGGAGCTGGCCGAGCAGGGCACCCGCCTCGCCGACGGCACCGGCGTCTCCGACGAGGCCTGGGAGAACGCCGCCAAGCACTACGACGAGGAGGAGCTCGCGGCGCTGGTGTCGCTGATCGCCCTCATCAACGCCTGGAACCGCATGAACGTCATCACCCGGCAGCCGGGCGGCGCCTACCAGCCCGGCCAGTTCGGCTGACCGTCCGCGGAACGCGGACGTGCCGCCCTCCACCCGGGTGAAGGGCGGCACGCTCGGCCCGCCGTCAGGCGGTGCGGTAGGTGGCGAGTTCGCCGTCGGTGCCGACTCGGCGGAGGCCGGCGTTCTCCAGGACGCGGGCCGACGCCGGGTTGGACAGCTCCACGGTCGCGACGACCCTGTCCACGCCGGGCGCGGCCAGGGCGAACGCCACGATGGCGCGGGCGGCCTCGGTGGCGTACCCGCGGCCCCGGCGGGACGGGACGACGCCGTAGCCGAACTCGACGGCCCCGT
This sequence comes from Actinomadura sp. NPDC048955, assembly GCF_040649435.1. Lineage (NCBI taxonomy): Bacteria > Bacillati > Actinomycetota > Actinomycetes > Streptosporangiales > Thermomonosporaceae > Actinomadura > Actinomadura sp. NPDC048955. The sequence goes on from NZ_JBEZJI010000003.1 coordinate 5,121, forward strand.
CGGCGGGCGGCCAGAACAGGCCGACGGCGCCGGCCACCAGGCCGGTGGACCGTTCGATGATCAGGCGCTGGCCGTGCTCGCCGAGCGCGGACGGGTTCTCGGCGATGAAGCCGGCGATGGCGAGGTCGCCTTCGGCGGGGAAGTCGTCGGCCCAGCCGGCGAGCCTGTCGCCGGACAGGACGGTGGCGATCTCGCCGGGCGTCCACGGCCGCAGGACGAGACGGTCCGTGGTGAGCTCCGCGCCGGCCGGGCCGGAGTCGGCCGGGCCGGAGTCGGGAAGGCCTGAAGTGGTCAGGTCGGAAGAAGACATGTGTGGCTCCTGGTCGTGCTGGACGACCGGGCCGCGCTCAACCGCGAGCGGCCCGGACAAGGGCATGCTGACGAAGCGCCGCGCGGGCCATATTCATCAACCTCCCCTGTCGCAGGAACGCCGCAGAGCGTACTACGAACGGCTCGCAGTGCCCACCAGCGTGCTGGTGCCGGAGCCCGTCAGGGAACCCGGAAGCCGCGGAACGTCACGTGCCTCCGGGTCTTGAAGCCGAGCCGTTCGTAGAGCGCGATCGCCTGGGTGTTCGCTTCGGCCACGTGCAAGAAGGGGCGTTCGTTCCTGGACGTGACGCGAGCCGCGAGCGCGCCGATCAGGCGGGCGGCGTAGCCGCGCCCGCGCGCCTCGGGGGCGGTGCAGACGGTGCTGATCTCCGTCCATCCCGGAGGCCGGAGCCGTTCGCCCGCCATCGCCACCAGGGAGCCGTTGTCGCGGATGCCGACATAGGCGCCGAGCTCGCGGGTGCGCGGCCAGAACGGCCCCGGCCGCGTCCGCGCGACGAGGTCGAGCATCTCGGGAACGTCCTTCGCCCCCAGTTCCACCACGCCGGTGCCGGTCTCGCCGCCGCCGGACCAGATCATCTGGAGGCCTTCGAGGACGAAGACCGGCTCCCAGTCCGGCGGCGGCGCCGCGGGGCTGCTGAACATGTCGGCGAGTTCGCCGCGGCCGAGCAGCCGGGCGAGGTCGGCCCACTCCGCCGGGCCCGGGTCGGCGGGCAGCGCGGAGAAGGTCGACACCTCCGCCAGGTAGGTGGCGGCCCGGCCGAGCCGGCGTGCGAGGTGCGCGTGGCCGCCGCGGAGCGACTCGCCCACAGGGTCATCGAGCACGACGTCGTCGGCATCCGCCAAGGTGCAGCACCCCTCAGGCCGTGAGTGGAATCAGCGTCCCGATGCTAGGGCCTTGTGTCGAAATGGCCTCGGCCACGGACGCGAACGCGTGACCTGCCCGGTGTAGCGAAGCCGAAGGCGAGCGAAACCGGGCAGATCGCGAAGCGATGCCGCGTTCGCCCAGGCACGGTCACGTAGCGAGCCGCCAGGCGAGCTACGTGGGCCGGGACTGTGTAAACACTGCGGGGATGTAGGGCGGGGCGACGCCCCAGCCCCAGTGGGGCATGGGGGCTTCGAGGGGCGGCTTCGCGCCCGGCTGGGAGTTGGCGAGGGCGATGCGCGTGCCCCACTCGATGTAGGACGCGAACGCGGCGCGGAACTCCGGGTCGTCGGGGAGTCCGACCTCGTCCGCCGCGTCCATGAGGAGCGAGACCCAGCGGCGGCGCTGCGCCTCGGTGATGGACTTGCCGAGGTGGTGGCGCACCATGTGGTGGTAGCCGCCGCGCTCGCGGCTGTAGCGCTCGGGTCCGCGGAAGACCTCGCCGAGCCACGCCGCGACCCACTTCGGGTGGTCCGGGGCCATGTGCTCGAAGAGGGGGCGCAGCAGGTCGTCCTTGAGGACGTTCGTGTAGAAGTGCTCGGTGAGCCGCTCCAGCGCCTCGTTCCCGCCCGCCCAGTCGTACATGGTCGGGACGGACGAGCCGGCGCCGCGCACCGCCGTCCGCTCGTAGTGCCGCATCTCCTCGATCCGCTGGACGTACGGCTTGATCTCGGCGAGGAACGCGGGGAAGTGCTCGCCGCCGCGGAAGCCTCGCATGTGGTCGTCGGCCGACGTCCAGCAGATGCGCAGGATGTACGACGACGGCTCGTCGACGCACCTGGACAGCTCGTAGTCGACGCATTCGGGGGCGGCGGCGAGGGGGACGGAGGCCCGCGCGTAGGCGGCCTCGAAGTCCGCCGCGTCCTGCGGGTCGATGCGGTAGCGGACGTACTCGACGATCATGGTGCCCCCAGGCTGCTTCCGGTCGGATTATCACTGTAATCCTGTAATCATCCGACCGGAAGCGAAACGATCAATCCTGGGCGGACGAGCGGCGGAACCAGGCGACGGCGCCCGCCCCGGCCGCGAGGACCAGGGCGATCAGGCCGATCCAGAGCCAGCCCGACGAGTCCCCCTGATCCTCGGTCCCGACGATGGTCTTCCGGACCGGCGACGGGGCGACGGGAGGAGCGGCACCGGACGAGCCCTGCACGGTGAACGTGTAGGTGCCCTCGACCGGATGGCCGTCCGACGCGACGACACGCCAGCCCACGGTGTACGTCCCGTTGGGCAGCGTGCCGTTCACCGCCTGGGTGACCTTGTTGTCGACCGCCCGCGCGGACCCGGCCTGGTACTGCCGTCGCGACCCGTCGGTCACGACCACGCGCGGCAGCCGGACGGGGTCGCCGTACGTCAGGACGATCTGGGACGGGGCCGCGACCGTCGAGTCCTTCTCAGGGCTCGCCGACGTCAGCGCGGTGTGCGCCGACGCGGGCACCGCCGTCGTCGCCAGGACGGCCGCGAGTGCCGCGATGCCGGCGGCCCCGCGCAGCGTCGCCCGGCTCATGCCCGGCTCCTCGCCCGGGTCACGCCGTAGGCGCCGACCGCGACGCCGGCCACGCCGGCGGCGATGCCGATGCCGCCGAGCAGCCGGGCCGTCCCGTCGCCGGACGACGCGGACGACGCCGCGGCGGGCTTCACCTGCGCGGTCAGCCCGGTCGCTGTCGCCGAGCCCTTGGGGAGGAGCTTCAGCACGGGCGAGGGGTGCTCCGGCTCGTTCGCCCCTTCGGCGGGGGGCTCCTCCCACTTGACGACCTCGCCGCCGGAGTAGGTCTGGTCGGCCTTGAACACGAGCCGGTCGGTGTCGGTGGGCAGCGGCCCCATCGAGACGTCGAACTCCTCGAACCGGCCCGGTTCGATCTTGCCTCCGCTCCAGGTGATCTTCGTGACGGCCTCGGTCAGCTCGCCGCCCTCGGTCTTCACCGGCCGCGGCAGCCTGGACTTCTCGACCTTGACCGTCCAGCCCGGCAGCGGCCGGACCGACACCGACGACAGCGGGTGGTCGGTCGGCAGGTTCACCACGAGCTTGGTGGTGGAGGCGTCGTCGCGCTCGTTGGGCACGCGGAACGAGACCTTGGAGTAGGAGCCCTGCTCGGCCGTCTTGGGATTGACGCTGACGTGCGCGGACGCCGCCGCGGCGAGGCCGATCACGGACAGGGCGGCCAGGGACGCGACGGCGCCGGCGCGCCGGGCATGGGGGAGGAAGGGCATTGCGGAACTCCGTTCGAGGACGTACGGGAATGGCCGGGCGCCGCGAGCCGGCGTCCGGTGACGTACGGCGCTCAGGCTCAGGAGTGAGCGAGCGCCCTCGAACGCGGAGGGGGTCCCCGCCGGACGACCTGGTGCCGCAGGACACGTCCGGTGGCCGTGACGGCGGCCGCGGCGGGCGCCGTCCGGAGGGGGCGGGCCGGAGGCTCGGCCGGTTCCACGGCGAGCAGGGCCAGAAGCAGCCGGATCGGGCGGTCCGCCAGGGCGGCGACCCGCCGGGCGAGCGACCACGCGGCCCGCTCGCCGCGCCGCAGCCACCACGCGGCCACCAGCGCGGCCGTGCAGTGGGCGAGCGTCATCACCAGGCCGTTCCCGGCGTGGGCGGCGGGGACGGCGGCGGGTTCCATGGCGCCCGTCATGGCGGCGTGCGCCTCGGGCGTGTGGTGGGACAGCGGCGCGCAGGCCGCCGTGAACAGCGTGTGCAGGGCGAACTGCCCGCCGAGGAGCCCGCCCAGGATCGTCGCGAGCGAGCGCTCGTGGCCCGCCAGCACCAGCGTCACGCCGAGGACGGCGCCGAAGCCCGCGAGTGCCGCCCAGGCCGGTACCGCCGCGCCGCCCGCGAGGACGTGCCCAAGGGTCGCCAGCGTCGCGCACACGGTGGCGAACACCACCGCGCGTGCGGGCCGGAACAGCGGCTGCGGCGCATGGGGGCTCATGACGGCCCCCATCGTCCCATCCCCCGCGCGCGCTGCCCAGCCGCCCCCGAAGATCCGCCGACGCGCCCAACATCTTGGGGTTGTGCGTTGATCGTCGACTAGATGTAGGGTTCAGTCCCGTGCTGGTCCGCCCCCGCCGCTCGCGGCGGGGGCGGCGTGAGAGGGAACCCGGTGGGAATCCGGGACTGCCCCGCAGCGGTGAGCGGGAACGACCGCCGTCATCGAGCACTGGGCCCGGCGGCCTGGGAAGCGACGGCCAGTAGGACGCCTCGGCAGAGGCGGCGCCCGCGAGTCCGAAGACCTGCCAGTGCGCGGGGCCGGGAGACCGGCCCCATCGGGGGTCCGGGTCCCGTCCCGGATCGACACGTCCAGGCCTCGCGGGTGGGCCGGGGACGGAGCGCGGCCGCCGCCGCGCGCCGTTCGCATGCCTCCGCGGGGCGGCATGCGAGGGGAGATGCACGTGACAGAGGTTCTGGCCGCGCCGCCGGCGGGGATCGCCGCCGAGGTCGAGGCGGCCTGCGAGGGGGTGCCCGGGGCCGAGGCCGGGCGGGTGCTGGCCGCCGTCCGGTCCGGGGACGGCCTGGACGCGGCGGCCCTGCGGGACCTCGCGATCGGGGAGGCCGCCGCGCTCATCCCCGCCGAGCCGGGCTACTCCAGGGTGGCCGCGCGGCTGCTCGGCGGCCGGATCCGCGACGAGGCCGCCGCCGCCGGCGTCCGGACGTTCGCCGAGTCCGTCGCCGCCGCCCACCGCGAGGGCCTCCTGGCGGACGACCTGGCCGCCTTCGTCGCCGCCAACGCCGGGGCCCTCGACGCCCTTGTTGACGGGAGTTCGGGGGGTGTGGGGGGTCGTCCCCCCTCGAAGGACCCAGTCCACGGTGCCGATGACCGTTTCGAGTACTTCGGGCTCCGGACGGTCTACGACCGGTACCTGCTCAGGCATCCGCGGTCGCGGCTCGTCCTGGAGCGGCCGCAGTACTTCTTCCTGCGGGTGTCCTGCGGGCTCGCCGAGAACGTCGAAGAGGCCGCCGAGCTTTACGCGCTGCTAAGCACGCTTTCGTACCTGCCCAGCTCGCCCACCCTGTTCAACTCCGGGGCCCGCCGCCCGCAGCTCTCGTCGTGCTTCCTGCTCGACTCGCCGCGCGACGAGCTGGAGTCCATCTACGACCGGTACGGCCAGGTCGCGCGGCTCAGCAAGTACGCGGGCGGCATCGGCGTCTCCTGGACGCGGGTGCGGTCGCGGGGCTCGCTGATCCGGGGCACGAACGGGCACTCCAACGGGATCGTCCCGTGGCTGCGCACGCTCGACTCGTCCGTCGCCGCCGTCAACCAGGGCGGCCGCCGCAAGGGCGCGGCGTGCGTCTACCTGGAGCCGTGGCACGCCGATGTCGAGGAGTTCCTGGAGCTGCGCGACAACACCGGCGAGGACGCGCGCCGCACCCACAACCTCAACCTGGCCAACTGGATCCCGGACGAGTTCATGCGCCGCGTCGAGGCGGACGCGCAGTGGTCCCTGTTCGACCCCAAGGAGGTCCCCGAGCTGGTCGACCTGTGGGGCGACGAGTTCGACGAGGCCTACCGGGCGGCGGAGCGGGAGGGACGGTTCGTCCGGCAGGTCCCGGCCCGCAAGCTGTACGGGCGCATGATGCGGACGCTCGCCGAGACGGGCAACGGCTGGATGACGTTCAAGGACGCCGCCAACCGCGCCTGCAACCAGACCGCCGAGCGGGGCAGGGTCGTCCACCTGTCGAACCTCTGCACGGAGATCCTGGAGGTGACGGGCGACGGCGAGGCCGCCGTCTGCAACCTCGGATCGGTGAACCTGGCCGCGCACGTGGGGCCGTCCGGCGTCGACTGGGAGCGGCTCCGGTCGACGGTCCGCACCGCCGTCCGGTTCCTGGACCGCACCATCGACCGGGGCTTCTACCCGACGCCCGAGGCGGAGACGGCCAACCGCAAGTGGCGGCCGGTCGGGCTGGGCGTGATGGGCCTCGCGGACGTGTTCTTCACGCTGCGCCTGCCGTTCGACTCCGACGAGGCGCGCGAGCTGTCGACGCGCGTCGCCGAGGAGATCGCGCTGGCCGCCTACAACGCGTCGGCCGACCTCGCCGCCGTGCACGGGCCGCTGCCCGCCTACGCCGCGACGCGCACCGCGCGCGGCCGGCTCCACCTGGACCACTTCCCGGACGCGGCGCCGTCCCGTCCCGCCGACTGGGACGCGCTCCGCGCCCGCGTCGCGGAGGTGGGCCTGCGCAACTCGCTGCTCGTCGCGATCGCGCCGACCGCGACGATCGCCTCCATCGCGGGCTGCTACGAGTGCATCGAGCCGCAGGTGTCCAACCTGTTCAAGCGCGAGACGCTGTCCGGCGAGTTCCTCCAGATCAACCGCTACCTGGTGGAGGACCTGAAGTCGCTCGGGCTGTGGACGCCGGCCGTCCGCGAGGCGGTCAAGAAGGCGAACGGGTCCGTCCAGGGGCTCGTCGACCTGCCGGAGGAGATGCTGTCGCTCTACCGGACGGCGTGGGAGCTGCCGCAGAAGGCGCTCATCGACCTCGCCGCCGCCCGCACCCCGTACATCGACCAGTCGCAGTCGCTGAACCTGTTCATGGAGACGCCCACGATCGGCAAGCTCTCCTCGATGTACGCCTACGCGTGGCGGGCCGGGCTCAAGACGACGTACTACCTGCGGTCCCGTCCCGCGACGCGGATCGCGCAGACGACGGTCGCCGCGGCCGTCTGCTCCCTGGAGAACCCCGAGACCTGCGAGGCGTGCCAGTGACCGTGCGGGCGGAAGGGCAGAGGCGAGAGGAAGGACGGGGCATGCTCCTCGACCCCGGCATGGACCTGACGCTGCGGCCCATGCGCTATCCGGACTTCTACGAGCGGTACCGGGCCGCGATCCGCAACACCTGGACGGTCGAGGAGGTCGACCTCGCCTCCGACATGGCGGACCTCGCGCGGCTCACGCCCGCCGAGCTGCACCTCGTCAACCGGCTCGTCGCGTTCTTCGCCACCGGCGACTCGATCGTGGCGAACAACCTCGTGCTCAACCTCTACAAGCACGTGAACGCGCCGGAGGCCCGGCTCTACCTGTCGCGGCAGCTATATGAGGAGGCCGTGCACGTACAGTTCTACCTGACCCTCCTGGACACCTACCTGCCCGATCAGGACGAGCGCGTCAAGGCGTTCGCGGCGATCGAGCACATCCCGTCCATCCGGGCCAAGGCGGAGTTCTGCTTCCGCTGGATCGACTCGCTCGGCTCCCTGGACGAGCTCCGGACGGCCGCCGACCGCAGGGCGTTCCTGCTGAACCTCATCTGCTTCGCGGCCTGCATCGAGGGGCTGTTCTTCTACGGCGCGTTCGCCTACGTGTACTGGCTCCGGTCGCGGGGCCTGCTGAACGGCCTCGCGTCGGGGACGAACTGGGTCTTCCGGGACGAGTCAATGCACATGGAGTTCGCGTTCTCCGTGGTCGACACGGTCCGGGCGGAGGAACCCGGGCTGTTCGACGCGGAGCTGACGGACCAGGTCGGCGCGATGATGGAGGAGGCCGTCCAGGCGGAGCTGGCGTTCGCCCGCGACCTGTGCGGGGACGGCCTGCCCGGCATGAGCGCGGACGACATGCGCGCCTACCTCGAATACGTCGCGGACCAGCGGCTCGTCCGGCTCGGCCTGCCCGCCCGCTACGGCACCGCGAACCCGTTCGCGTTCATGGAGTTGCAGGACGTCCAGGAGCTGTCCAACTTCTTCGAGCGGCGCGTTTCGGCCTACCAGATCGGCGTGGAGGGGACGGTCGCGCTCGACGAGGCGTTCTGAACCTTTCAGAACGGGCAGTCGTTGAACCGTGAAGACAAGGCCGAGGAGGAAGAACATGCCTTCCGTCATCGACCGCATCAAGCGGTTCGCCCGGAGCCCGCAGGGCCGCAGAGCGCGTGCCCGGGCGGAGCGGCTCGCCCGGGACCCGCGCACCCAGGCGAAGGTCCGAGGACTGCTGTCGCGCGGGCGCGGCGGCGGACGCCGCCGCTACTGACCCCCACCGAGACCGGACCCGTCCCCGCCCCCGGGGACGGGTCCGTTCCGTGTTGCGCATTGGACGTAACTGCAACTCGTTTGCAATAGTGGCCTCATGGCCGACTACACGCTTCCCGACCTGCCCTACGACTACGCCGCACTGGAGCCGGCGATCACCGGCGAGATCCTGGAGCTGCACCACTCCAGGCACCACGCCGCCTACGTCAAGGGCGCCAACGACACGCTGGAGAGGCTCGCCGAGGCGCGCGACAAGGAGCAGTACGGCGGGCTGGTCGGCCTGGAGAAGACGTTCGCGTTCAACCTCTCCGGCCACGTCCTGCACTCGATCTTCTGGGACAACCTGTCGCCGGACGGCGGCGACCGCCCGGACGGGGAACTGGCGGCGGCCATCGACGAGTACTTCGGCGCGTTCGAGGCGTTCCAGAAGCAGCTCACGGCCGCGACCTCGGCCGTGCAGGGCTCCGGCTGGGGCGTCCTCGCGTGGGAGCCCCTCGGCGGGCGCCTCGTCGTCGAGCAGGTCTACGACCACCACGGCAACGTCGGCATGAGCGCGACGCCGCTGCTGGTGTTCGACGCCTGGGAGCACGCCTACTACCTCCAGTACCGCAACGTCCGCCCGGACTACGTGGAGAAGCTCTGGTCGCTCGTGAACTGGACGGACGTGAAGGCCCGCTTCGACGCGGCCCGCTCCCGCCGCGACGGCGCGGCGTCCTCCCGATAGACGGCGGCGTCCGCGCGGCGCCGCTGAGGGGGCGGCGTTCACCTGGCCGGGATCGTGCTCAGAACCTTTCCTCGCGGCCTGGTGAACGCCGCTTCCGCCTTTCCGGACACCGGCACCGATGGTTGTGCGGGCGCCCTCCCGCGCCCGGGCGGCGTTTTGCGCGGTCACCCTCCCGACCGGGCGGTGCGGCGCCGCCGCGGCCGCGCCCCTAGTCTGCTCCTTATGACCGGCGAGTACCTGTACTGGGAGAACGTCCCAACGCGGTGGAAGGACAACGACGTCTACGGGCACGTCAACAACGTCGTCCACTACTCGCTGATGGACACCGTCATCAACGAGTGGATGATCCGGACGGCGGGCTTCGACCCCGCCGTCTCCGGCTCCATCGCGCTCTGCGTCGAGTCCCACTGCGAGTACAAGGCCGAGGTGGCGTTCCCCGACACGATCCGCGTCGGGCTCCGCGTCGGCAAGCTCGGCCGCTCCAGCGTCCGCTGGGAGATCGGCATGCTGCGCGGGTCGGACGGAGCCCTCGTCGCCGAGGGCCACTTCGTGCACGTCTTCGTGGACCGGGGCACCCGCCGCCCGGTCGAGATCACCGGAAGGGTCCGCACCGAGATGCAGAAGCTGCTGGCCGCATGACCGCCACCCGCGCCGCCGTCCTCGTCGAGTCGGGACGCCCCGCCCCGTACGCCGCGTCCCGCCCCCTGGAGATCGCCGAGCTGCGTCTCGACCCGCCCGGCCACGGCGAGCTCCTGGTCCGGATCGGCGCCGCCGGCCTCTGCCACTCCGACCTGTCGGTCATCAACGGGTCCCGGCCGCGCCCCCTGCCGATGGCCCTCGGGCACGAGGCCGCGGGCGAGGTCGTGGAGACCGGGCCGGGCACCGAGTTCGCGCCCGGCGACCACGTCGTGCTCGCGTTCGTCCCGGCCTGCGGCCACTGCGAGCGCTGCGTCGCCGGACGCCCCGCCCTCTGCGGGCCGGGCGCCCAGGCCAACGGCGCCGGGACCCTGCTCGGCGGCGGCCGGCGGTTCCGCGCCTCCGACGGCACGCGCCCGCACCACCATCTCGGCGTCTCGGCGTTCTCCGAGTACACCGTCGTCTCGTCCCGGTCCGCCGTGAAGATCGACCGCGACCTGCCCTTCGACGTCGCCGCGCTGTTCGGCTGCGCCGTCCTCACCGGCGCCGGCGCCGCCCTCTACAGCGCCGCCGTCGTGCCGGGCGACACCGTCGCCGTCTTCGGCCTCGGCGGCGTCGGCCTGTCCGCCGTCCTCGCCGCGAAGGCCGCCGGAGCCTCCACCGTCCTCGCCGTGGACGTCGTCGACTCCAAGCTGGACCTCGCCGAGCGTCTCGGCGCCCGGCCCGTCGCGGGCGGCCCGGACGCCGTCGAGGCGATCCGCGACCTGACGTCCGGCGGCGCGGAGAAGGTCGTCGACACGACGGGCGTCGTCGCCGTCCTCGAACAGTCCTACGCGGCGACCCGTCCCGGCGGCACGACCGTCACCGTCGGCCTCCCCGCCCCGGGCGCGCCGCTGACCCTGCCCGCCCTCAGCCTCGTCGCCGAGGAGCGGACCCTGCGCGGCAGCTACCTCGGCTCCTGCGTCCCCCGGCGGGACGTTCCCCGCTTCATCGCCCTGTACCGCGACGGCGCCCTCCCCGTGGACGCCCTCCTCAGCGGCCGCCTCCCCCTCGACGAGATCAACGCGGGCTTCGACCGGCTCCACACCGCCGAGGCCGTCCGCCAGCTCGTCACCTTCCCCTGAGGGAACGGCCTCAGGCGAGGACGTGGGTGGTGAGGAGTTGCTCGAAGTCGGCCTCGAAGGCTTCGTAGCGCGCGCGCAGGTCGGGACCCGGCCAGCCGGCGGGCAGCAGTGACGGGGGCAGGAGCGGGTCGTTCAGGAGGTGGCGCAGGACGGCCGCCGCGTAGGTGAAGCGCTCGGCGATCGCGGTCGCCCCGGCCAGGGCGGTGCGCAGGGCGCCGGCCTTGGCCGTCCAGGCGTCCAGGTCCCAGAGGGACGCGGCCAGGACGGCGGGGTCTTCCTCGGGGCGGCCCGTCAGGAAGGTGCACTGCCGGACGACGGGTTCGGGCCGCGGGCGCGTCAGGTTCGCGGGGCGCAGCCAGGTGCCCTCCCGCAGTTCGGCGAGCCGCAGCGTCGACATGGCCTGGCGCAGCGCGGCGCGGTCGGCGGCGGGACGGCGCTCGGCGGTGATGACGGCGATCTCCCAGGCGCCGTCCCACGGGCGGGTCGGGGGGAGGCGGGCCTCGTCCTGGCGGGCCTGGCGGGCGAGGAGGCGCTCGGTGAGGGCGTACGTCCCGCCGGACTGGACGAGGTCGCCGGCGGCGACCATGCGCGAGAGGGCCACCCGGATCGTCCCCTCCGCGATGCCGAACAGGTCGCCGACGCGGACGAGGTAGCGGGCCGGGAGGCGGGGCGGGTGGACGCCCAGCAGCGTGCTCAGGACGACGGACCGAGCGGTGAGCGGGCGAATCTCCAGGCTGTCCATGGCTGGTGGTGACCCTACCGGGGACCGAGGGTGGCCTCGTCCTCAGATTACAGTCTTTCCGTCGCGTGAACTGTATGTGTAATGTCAGGTCATGGCGTCTTACCTCATCGAGTCGTTCGACCGGTTGCCGTTCGGGGGCGCGGAGAAGGCCCGCCGCTACGCCACCGAGCGCTACCGGGGCGCGGTCGGCCGCAACTGGTACGACTGCGACCCCACTCTGCGGTTCCTCATGCGGCGGCATCTGGGAGAGGGTTTCGGCTGGGCCGAGCCCCGGCTCAGGGAGATGGGCGCGCTGATGGGCGGGCCGATCGCCGAGCGGGCCGAGGAGACGGACCGCAACCCGCCGCGCCTGGAGAAGTACGACCGGTGGGGACGCGACATCAGCGAGGTCGTCATGCCGCCTTCGTTCGAGGCGGCGCGGCGGGACATCGTGGCGACGTCGTTCACGCGGCCAGACTTCGTGGCCGAGGCCAAGCGCGGCGGCGTCGACCCCGCGCCGATGGGCGTCGCGTGGAGCTACCTCCTCGACCAGGCCGACATCGGCATGGCGTGCGCGCTCGGCACCGGCGGCGACATGGTCGTGGGGCTGGCGGAGCTGTTCGCTCCGGACGACGTCAAGGCGCGCGTGCGGGAGCTGTTCGCGGCCGGGGAGATGTCCGGCGAGGCCGCGCAGATGCTCACCGAGCGGTCGGGCGGCTCGGACCTCGGCGCGCTGGAGTCGACCGCGTCCAGGGAGGGGGACGCCTGGCGCCTCAACGGCTTCAAGTGGTTCGCGTCGAACGCCAACGGCTCGGCGTTCGTGGTGCTCGCCAAGCCGGAGGGGGCCGTCGACGGCGTGCGGGGCATCGCGCCCTTCCTCGTCCTGCGGGAGCGGCGGGACGGGTCGCGCAACGGCGTCCGGATCCGGCGGCTCAAGGACAAGCTCGGCACGCGGTCGGTGGCGTCGGCCGAGATCGAGTTCACCGACGCGGAGGCGTTCCTGCTGGCCCCGGCGTCGAGCGCGGGAGAGGGCGGGGACGGCAGGGGCCTGGCCCGCATGATGGAGCTGACCAACGGCGCCCGGCTCGGCATCTCCATGATGGGCCTCGGCTGCGCGCGGCGGGCCCTCGTCGAGTCGCTCTGCTACACGCGGGCGCGTGAGGCGTTCGGCGCGCCGCTCGGCGCGCAGCCGCTCATGCGCCGCAAGCTCGCCGAGCTGATCGTGGAGACCGAGGCCGTGCAGGCGCTCGTCTTCGACGGGTACCTGGGACGTCCCCGGCTGCGCCTGGGGGCCGCGCTCATCAAGCTGCGGGCCGCCCGGCTGGGCGTGACGGCCGCGAGCGACGCCATCGAGATCCACGGCGGGAACGGCTACATCGAGCAGTGGCCGGTCGCGCGGATCCTCCGGGACGCGCAGGTCAACCCCATCTGGGAGGGCGGCGACAACATCCTGTGCCTGGACGTCCGCCGCGCCATCGAGCGGCAGGACGCGCACGAGCCGTTCCTCGAACGGCTCTCCCAGGCCGTCGAGCGGTCGCCTGGCGGGGACGACGCGACGGCCGCGCTGGTCGGCCAGAGCATCGGGCATCTCCGCGAGGCCATAGAGAAGTGGCGCGGGCTCGACAGGACCGTGGCCGAAGCGCGCCTCTACCCGCTCGCCCAGTACATGGCCGACGTGTACGCGGCGGCGCTGCTGCTGGAGCAGGCGGGGTGGGAGCGCGCCGATTCCGGCGAGGACCGCAAGGCGCTGGTCGCGCGCCTCTACGCTCGGAGCCACCTCGCCGACCCCGGTCCGCTGCGGGGCATCGACGACCCGGCGGACGACCTCGAACGCTTCGAGGACCTGGCGGACGGCGCGTTCACCGGCGACTAGGAGGCTGCGCGTGGCGGTACGGATCGAGCGGGACGGCCCGGTGATCACGGTGGTGATGTCCCGCCCGGCGACGCGCAACGCCGTGGACGGGCCGACGGCGCGCGAACTGGCCGCCGCGTTCCGCGAGTTCGACGCGGACGACGGCGCGAGCGTCGCCGTCCTGTGGGGCGAGGGCGGGACGTTCTGCTCCGGCGCCGACCTGTCCTCGGTCGGCACCGACCGGGGGCCGCGCCTCGACCCGCCTCCGGCCGACGGGCCGCTCGGCTGCACGCGGATGCGGCTGTCGAAGCCGGTGATCGCGGCGGTCGCGGGCCACGCCGTCGCCGGGGGCCTGGAGCTGGCGCTGTGGTGCGATCTGCGTGTCGCGGAGGAGACGGCCACCTTCGGGGTCTACTGCCGGCGCTGGGGCGTCCCGCTGGTCGACGGCGGGACGGTCCGGCTCCCGCGGCTCATCGGCGCGAGCCGCGCCATGGACCTGATCCTCACCGGGCGGCCCGTGGACGGGCGGGAGGCGTTCGAGATCGGCCTCGCCAACCGGCTCGTCCCGCTGGGGAAGGCGCGGGAGGAGGCCGAGGGGCTGGCGGCCGAGCTGGCCCGTTTCCCGCAGACCTGCCTGCGGAACGACCGGCTGTCGGCGCTGGAGGCGGAGGGCCTCGCCGAGGACGAGGCGATCGCCGCCGAGTACCGCCACGGCCTGGGGTCCCTGGAAGACGCGATCAAGGGCGCCGGACGGTTCGCGGGCGGCCGCGGCCGGCACGGTGACTTCACCGACATCTGAGCCGGCCGACATCACCCCGTAGGTCGTTGACCGAATGTAATTCGGGACCGTAGGTTCCTGAGGGGCGGCCACCGTGACCGAGGAGAGCGAAGCGATGACGCTGACCGTGGAGGAGGCGGGCCTCGCGCTCGCCGACCCTAAGGCCTACGCCGACGACCGGCGGTTCCACGATTCCCTCGCGCTGCTCCGCCGCGAGTCCCCGGTGCACCGGGTGGAGGCCCCCGGCTACACGCCCTTCTGGGGGATCACCAAGCACGAGGACGTCCTGGAGATCGAGCGCAACCACCCGATCTTCCTCAACGCGCCGCGCCCCGTGCTCGGCACCGCCGAGTTCGACGCGCTGAACCGGCAGCGCGCGGAGCAGGGCATCGCGCTGCGCACCCTCGTCCACATGGACGACCCCGACCACCGGGTCATCCGGGCGATCGGCGCCGACTGGTTCCGGCCGCGCGCGATGCGCGCCCTGGAGCCGCGCGTCCGGGAGCTGGCCAAGCGGTACGTCGACCGGATGGTCGACCTCGGCGGCGAGTGCGACTTCGCGCAGGAGATCGCCGTCCACTTCCCGCTGTACGTGATCCTGTCGCTGCTCGGCCTGCCGGAGAGCGACTTCGACCGCATGCTGAAGCTCACGCAGGAGCTGTTCGGCGGCGACGACGACGAGTTCCAGCGGGGCACGACGAACGAGGAGAAGCTCCAGGTCCTGCTGGACTTCTTCGCCTACTTCCAGGGCCTGACGGAGGAGCGCCGCAAGCACCCCACCGACGACCTCGCCTCCGCGATCGCGAACGCGCGCATCGACGGCGAGCCGCTCAACGACTTCGACACCGCGTCCTACTACGTGATCGTCGCGACGGCCGGGCACGACACCACCAGCGCGACGATCGCGGGCGGCCTGCACGCGCTGATCGAGCACCCCGACCAGATCGAGCGGCTCCGCGAGAAGCCCGAGCTGATGCCGCTCGCGGTGGACGAGATGATCCGCTGGGTCACGCCGGTCAAGGAGTTCATGCGCACCGCCACCGAGGACTACGACCTGCGCGGCGTCACGATCCGCGAGGGCGACGCGGTGCTGCTGTCCTACCCGTCCGCGAACCGCGACGAGGACGTCTTCGACGACCCGTTCCGCTTCGACGTCGGGCGCGACCCGAACCGGCACCTGGCGTTCGGCTTCGGCGTCCACTACTGCCTGGGCGCGGCGCTGGCCCGCATCGAGGTCCGCGCCTTCTTCGAGGAGCTGCTGCCCCGCCTCGGCTCGATCGAGCTCGCCGGGACGCCGGAGAGCATCGCCACCACCTTCGTCGGCGGCCTCAAGCGCCTCCCCGTCCGCTACTCCCTCGCCTAAGGAACCCCCCGGTGCAGATCGAAGCCGCGGTGCTGCGCGCCGCAGACGCCCCCTACACGATCGAGTCGCTCGACCTCGCCGACCCCGGACCCGGCGAGATCCTCGTCAGGGTCGCGGGCGCCGGGATGTGCCACACCGACATGCTCGGCCGCATCCCCGGAGACCTCGTCACGAAGCCGGTCGTCCTCGGGCACGAGGGCTCCGGCGTGGTCGAGGCGGTCGGTCCCGGCGTCACCGGCCCCACCGTCGGCGACCACGTGGTCATGTCGTTCGACTCGTGCGGGGCGTGCGCCAACTGCCGCGCCGCCAAGCCCGGCGCGTGCCCGCAGATGACCGCGCTCAACATGCTCGCGATGCCGCTGGACGGGACGCCCCGCGCCACCGGCCCGGGCGGCGAACCCGTCCACACGCGCTGGTTCGGGCAGTCGTCGTTCGCGAGCCACGCCCTCGGGACCGTGCACAACGTCGTCCCGGTCAGCAAGGACGTCCCGCTCGACGTGCTCGGGCCGCTCGGCTGCGGCGTGCAGACCGGCGCCGCCTCCGTGCTGATCTCGCTGGGCGTCCGCGCGGGCGACAGCATCGCGGTCTTCGGCGCGGGCGCCGTCGGGCTGGCCGCCGTCATGGCCGCGCGGATCGCCGGCGCCTCGACGATCGTCGCCGTCGACCTGCACGAGTCCCGGCTCGACCTGGCCCGCGAACTCGGCGCCACCCACGTCCTCGACGGGGCGGACGACGACATCGCCGGGCGGATCCGGGCGATCTCCGGCGGTGAGGGCGTGCAGTACTCGTTCGACTCCACCGCCGTCCCCGAGGTCGTCTCGACGGCGGTCGCCTCGCTGCGCACGACGGGCGTCTGCGGCCTGGTCGGCGTCGGCGCCGCCGAGTACCGGCTGGACGCGAACCTCCTGCTCATGGGACGGACGGTCAAGGGCATCATCGAGGGCGACGCCGTCCCGCACACGTTCATCCCGCGGATGATCGAGATGTGGCGGCAGGGCCGCTTCCCGTTCGACCGGCTGGTCACGACCTACCCGCTCGCCCAGATCAACGAGGCGGAGGCCGACACGACGTCCGGCAAGGTCGTCAAGCCGGTCCTGATCCCGTGAGGCCCGCGCCGGGGCCCTCGAAGCAGGCGGCGCTCTCGGCGTCCGCCGGGTAGTACGACTCGACGGCGACCTCGTCCAGCGTGATGTCCTGGGGCGTGCCGAACGTGGTGATGGTGGAGAACAGCCGCAGCTCCCGTCCGCCGAAGCGGACGATCATCTGGATCATGACGTCGGCGCCGGCCGGCGCGTCCCCGCCGCCGGGTTCGAGTAGTTCCGCGTAGAGGGCGGCGAGCTCGGGGTCGGGCGCGGCAGCGAGCTGGCGCCTGACCCGCGACCGGAACACCGCGCGCACGTCGGCCAGGTTGACGACCAGGCGGGCGAGCCCGCGCGGGTCCAGGCCGAGCCGCACCAGGTTGACCGGCGGCCGGAGCAGTTCGGGGTCGACCTCGGCGAGGAACGGATCGACGGCGCGGTTGGTCATGATGATGTTCCAGCGGCGGTCGAACGCCAGAGCCGGATACGGCTCGTGCGCGCGAAGCACCCGTTCGACGGCGTTCCGGGCGGCGGACAGTGCGGCGTCGTCGAGCGGCCGTTCGGCGTACCGGGGCGCGAAGCCGGCCGCGAGCAGCAGCCGGTTGCGGTCGCGCAGCGGCACGTCGAGGTGGTCCGCCAGCCGCAGCACCATGGCTGCGCTCGGGTTGGACTTGCCCGTCTCGACGAGGCTGACGTGCCGGGCCGAGACGTCGGCGGCGATCGCGAGATCGAGCTGGCTCAGCCGGCGCCGGTGCCGCCACTGCCGCAGGAGGTCCCCGATCGTGTCCACAGGCGTCGAGAGTACTCATCCTGGAGCGCGACGCCATGAAATGGGACTTCATCGACAAGCCGCGGCCACCGCGGAAACACTGCGCTCATGACCAACAAGGACATCGTCCAGCAGGCCCTTTCCGAGCTGCTCACCACGGGCAGCACCGACGGGCTCCGATCTCTGCTCAGTGACGACTTCATGCACCACCGCCCGGACGCCTCCACCACCAAGGACGAATGGCTCGACGCCGTCCAGGCGGCGCTCACCCCGCTCGCCGGCATGCAGGTCGAGATCCGCCACCTCCTGGCCGACGGCGACCACGTGGTGCTGCACACGCTGCGGCGGCTCCCGGACGGCCCGGAGATCGCGGTCGTCGACATCTGGCGGGTCGAGGACGGGCTGCTCGCCGAGGCCTGGGAGATCATCGAGCCGGTCGCCCAGGCCCCCGCCAACCTCACCTGGTGGGACCCCGCCGCGGCCTGACCCACCGGCCGCTACCGCATCTGCAACATCACAGGACGGAACGACCAGGCGGCCGCCCGGCGACCCCCGGCGACCGCCTGGCGACCCCCGGCGACCGCCTGGCGACAGGATGAGGCGATCGGATATGCATGAAGGGTGATCGATTCCTCCGGGTCCCTGCCGAAGTACCTCCAGCTCCGCGCCATCCTGCTGGACATGATCGAAGAGGGCCGGCTGCCGGTGGACGCGCTCGTCCCGTCCGAACGGGACCTGTGCCGAAGGTTCGGAGTGTCGCGGACGACCGTCCGGCAGGCCATCGATCGGCTCGTCGCCGAGGGCCGGCTTCGGCGCATCCCCCGCGCGGGCATGGTCGTGGCGCGCCCGAAGGTGCGGGTGGCAAGGGAACTGGTCTCCTTCACCGAGGACATGCACGCCCTCGGGATGAGGCCCGCGTGCGTCGACCTCGACGCCCGCACGATCGAGGCGGACGCCCGGCTGGCCGCGCTCCTCGGCGCGGCGCCGGGAGTCGCCGTGCACGTCCTGGAGCGACTGCGGCTCGCCGACGGCGAACCCATGGCGATGGAGCGCGCGCACATCCCGGTGTCCCTCGCGCCCGACCTGTTCGAGCGTCGCGCCCCCCGCGGCTCCCTGACCAGGGTGCTGGAGGGCGAGTTCGGAATCGTCATGGACGAGGGCGACCAGACGATCGAGGCGGGCCCGGCGGATCGCGGCGAAGCCGAGCCGCTGAGCATCGCGCAGGGCGACGCCGTGTTCTTCCTGCGCCGGCGGACGTTCAGCCGCGGGACCTGCGCCGAGGTCACCTTCTCGACCTACCGGGCCGACCGTTACCGCATCCACCTTGGACATGGAACCCCGCCCCGCTCCGTGACCTAGCCGTCCGCGAACGGTCCGACGTGCGGTGGGCGGGGCCGGGGCTGTTGCCGCCGGGGCAGCACGGGGACGCTAGACGACGCGGTGGAGGAGGGCGTCGCCGCGCGCGAGGCGGCGGCAGTTCTCCGCGGCGACCGCGAAGTAGCGGTCCCACGTCTCCCGGGTCAGCCAGGCCACGTGCGGCATGACGACCACGGTGTCGAGGGCCAGCAGCGGGTTCCCCGCGTCCACGGGCTCCTTCTCGAAGACGTCCAGCCCCGCGCCGCCGAGGCGCCCCGACGCGAGCGCCTCCACCAGCGCCGCTTCGTCGATCACCGCGCCGCGCGCCGTGTTCACCACGATCGCGCCGTCCGGCAGCAGCGCGAGCCTCTCGGCGTTCAGCAGGTGGCGGGTCTCGTCCGTCAGGGGAATGTGCACCGACACGATGTCGCTCGCACGCAGCAGGTCGTCCAGTTCCCGCCAGGCCCGATCGTCGCGCCGGGGCCGCCGGGTCGTGTAGAGGACGGTCGCCCCGATCGCCTCCAGCATCCCGCGCAGCAGGGTCGCGATCTCGCCGCCGCCGAGGAGCCCGACCGTCCGTCCGGCCAGCTCACCGCCCACCAGGGACCGGTCGGCGGGCCATCCCTCGCCGCGCCGCGTCCGCCCGTCGAACGGCACGACCCGCCGCAGCGCCGCCAGCATCAGCAGCAGCGACGTCTCCGCGACGGCCTGCGCGTTGCGGCCCGGCATGTTCGCGACCGCGATCCCGCGTTCGGCCGCCGCGTCCAGATCGATGGTGTTCACGCCCGTGCCGAGCTTCTGGATCAGCTTCAGCTTCGGTGCCCGGTCCATGTCGGTGCCCGTCACCGGGCGCAGCACGTGCCAGAGCACCTCGGTGTCCGGCAGCAGCTCGCCGAACCGCGCGTCGTCCTGCTCCGAGCAGCTCACGATGTCGAGCCCGTGCTCCTCGTGATCCATGTCGTAGTGCAGCAGCACCCGCATGCCGGTCCCCTTCTCTCCCGTCGACCCCGCCGTCACCACCCGGCGTCCCCCGCGATTATGGTGCGAATGATGACCGGGAACCGGACCGAGGTGAGCGCCATGTGGACGGAACTGCCGATCGTGCAGGCCCCGATGGCGGGCGGGCCGTCGACGCCCGAGCTGGCCGCCGCCGTCTCGAACGCGGGCGGTCTCGGCTTCCTCGCCGCCGGCTACAGGACGCCCGAGGTCATGCGCGCCGACATCGCCGCCACCCGCGAGCTGACGTCCCGCCCGTTCGGGATGAACGTCTTCATGCCGTCCCTGGACGAGATCGACCCGGCCGCCGTCGCCGCCTACCGCGACCTCCTCGTCCCCGAGGCCGCCCGTCTCGGCGTGGAGCCGGGCACCCCGGGCGCCCGCGACGACGCCTACGACGCGAAGATCGCCGACCTGGTGGCGGATCCGCCGGCGCTCGTCAGCTTCACGTTCGGCTGCCCCGCTCCGGACGTGATACGCGCCCTCAAGGACCGCGGCGCCACCGTCGTCGTCACCGTGACCTCCGTGAACGAGGCCCGCCACGCGTCCGGCGCCGACGCGCTCTGCGTCCAGGGTTCCGAGGCCGGAGGCCACCGGGGCTCGTTCACCAACACCCTCGAGGACCTGCTGCCACTGCGCGCGCTGCTCCCGGCGGTTCGCGAGGTCACCCGGCAGCCGCTCATCGCCGCCGGGGGCCTGGCCACGGCCGCCGACGTCGCCGAGATCCTCTCCCTCGGCGCCGTCGCCGCCCAGCTCGGGACGGCGTTCCTGCGCTGCCCGGAAAGCGGGGCCAGTGCCGTCCACAAGGCCGCCCTGACCGACCCCCGCTACACCTCCACCGCGGTGACCAGGGTCTTCAGCGGACGTCCCGCGCGCGGCCTGATCAACCGCTTCCTCATCGAGCACTCTGGGCAAGCCCCCGCCGCGTACCCGGACGTCCATTACGTGACGGCGCCCCTTCGCCGCGCGTCCGCCGCCCAGGGCGACCCGGACAACGTCAACCTCTGGGCAGGCGAGGCGTTCCGCGAGACGACCGAAACCCCCGCCGCCGACCTGGTGGCAGCACTGGCCCCCGCCTGATGCCCGACCTCGCGACCCTCATCGCCCCAGGCCGCCGCCACGCCGCTCGGGTCACCGCCCACTGGTTCCCGCCCGACGTCGCCGCGTCGAAGGGCCGCGACGCGGCGCGACCGCCCGTAATCCAGGTGCCGGACGTCGGAATCCATGCCACGCTCAAGCGACTCCGCCGCCCGACCCCCCGCGACGGCTTCGACGCGATCCGCATCGTCGGCCACGACGGCGACGGAGGGTTCGTCGTCGCCCGGCCCGAGGAGCCCCTCGATGAAGGATCTTGAAGCGCGGATGCGCGCCCGCGAGTGGTTCCACTCCCTGACCCTGCTCCCCGGCGCCTGGGCCGTCGTCCGCGTGGACGGCCGGTCGTTCTCCCGCCTCACCGAGGCGAACTTCGACAAGCCGTTCGACCAGCGCTTCTCCGACCTCATGGTCGATACCGCGACGACCCTGCTCACCGAGCTCGGCGGACGGTACGCCTACACCCAGAGCGACGAGATCTCCGTCGTCCTCGACCCCGCCTTCGACCTGTTCGGCCGCGAGGTGGAGAAGCTGGTGTCGCTGTCGGCGGGCATCGCCTCCGCCGCCTTCACCCACGCCGCCGGGCAGCCCGCCGTCTTCGACGGCCGCGTCTGGATGGGCGCCTCCGTCGACGACGTCCACGGCTACATCACCTGGCGCCGGACCAACGCGGCGCACTGCGCACTGAACTCATTGTGCTACTGGACCCTGCGCAAGGAAGGGCTGTCCGCGCGGCGGGCCACCCGGGAGCTGGAGCGGACGTCCGCCGACGACAGGGTGGCGTTGCTCTCCTCGCGCGGCATCGACTTCAACGACGTCCCCACCTGGCAGCGTCACGGCATCGCCCTCTGGTGGGAGACGTACGAGAAGACGGGCCACGATCCCATTCGCGACACGTACGTCACCACCACCCGCCGCCGGATCCGCACTGAACGCGACGAATCCATGACGGGCACCTACCACGACCTCATCGACGTGCTCCTGCGGCCGACCACCTGACCACCCCTAGGAGCCCCAGTCCCACAGGGCCTGGAGCACCGGCCCCAGGCGGCGGCCCTGCGGTGTGAGCGTGTACTGCGTGCGCGGCGGCCAGCCCGCCTTTCGCTCCCGTTCGAGGACGCCCGCCTGGACGAGATGGGACAGGCGGTCGGCGAGCACCTTGTCTGACAGGGCGGGGAGGGCCTGCCGCAGCTCGCTGTACGAGCGGTCGCCCCGCAGGAGCTCGCGGATCACCAGCGTCGTCCAGCGCCCGCGCAGCACGTCGAGGGTGATCTCCACCGGGCAGGACGGGGTGGGCTCCGCCGCGTCCGCGCGGGGATCGTCGGGCAGCCCCGGGTGGCTGACCGTTTGGTGAGTCACGAGGGCGCCTCCTAGCGTTTCGCGTCCCGGTCATGTCTACCCGGAAGGACGACGATGCGCCCACTGGCCGAACGCCCCGAGGACGTCCCGCACGTGTTCGCCGACCGCTTCAACGGCGGCGACCCGGCGGCGGTCGCCGAGCTGTACGAGGAGGGGGCGGTGTTCGTCCCCGAACCGGGCAGCCCGCTGACCGGCGCCGACGCCCACGCCGCCAACGCCCGCTTCATGGCCCTCGGCCTGCCGATCAAGGTGAGCCCCCGCCACGTCTACTCGGCCGGCGACCTCGCTCTGCTGATCGTCGACTGGGTGATCGAAGGCCCGTCGGAGGAGGGCCCGGTCCGCATCGAGGGCACCGCCACTGACGTCGCCCGCCGGGGCCCGGACGGCCGCTGGCGCTACGCCGTCGACAACCCCTTCGGCACGGCCGCGACCGGCGGGTAGCCCGGAAACGGACGTACTGGCTTCCGTGAAACGTTCGACCAGGTGAACGTGCGCGGCGAAGTCATCGGGAAGAAATTCAGGGGGCGTGTCGATCGCGGCCGCCCCCCGTTCGACCTAGGGATGAGAGGGTCCCGCTGAGGGGCCCGGACGCACACGGAGAAAAAGCCATGAAGTACATGCTGATCATGCGGGCGACCGACGAGGCCTACGCGGGCATGGCGAACACCGACCACGCCGAGATGATCGAGACCGTGGGCCGGTTCAACCAGGAGCTGATCCGGGCCGGTGTGCTGCTCGCCGCGGAGGGCCTCGACGACCCGTCCGAGAGCGTGGTCGTCGACCACTCCTCCGAGCCGCCCGCGGTCACCGACGGCCCGTACGGCGAGACGAAGGAGCTGTTCGGCGGGTTCTACATCCTCAACGTGGCCTCGAAGGAGGAGGCCGTCGAGTGGGCCAAGCGGGCGCCGGCCGGTCCCGGCTTCAAGACCGAGATCCGCCGCGTCCCCACCATCGACGAGTTCCCGCAGGACAACGAGTGGATCGAGAAGGAGCGGGCCTGGCGCGAGGCCACCGGCCAGCTGTGATGGGCGACCCCACCGGACGCGAGGCCGTCGCCGCCGTCTGGCGGATCGAGTCGGCGCGGATCGTCGGCGCCCTCGCCCGCTACACCGGCGACTTCGCGCTGGCCGAGGACCTCGCCCAGGAGGCGCTGGCCGAGGCGCTCGTGACGTGGCCGCGCGACGGCGTCCCCCGCAATCCGTCGGGGTGGCTGCTCACCGTGGGGCGGCGGCGCGCGATCGACGCGTTCCGCCGCCGCTCCGCCCTCGACGAACGGTACGCCGCCCTCGCCCACGACCTGGACGAGGGCGGCGCCGCCACCGGACGCCCGCCCGAGAAGGACGACGACGTGCTCTGGGACCCCGACCGGATCGACGACGACGTGCTCGCGCTCATGTTCGTCTCCTGCCACCCCGTCCTGTCGCGGGAGGCGCGGATCGCGCTGACGCTGCGCGTGGTCGGCGGCCTGACGAGCGACGAGATCGCGCGAGCGTTCCTGGTGCCGACCGCGACCGTCCAGGCCCGGATCACCCGCGCGAAGAAGACCCTCGGCGCGGCGCGGGTCCCGTTCGGGGTGCCGCCGGCCGGGGAGCGGGCCGAGCGCCTCCCCTCCGTCCTCAACGCCGTCTACCTGATCTTCACCGAGGGCTCCACGGCCAGCTCGGGCGGCGAGCTGATCAGGTTCGACCTCGCGGGCGAGGCGCGGCGCCTGGCCCGCGTCCTGGCCCGGCTGATGCCGGACGAGCCGGAGGTCCACGGCCTGCTGGCGCTGCTGGAGCTGACCTCCGCGCGCTTCCCCGCCCGCACCGCCCCGGACGGCGGGCCGGTGCTGCTGGAGCACCAGGACCGCACCCGCTGGGACGGCGCCGCGATCCGCCGGGGGCGCGCCGCCCTGTCCCGCGCGGAGAAGGCGGGCCGCGGCCTCGGCCCCTACGGCCTCCAGGCGGCGATCGCCGAATGCCACGCCCTCTCCCCGTCGGTGGCCGAGACCGACTGGGACCGCATCGTCCTCCTCTACGAGGCCCTGGGCCGCCTGGCGCCGTCCCCGGTCGTCGACCTCAACAGGGCCGTAGCGGTCTCCATGGCGAAGGGCCCTGCCGCCGCGCTCGCCATCGTCGACGACCTGGCGGCCTCAGGCGCCCTGGCGAACTCCCACCTCCTCCCGAGCGTCCGAGGCGAACTCCTCACCCGCCTGGGCCGCCCCGAAGAAGCCCGCACCGAACTGGAGCAGGCCGTCGAACTCGCGGCCAACGACCGCGAGCGCGCCCTCCTCCAGCGCAAACTCGCCGCCCTCTCCTGAGACGATGGGTCAGAACAGGCCCGGCATGTAGGGGGCGCCATTCGCGCGGACTCCGCGCGCCACGGCCGTCGCCCTTGCCTCCCCACGCGGATGCCCGGCCTGCCCGGCCTTGCGGAAGTACTCCTCGGCCCCGGCCATGTCGTTCTTGTGCTCGCAGCGGACACCGAGGTTGAACAGGGAGTCCGGGTCACCCGCAGCCGCGCCCTTCTCCCACCATTCATCGGCATCCTCGCGCCGGCCCTGGGAGTAGAGATGGTTGGCGAGGGCGCTGAGCGCACGGCCATCGCCCTTCTCGGCGGCGCGCCGCAGCCATTCCTCGGACTCCTCCGCCCGCCCCATCTCACCGAGCGCCAGACCGAGGTTGGTCATCGAGCCGGTGTGCCCGTCCTCGGCCGCGATACGGAAGTGCTCGGCGGCCCCTTGCCGGTCACCACGGCGGATCAGCAGCATCCCGAGATTGTGCCGAGCGCCGACCTCACCCGCCTCGGCCGCCTTGCGGTACCAGCTCTCGGCCTCCTCGTCCCGGCCCTGGTCCGAACAGAGGATGCCCAGGTTCAGTTGCCCGACCCGTTCGCCCGCGTCGGCCGCCGCACGCCACCACCGCTCGGCCTCGCCCTCGTCCCGCTCCACGACCAGGATGCCGAGATTGAGCATCGCGCCGACGTGCCCCGCCTCGGCGGCCGCCCTGAACAGCCGCTCGGCCTCCCGCACCTGCCCCCGCTCCTGAAGCGCCTTCGCCTCTTGGAACTCGGCCTCTCCACTACCGGTCTCCACACCGTCCCCTTCCGTGATCACCATGTTCGGACCATTCCGGCCCCGGAACGGTTCCCGCCTGCGCCTGGGGTTCCCTATAGGCTGCCGCGGAAGCGACACCCACCGCGCCCCACCCCAGTCGGGACCCTTGCTGTGAACGACGACCAACGCCTCGCGCCGGCTCCCGAACGCGCAGCCGCGCTCATGCACGCGTCCCTGGCGGGCCTGTCGGTCGGGGACGCGTTCGGAGACCAGTTCTTCCTGCATGCCAACCGGCACCTCACCGCGGCGGACCTTC
Organism: Actinomadura sp. NPDC048955; assembly: GCF_040649435.1. NCBI lineage: Bacteria > Bacillati > Actinomycetota > Actinomycetes > Streptosporangiales > Thermomonosporaceae > Actinomadura > Actinomadura sp. NPDC048955. Next base: position 30,522 of record NZ_JBEZJI010000003.1, read on the forward strand.
CTTCACCGCCGTGGGAGTGGAGCGACGACACCGAGATGGCCTGCTCGGTCGTCGCCTGCCTGCGCAGTCACGGACGCGTCGACCAGGACGCTCTCGCCGCCTCCTTCGCCGCCCGCATGGACACCGGCCGCCGCTACGGCGCCGGCGCCCTCGAACTCCTCGAACGCATCCGCGACGGGCACCCGTGGCGGGCCGCCACGGCCGAGTCCTTCGGAGGCAACGGCTCCTTCGGCAACGGCGCCGCCATGCGTGTCGCCCCCCTCGGCGCCTTCTTCGCCGGCGACCCGGCGCGCGCCGCCGCGGAGGCCGTCCTCCAGGCCGAGATCACCCATGCCCACGCCGAAGGGGTCGCCGGCGCCGTCGCCGTCGCGGTGGCCGCCTCCCTCGCCGCCGCCGGCGCCGCCGAGAACCCGATCGAGGCGGCACTCGATCACGTCCCCGGAACCTACGTCCGGCGAGGCCTCCAACGCGCCCGCGGCCTCAGCAAGGCGACACCCGAGCAAGCGGCACGGGCGCTGGGCAACGGATCGCGCATCACCGCCCAGGACACCGTCCCGTTCGCGCTCTGGGCGTCCACCCGCCACCTGGACGACTACCCGAGCGGCATCCGGGCCTGCGTCACGGCCGGCGGCGACATGGACACCACCGCCGCGATCGCCGGCGGCATCATCGCCGCCCGCACCGGAATCGACGGCATCCCACCGGCCTGGCTCGAACACCGAGAACCCCTCCCCGCCTGGCTGGACGACCACCCGACAGCCTGACCAGGCGAAACCGCCGCAGGTCAGGGCTTGCCGCCTTGCGGGGCCTGGTCGGTCCAGCGGGAGTCCAGGGCGGCGCGGTGGTCGACCACGTCACCGCCGTCGCGGCCGCCGTCCCGGGCACCGACCGGCCGAAGCGTGCCACGACCGTCTGGGTGGCCAGCAGGCGCCCGGTCCGGCGGTCGACGACCAGCCACTGCTCGGTCGGGGCGTTCTCTGCAAGTCACCCTGAGCCGACGTCCCAGCCACGTGCTTCTGCGATCTGCTCAGCGAGATCGGCCAGTGTCGAGGAAGGCCCGCTCGGCCCCCGCCCGGCGCGCAGCACCGACCGGACGGCGGCACGGAGCATCACCTCCGTCCGTGCGGAGACGACCTCCCGCGTGAAGTCGAACACCGTGGCCGTGATCGCCTCTGTCTCTCGCCATGCCTTGGCCAGCGTCAGGGCGAGCTGAAGGTGGACGAGATCGTTGTAGGCGGCCCGGCCCCATTCCTGACCGCGCGCCATGACCGGTCCGGCCTGCGCGTTCGGCATGTACGGGTCGCGTTCAAGGCGGCCGTGGGCGGCCTCGTCGAGATAGGGCATCGCGGTTTCGAGGTCGCCGAGTTCCATATGCAGGATGCCGCGATGCCACGCCAGTTCGGAGGAGTCCAGCCACCACGTCCAATGCGGGTCCCTGGGGTGCAGCGACTCTTGCAGTGCGCCGGCGGCCTGGTCAAGGGTCGCGATGGCGCGGGCCCGGTCGCCGCCCTGCGCGAGGGCGCGAGCGGCGCGGAGCTTGAACAGCGCCTCGACGCGCGGGGCGAGCGCGGCGCCCTCGATGCTGTGCTCGGCGATGCTCAGCGCCTCGCGAGAGTGCCGCTGGTGCACGTCGAGCAGCGCGAGGTGAGATAACTCGAACAGTTCCATGGACCGGTCACCGGCGAGGCGGGAAAGCAGCATCGCCTCGTGGATGGTGGCACGGGATTCGCTCAGGCGGTCTGCGTCGTACAAGGTCCATGCGGCGATCTCTCCGGCTTCGCCGGCGGCGGCCTGGAGGTCCCGCTCGTCGGAGTTGTGCAGGGCGGTGGCCAGCGCGGATCGGGCAGTGTGGAACGCACGGACCGCCAGGTCGGCGATGACGGTTCCGCCGAATCGGGAGTCGAGCATGATCAGGTGCTGGCTGGTGTCACGCACCGTCGCCGCATAGTCGCCTGGCTCTCCTCGGTTCCCGGCCAGGACGGGACCGGGCCGCGTGGCCGTGTCGGTGGCGAAGAGTTCGTCCTCGGATCGGCCGACGACTTGCGCCCACAAGAGCCGGTAGCAGGGCCCCGGAGCGTGCTCTCCGGCTTCGTGACCGCGGATCGTGCGCTCCAGGTCCTTGAGCGCCGGGAGTTGGCGGCGGACCCGGAGGGGGGCGAGCTCGCGCCATTGTTCGGCGACGTCGGCGACGGTCAGCCCTGCCGCCTTTCTCGCCGCGCGTAGGCGCGCACCGATGACCGGATTCTCGGACGACATGTTGCGATGCACCTCGGCCGGGATGGTCGCGGACACGGGCCGCGTCCGCGCGTATCCGTGATTATCAGGCTGACGTGCGGCGCCCGCCACGGGTTCACTGAACGTGACTGGATCACTACCAGCGAATCGCAGCCAGGGCGGTCCCGTGGACACGAACACCAACGACATCGAGCGGACCAAAGGCCGGCTCCGGGAGGAGTTTCCCGGGTGGTCGATCATTTACGCGCGGGATTCGGGGCGGTGGTGGGCAACGCGCGGGCCGCTTCCGCGTGGGGACGTCACCGGGGTCTCCGACGTCGACGCCGACACGGCCGGGGACCTCGCGGTCAAGCTTCGGGCGGTGCCTCGTGACCGGTGAGGCGGCGCCGGACGACACCGCCGTGATCGACCCCGTCCCCATCCGAGTCCTTGAGGCGCGCCGTATCGAGGCCCGCTACGGCGCGACGGCGGTGTGGTTCGGCTACTTCACGCGGCATTGGTGGGCGCTGGTCGACCTCGCCTGGCTGGTCGAGGGCAAGACCCCTGACCGGCTCGGCGAGGCGATCGTCGCCGCCAGGAAACACGGTCTCCTGCGGGCTGCCGGGGGGGGACGTGAGCCGGGGTTCGGCGCGGCCGGTCGAGCCGCCCCCCTCGTGCTCCCGGCCGCGCCGAACCCCACCAAACGCCGCACCCCAGGTCAATGGACAAGCAGCCTGCGCGTGGGGCTGTCGTCGAATGGCGAAGACAATGACCTCGGGGCATTCCGTAGGACTGGCTGTGACCAGGCGGGATGGCTCGCCGCTGGCGCATTACCGCTGCTAAAGGTGCTGAATTCGGCCCGGAGTTGGTGTGTGGCCGAGCGTGTGCGGCGGGCGATCGGGGCGTAGTGCCGGGCGACCGGCGGCCAGTGGTTCACCAGTCGCGGCATCATGCTCTGCTCCGGCGTCGGCATGCCCGAGAAGGCCTCTGACCAGGGCGGACGAGTCGAGCGGGCAGTGTGCGGCGGCCATTTCGGCAGGTGGCAGGGCAGGGAGCCTTTGGAACCGCGCTCCGTGTGCCGAACAGGGCTCCAACTCCAAACCTCGAACCGGTCATCGATTAATTGACCACGGGTTTCGGGCTTGATCAAATTACCTTTTTGGTCTTTTGTGGTAAGGCTTGCGTGTCTTCCTGAGTGGCGGACGGTTCCAGTTGTGGCGAAGCAAAGCAGGGTTGCCACGAAGCAAACAAGGATGGGGAAAACTCATGGAATCGGCATGCGAGGAATCGCGCATCCGACAAGTTGCTCCTCTCTACAGGGGAGGAGACGTACGGTCCGTCCTTCGGACGGATGAGGGACGGGAAGGCTGGGACGCTCTCATGGAGTGCCCCGAGCGTGCCGTCCTGCTGTGGGACCTCAACGGGACGGCTCAGGAGCTCTCCCCGCTGAACGGAATGCCGCGGCTGGACCCCGACGTCCGTCAGGAGATCCCCCGAGTGGGAGAACGGTACGGCGTCAACGGCGTTCTGACGGGGTGGCCGTTCTACCAGGTCAGCAATATCGGCCTGGCCGTCCCCTACTGCCACGTCTGGGGGCAGCTCGCCAGCGAGCACTGGGACTGGCAGACGGGGATCCACCGCCAGCTGGTTCCGCCCCCGGCGGGGCTGAGCCGGGTCTACGACAAGGTGCACGAGCTGGTGGAGGAACTCCACCTGAACCCCGAGTGCATCTACTCCAGGTCCCATTCGCTCGTCCTCCGCTACCCGGCGGACTCCTCCCAGGAGGTGGTCGAGCGGCTGGCAGCCGAGATCGGTGAGGTCACCGCGGCCGCCGGGGACCTGAAGCTGATGAGGGACCGCGGCGTGGTCAAGGTCGCGCCCGCGGGCCTCGACAAGAGGGTCGCGCTCCGGCGGATCCTCAGCGAGTGCGTTCCGTTCGAGCCCTCCGTGATCATGAACGCGGGCGACGCGCCCGACAGGGTGATCATGGCCGAGCTCGACGCGGTGCGCCGCGAGGAGGGCATCCCGACCTTCAAGGTGGGCGTCCGCAACCTGCAGGAAGGGGTCGACCTGTTCCTGCCCAGCCCGCCTCGGGGCGTTCTTCCGTTCATGCGAGCGCTGAGGGACGCTCCCATCCGATAGCGCCGGCTCCGTAGTCGATCCGACTACAGGGCCGTCGCCCCGACCCAGTGGCCCCCGGACATCCGGGGGCCACTGCTTGCTGGAGGAACTCGCGGGCGGACGGGCGTGAGGCCTTCGCGCGGGCGGTACCGACGCCAGTGCAAGCGGATCGGCCGCCCGGGCGACCGGCTGGCCCTAGTTGCGCTCGGGCCAGGTGAGGCCCTGGTCGGTCCAGACGACACCCTTGTTGCGGCAGAGGCAGAAGGGGTGGCCGATGGGGTCGGTGTAGACGCGCCAGCCGTAGCCGTCGGGGCCGATGAAGTCCTGCTGCAGGGACGCGCCGAGAGCCAGGACCCGGGACTGTTCGGCCTCGATGTCGTCGACTTCGAAGTCGAGGTGGAACTGCTTGGGGTGCTCGCTGTCGGGCCACTGCGGGGCGCGGTAGTCCTCCACACGGATGAAGGCCAGCTCGATCTCGCCGAACTGGACACCGGCCCAGTTCTCGTGGCTGCCCTCCTTGACCGGGCGACCCGTCACCTCGGAGTAGAAGGCCGCCAACTTCATCGTGTCCGGGCAGTCGATGATGAAATCGGTGAGTCGCAGCATTCCGCGATCGTGTCACAAGATCGATGGCCGCCGCCTGGGGGGCGTGGCTCTCCCGGCCGCGGTCGGGAGGGGGGCGGCACTCTGGGCCACTCATCCCCGGTGTCGGCTCATGTGCTGCGCAGGCGCAGGATGTAGGTCGCTGTGAGCGCGACGGCGCGGTCCTCGTCCTGCGACAGGTCCGCGAGGGCGCGGGACGCCGTGGTGCCCGGGATGTCCGCGAGTGCCTGGGTCAGGCGGCGGCGGGCGGGCGAAGCGGCGGCGCCTGGGGCGAGGCGGGCGACGAGGCCGGATGCGATCTCGTCCGCCAGGGCGGGACGGCTCGCGAGGGCGGCCAGCGCGTCGGCCGCGTCGACGTCGTTCGCCTCTTCGGCGACCATGTCGATCAGTGTCGGGACGGCGTCCTCCACGCCCCGTGCGCCGAGCGCGAGAGCCGCATGCCTGCGAACCGCGAGGTCAGGGCTCGTGAGGACGTCCCGCAGCAGCGCGGTCGCCCCGTCGCTCGAAATCTCGGCGACCGACTGGACGGCACGTTTCCGCACCTCGGCGTCCGGTGAGCCGAGGCCCTCCGCCAGCGGCGCCAACGCGCTGTCGCCCGATTGCGCCAGCGCCCATCGGAGGGCTCCGGCGACGTTCGTGTCCGACTCGTTCAGCGCCGCCTCGACAAGGGCGTCCACCGGCACGTCGACCGAGGACAGGGCAGCGCGCTGGCGCTTCCCCGCGCTTTCCGACCCCAGGGCCTGGAGGAGTGCGACGACCTGGAGGACGTCCTCCCAGGCGGCGGGTTCCGCGGCGTCGATCCGGCGGAGGCGCGTGAGCAGTTCCCTCTCGCGCGCGATGCGTTCCCGCGTCTGGCGGATGAGGTCGTCGACGAGCTCCGCGGGCGCGAAGCCGGGATCGTCGAGCGCGCGGCCGACCTCGCGCAGCGACAGGCCCAGCGACCGCAGGCTCTCGATGTGGAAGATCCGCCGGATGTCGTCGCCGGAGTACTCGCGGTAGCCGGCGCCGGTCCGGCCCGTCGGCCGCACCAGGCCGAGCGACTCGTAATGCCTGAGCATGCGGGCGCTGACCCCGGACCGTCGCGCCACGTCCCCGATCAGCAAACCGTCACTCCTCCCCGCCGGCCGCGCCGAGGGCCACGATGCGCTTCGCCTCCTCGATCGCGAACTCGAACGTGGCGTCCGGATCGCGCAGCAGGCGTTCCGTGGCGATCGCGTGCGTGCGCACGCGCGGGTCGGCGCCCGCCTGGGCGGCGCGCAGCACCGGCAGGATCACCTCGCCGAGCGCGATCAGCGCCCGGCTGAGACTCTGCCGCATCGCGCGCTCCCCACGCCCGAACTGCGTCCCGAGCACCGCGGCCAGCTCGGGTTCCGCACCTTCGGGGACGAGCACGACCGCCGTCCGCCAGGCGCTCCGCGCCACCTCGTCGTCGGCGTCGGTCAGGAGCTCCCGCGTGATCGCTGGCCAGGCCCGCCGGTCCCCGACCTTGGACAGCGTGTGCAGCGCCTGGCTGCGGGCCTGCGCGCGCTCCGAGCGGAGTTCGTCGATGAGCTTCGGAACCGTCGTCGCCGCGGGGTGGCGGGTCAGCGCCCACGTGAGCATGTCGCGGACGAAGAACTCCGGTTCGACCGCGCATCGTTCGATGAGCTTGTCGACGAACTCCGGGTGAGGGGCGGTGCCGACCGCCATCGCCGCACGCAGCCGCACCGACGCGTCACCGTGCTCCAGCCCCCGGAAAGCCCGGACCGTATCCGGCATGGTCATGGTGACCACCTCCCTGGTCGCAGTGAAGAGCTTGTCACCGTGTCAAGGTCAAGCAGGGTCACAGCGCGGTGGCGCATGGTTTGAGGGCGGGGACGGTGTGAAATAACAGCATTTGATTACTCTCGGGGGGAACTCGTGCGCACGCTGTTGAACGTCCTCTGGCTGGTCCTCGCGGGCTTCTGGATGGCGATGGGCTACGTGGTCGCCGGGGTGATCTGCTGCATCCTCATCATCACCATCCCGTTCGGCATCGCCTCGTTCCGCATCGCGGGCTTCGCGCTGTGGCCGTTCGGCCGGACGACCGTGCCGAGGCGGGACGCGGGCGCGGGCTCGCTCATCGGGAACATCATCTGGATCGTCTTCGCGGGGTGGTGGCTGGCCCTCGGGCACCTCGTCACCGGCGTCCTGCTCTGCATCACGATCATCGGGATCCCGTTCGGCATCGCCAACTTCAAGCTGATCCCGATCTCGCTCACCCCGCTGGGCCAGGAGATCGTCCCGTCGGACCGCACCGCGACCTTCTGAACGGCCCCTCTTCCCAGGGCTTCACGGGGTCGGACGGGGCGGTTACCCTCTAACTGGCGTCCACGCCGGTCGTATGTGCCTTGCTCTGGGAGAGCCCCGTCCCCACGGGACTTGTACGGCTCCTGCACCGGCTCCTCTGTCCCGCTCAGCTGAGGAGTCGTCCCCGTGAAGCTCAAGCACGCGCACTTCAAGCACAGACCGTCCGGCCGCGCGGCCGGCGCCGCGCTGGCCTCCGCCGCGGCCGCCGCCGTCCTGTCGCTCGGCACCCTGGTCGCGGTGTCGGCGCCGTCGTCGGCCCAGCCCGCGTCCGCGGTCGCCTGCACGTATCCGGCGTGGGCGGAGGGTACCTCGTACAAGGTCGGCGACAAGGTCGTCTACAGCGGCCACGGCTACGAGGCGATCGTCGCCCACACCGCCTACCCGGGCGCCGGCTGGAACCCCGCGTCCACCGCCACGCTGTGGCGCGAGCTGGGCACCTGCGACACGTCCGAGCCGCCCACCACCCCGCCGACGACGCCGCCGACCACGGACCCGCCGACCACCCCGCCGCCGGGCGGGGACGAGACCTGCGCGGTGAAGCCGAAGCCCGCGGGCAAGATCCTCCAGGGCTACTGGGAGAACTGGGACGGCTCGTCCAACGGCGTCCACCCGCCGTTCGGCTGGACGCCGATCGACAACCCCGTGATCAAGCAGCACGGCTACAACGTGATCAACGCGGCGTTCCCCGTCATCCGCTCGGACGGCACCGTCCTGTGGGAGGACGGCATGGACGCGACGGTCAAGGTCTCCACCCCCGCCCAGATGTGCGCGGCGAAGGCGGCGGGCGCGACCATCCTGATGTCGATCGGCGGCGCCGCCGCGGGCATCGACCTCAGCTCCAGCACCGTCGCCGACCGGTTCGTCCAGACGGTCGTGCCGATCCTGAAGAGGTACAACTTCGACGGCATCGACATCGACATCGAGACGGGCCTGTCGGGCAGCGGGAACATCAACCAGCTGTCGGCGTCGCAGTCCAACCTGATCCGCATCATCGACGGCGTGCTCGGCCAGATGCCGTCCGGCTTCGGGCTCACGATGGCGCCCGAGACCGCGTACGTGACCGGCGGCAGCGTCACCTACGGCTCCATCTGGGGCGCCTACCTGCCGATCGTCAAGAAGTACGCGGACAACGGCCGGCTGTGGTGGCTGAACATGCAGTACTACAACGGCAGCATGTACGGCTGCTCGGGCGACTCCTACTCCGCCGGGACGGTCGAGGGCTTCGTGAAGCAGACCGAGTGCCTGAACAACGGCCTGACCGTCCAGGGCACCACCATCAAGGTCCCCTACGACAAGCAGGCCCCGGGGCTTCCCGCGCAGCCGGGCGCGGGCGGCGGCTACATGTCGCCGGGCCTCGTCGGCCAGGCGTGGAACCACTTCAACGGCCAGTTGAAGGGCCTGATGACCTGGTCCATCAACTGGGACGGGTCGAAGAGCTGGACGTTCGGCGACAACGCCCGCGGCCTCCAGGGCCGCTGATGAGGGGAGGGCCCGGCGGCATCCGCCGGGCCCGTCCTCCCCAGGGCCTCAGGAGGTCCAGGGGGTGCCGGTCAGGCGTTCGTAGACCTCGGTGTAGCGGGCGCGGGTGGCCTCCACGACCTCGTCGGGGATGGCGGGGCCGGGCGGGGTGCGGTCCCAGTCGAGCGTGCTGCTCCAGTCGCGCACGAACTGCTTGTCGAGGGAGTGCTGCGGGCGGCCGGGCACCCACTGGTCGGCGGGCCAGAAGCGGGACGAGTCGGGCGTGAGCACCTCGTCGCCGAGGACGAGGGTGCCGTCGGCGGCGCGCCCGAACTCCAGCTTGGTGTCGGCGATGATGATGCCGCGCTCGGCGGCGAGGGCCGCGCCGCGCCGGTAGATCTCCAGGGTGACGTCCTTGAGGCGCGCGGCGGTGTCGTCGCCGATCTCGCGGACCACGTCGTCGTAGGTGATGAACTCGTCGTGGCCCTCGGTGGCCTTGGTGGTCGGGGTGAAGATCGGCTCCGGCAGCCGGGACGCCTCGACCAGGCCGTCCGGCAGGGGGACGCCCGACACCGTGCCCGACTTCTGGTACTCCTTCAGGCCGAGCCCGGCGAGGTGCCCGCGCGCGATCCACTCGACGGGCAGCATGGTGAGGCGGCGGCAGCGGATGGCGCGCCCGGCCCACTCCCGCGGCACGTCGGTGGCCGACACGACGTGGTTCGGGATGATGTCGGCGAGCCGCTCGAACCACCAGAGGGACAGCTGCGTGAGGATCTTCCCCTTGTCGGGGATCGGGGTCGGCAGGACGACGTCGTAGACGCTCACCCGGTCGGACGCGACGAGGATCAGTTCGTCGCCGTCCGCGTAGACGTCCCTGACCTTGCCCGAGTGGACCAACTCCATGACGCTCCCCATCTAGCCGCCGTGCCGGTAGGAGTCTTCCACAGCGCCGCCCCGCGACCTGCGGCGGCTCCGGCCCGCCATGCCGGGCCCGCTACCCCTCGACGAACACCCGCACGCTGTCGAGGGTGCCGTCCGCCGCGTCCGGGACGACCATCCCGGCGGCGACGCCTGAGCGCAGGTATCTGAGGGCCGGCTCGTTGATCCGCTCGCCAGGCAGCACGGCCGGGATGCCGGGCGGGTACGGGGTCAGCATCTCCGCGCAGACGCGGCCGGCGGCCTCGGACGCGGGCACCTGCTCCGCCGGGCCGAAGAACGCGTCCCGGGGCAGGACGGCGAGTTCGAGCCGCAGGTCCTCGGGCGACGGCACCTCGACGGCCGGCTCCCCTCGCAGGTCGTCGAGGTGGGAGCGGAGGTCGCGCAGGGCGGCGAGCAGCGCGGCGGCCGTGTCCTTGTCGTCGGCGAAGGTGAGCTGCGCGCTGATCCGCCGGTGGTCGGCCAGGTGCAGGTTGACGCGGTGGTGCTCGCGCAGCCAGTCGGCGGCCCGGTAGCCGGTGACGCCGAGGCCGGCGATGTCGATGACGACGGGCAGCGGGTCGAGATCGCGGGCGAGCCCGGGGCCGGTGAGCTCCTCCCGGCCCTGGACGTCGAAGCCGTCGATGGCCGCGATCCGCGCGCGGACGTCGGCCGCCAGGTCCAGCGCGTCCCGCAGCAGGGCGTGCCCGTGCTCGACCATCTGCCGGCGCCACGCGTCGAGGCCCGCGTAGATCAGGACGGACGGGCTGGTCGTCCCGAGCAGGTCCTCCCGGGCCTTGAGGACGTCCGGGTCGACCAGGTCGCCCTGCTGGTGGAAGACCGAGCCCTGCTCCAGCCCGGCGCCCATCTTGTGGACGCTCGTCACGCACACGTCGGCGCCGGCGTCCATGGCCCACGTGGGCAGGTCCTCGTGGAACGGCAGATGCGCGCCCCACGCCTCGTCCACGATGAGCGGCTTGCCGTGCTCGTGGCAGACGGCGGCGATCGCGGAGAGGTCGGCGCACGTCCCGTAGGGCGTCGGGCTGGTGACGAGGGCGCCGCGCGCGTCGGGGTGCTCCCGGAAGCGCGCCGCGAACGCGGCGGGCGAGGGCGGGTGGGCCAGGTGCCGGGTCGCGTCCCATTGCGGCTCGACCCAGACGGGGCGGACGCCGGAGAGGATCAGCCCCGAGACGACCGACTTGTGGGCGTCCCGCCCGACCAGGAGCTTCTCGCCCGGGCCCGCGACCGACAGCATCGCGCTCTTGACCGACAGGGAGCTGCCGCACGTCGAGAAGAACGCCTGCTCGGCGCGGACGGCGTCGGCCATCAGCTCCTGGGCGCGCTCCAGCACCTCGTTGCCCGACTCCCGGTCGTCCAGGCCGGAGATGGCGAGGACGTCGGATCGGAACACCGCGTCGCCGAGCACCTCGCGGGCGCGCGGATCCGCGCCGCGGCCCTGCTTGTGGCCGGGCGGGGTGAAGGGGAGCTGCTTCTCGCGGTGGTAGGCGGCAAGGGCGTCCAGGACGGGGGCTTGCGAGTGGTCCATGCGGGACGTGTTCCCGGACGGTTTTGGCCCTAACGCGGGCCGCTCCGGCCGCCCCCGCGCGCCAATTCACCTTCAAGTGAGACAAGCTAGGACGTATGGGGCAGCGGTCTCCGGGTACGGCGGCCGTGAACCCGTACAGGGAGATGTGCTTATGAAGGACCGCGTATCGCCCGAGGTGGAGCTGGCGTGGGAGGACTTCCACCGGCTCGTGAACATGACCTCCGACGAACTGCGCACCTGGTTGCTCACGGACGCGTCCGGCGAGGCGGCGTTCCCGGCCGACGGCCCCGGCCCCGGGGTGTCCGAGCTGGGAGCCCGCGTGGTGGACGTGCTGCGCAAGCGGAAGGTCGACCTGACCGAAAGCGACGGGGAGGTGATGCAGGAGGTCGTCGGCTACGTGGAGGACCGCCTGGAGCACCGGCCGCCGAACGCGGAACGGGACGAGGAGTGGCGCCACGCGCTGATGAGCGTGGGGCACGACCCGCTGCGTCCCGAACCGTCCAGCGCCTAGGAGGCGAGAGCATGCCGAACCCGCAGCAGCCCGAGCTCCGGCGGTCCGGGAAGACCGCGGTGACGGACGAGCCCGCGCCCGAGGCCACCGACCCGAAGTCGACGAGGGCCAAGGGCCACGCGCACGGCACCGACAAGGGGAACAGGGGCGGCGGCAAGGGCGGCGGCACACCGCCGGCGCAGAAGCCGCCGCACCCCTCGTAGCAGCAGGTTGGAGGCCGTCCCGGAGAGAGTCCGGGGCGGCCTCCCGTCTGCTGCTGCGCGGGCCGGTTCCGTCCGGCCGGGGCGTGCGGCCGATTGACAACGGAAGAGGGAGGGGTGGTACGAGGGTGTTCGAGTTGTCCCCCGGGCAGGGTTGGGTGGAGATCGGCGAGCTGCTGCTCGCCATGGTGCTGTCGGCCGCGATCGGTCTGGAACGAGGGCTGCGCAACAAGAGCGCGGGACTGCGCACGCACACCCTCGTCGGCGTCGGCGCGGCCCTGTTCATGCTGGTCAGCAAGTACGGCTTTGAGAACGTCCCCGGGAACGTGTCGCTGGATCCCTCCCGGGTCGCGGCGCAGATCGTGTCCGGCATCGGCTTCATCGGCGGCGGGCTGATCTTCGTCCGCCGGGACGCGGTGCGCGGCCTCACGACCGCCGCCGTCGTGTGGGTGACCGCGGCCGTCGGCATGGCGGCCGGCGGCGGGCTGCCGGTCCTCGCGGTGGCGGTCACCGCGATCCACTTCCTCGTCGTCTACGGGCTGAGCGGGCTGACGAAGAGGCTGCCGCTGGAGCGGTACCGCCGGGCCGGGGTCGCGCGGATGCGGATCGTCTACCGGGACGGGCACGGCGTACTGCGGCAGGTCCTGATGGAGTCCACGCGGCGCGACTTCGTGATCCTGGAGGTCGACGTCGACCGCGACCACCTGCCGGACGACTCCGACCGGGGCCGCGACGAGCGCCGGGACCGGCGCGAACCCGACCGGCGGCGGCCGGGCAACGCCGTGGTGTCGCTCACGCTGGAGGGAACGGGCTCGGTCCCGGACCTCGCTGCGGTCCTGAGCGAACTGGACGACGTCGTCGGCGTCACGGTCGGGGCCGACCGGGACGACGCCGAGTGAGGGGCCGGGAGCCCCGGGCGGGTCAGGGGACCTCGGTCTGCGGGCTGTAGCCGTCGTCCTCCCCGCCCGGGGTCTCGGCCTCGGCGATCGGCGGGTCGGTGGGGCCGGGCGTGTGCTCGGCCCCCACGTCGGCGTCGTCCTCCTGCGGCGCCCCGGCCTCGGCGCGCCGGTCGGCGAGCGGCTTGTCCTCGTCGTTCCTGCGGTCGGTCATCGCACCCTCCTCAGGGAAGGGACGGCCCGGCGGGCCGCCCGGGTCGCGCGGGTCAGCCGCGGGCCTTGCCGATGGCGTCGCGGACGCGGTCGGCGACGGCCGCCATCGGGCCGAGCGCGAGGTTCTTGGTGGGCGACTCCGTCCCCTGGTGGGGATGGGTCGGGGCGACCGCCTCGGCGAGCTTGACGGCCGCGGCCATGCCGCGCATCTGCTCGGGCGTGGCCTCGCGGGCGATGCGCGGGAACTCCTCCTTCTCCTCGTGCGAGGCGTGCGCGTCGAGGTCCCGGTGGAACCTGGCGAACGTCTCCTCGAACTCGACGGACTCGGGGTCCATCTTCTCCAGGTCCGACAGGACGCCCTTGGCCTTGTTCTCCTCCTCCAGCCGCTCGTCCACCACCCGGGAGCCGTCGCCGGCGCGCCGGGCGAACGGGTGGACGACCTCCTCCTCGGCGGTCTCGTGCACGGCGAGAAGCCTGCGCAGCCGGTCGAAGGCGTCCTTGCGCACCTTGCCGTGGTTCTTCTCCACGGTCGTGGCGAGGTGGCGGATCTCCTCGTGCTGCGCGAGCAGCAGATCGACGACGTTCTCCTTCGTGGCCTGGTCGGCCATGTCCAACCTCCAGTGAGTGTTCGTCTTCTCGGGCTCGATTCGTGGCGATACCCGAGGTGAGGGCTTCAACCATCCGGGCGGCGCGGCGGGCTGAGTAGGGTGAGCGCATGCTGTTGGGGCGGGACGGGGAACTGGCCGCGATCGACGGACTCCTCGACCGGGCCCGCGCCGGGCGCAGCGGGACCCTCGTGCTGCGCGGCGAGGCCGGGATCGGGAAGTCCGCCCTCCTCGACCACGCCGCCGGCGCCGCGGACGGCATGCGCGTCCTGCGCGGGACGGGCGTCGAGACCGAGAGCGGCATGCCGTACGCGGGCCTGCACCTGCTGCTCGGCCGCCACCTCGACCGGATCGGCGGCCTGCCGGACGCGCAGGCCGAGGCGCTGCGAGCCGCCCTCAACATGGGCGGCCCGGAGGCTGAGAGCGACCGGTTCCTCGTGGGGCTCGCGGTGCTGACCCTGCTGTCCGACCTGGCGGAGGAGCGGCCGCTGCTCTGCCTGGTCGACGACGCGCACTGGATGGACGGCGCGTCCGCGGAGGCGCTGCTGTTCGCCGCCCGCCGCCTCGACGCCGAACCCATCGCGGTCGTGTTCGCGGCCCGCGACGCGGTCGCGCCGGAATGCGCCGCCCCCGAGTTCGTCGCGCAGGGGCTGCCGGAGCTGCACCTGCGCGGCCTCGACGGGGACGCGGCGGATGCGCTGCTGGCCGACCGGGCCCCGGGCCTGCCCGGCCACGTCCGGCGGGAGATCCTCGCCGGGGCGATGGGCAACCCGCTCGCGCTGCTCGAACTTCCGGGCCGGGGCGGGCACGGGTCGGCCTACGAGCGGATCCTGCGGTCGTTCGCCGAGCGGATCGCCGCGCTGCCGGAGCCGGCGCGCAGGCTCGTCCTGCTGGTCGGCGTCGACGATCTCGGCGACGCCGGGGTGGTGGTGAAGGCGGCGGGCCTTTCCGGCGCCGCCGCCTCCATCGACGACCTGGAGCCCGCCGAGCGCGCGGGCCTGCTGCGCACCACGTCCGACGGGCGGCTGGAGGTGCGGCACCCGCTGATCCGCACCGCCGCCGTGCGGGAGGCGACGCTCGGCCTGCGCCTGGCCGCCCACAAGGCGCTGGCGGAGGCGTACCTGGAGCGCGGCGACGTCTGCCACCACGCCTGGCATCTCGCCCGCTCGGTGACGGAACCGGACGAGCACGTCGCGGCCGTGCTGGAGAGGACCGCCGAGACCGAGCGGAACGCGGGCGGCAACGCGGCCGTCGCCGCCATGTACGAGGCCGCCGCCGATCTCACCCCGGACCCGGCCGAGCGCGGCCGGCGGCTGGCCGCGGCGGCGCGGGCGTCGGCCGACGCGGGGCTGCCCGAGCGCGCGGTCGAGCTGGCGGCGCGGGCGGAGGCCGACCTGCCGGACCCGCTGGCGCGGGCGGAGCTGACGCTGATCCGGGCGTCGCTCGCCGACGAGCAGGACCGGGCGGGGGACGCCCACCGGCTGTTCGCCGAGACGGCGGCGTCGGTCACGCGGCTCGATCCCCGCACGTCCGGCTACCTGTACTTCCAGGCCGCGGCCGCCGCCGCCAACGCCGGGGACTTCGCCGCGATGGACGGCATCGCCGCCGAGGGCGTGCGCCTCGGCGTCCCGAACGCGCCGCACCTGCGGGCGCTGAGCAGGGTGTTCGCCGGGCAGAACCCGCTCGCGGACGCCGATCCGGCGGACGGCGTGGCGGCGCTGCGCGAGCTGATGGACGCGATGGGCGCCTGCTACGCGCCGCGCGACCGGATCCGCGCGGGCATGTGGCATCTCATGATCGGCGACGTGCGGGGCGCGGCCGAGGTCGCGGCCGACCTGGAGCGGCGCTTCCGCGACCGGGGCGCGATCGGGCTGCTCGCGCCCGTCCTGATGCTCCGGACCCGGACCGACCTGCTGCTCGGCAGGTTCCGCGACGCGCTGACCGGCGCGACGGAGGGCGCGCGGATCGCCGCCGACACCGGCCAGCACCGCATCCGCGTCTACCTCGACACCAGCCTGGGCCAGCTCGCCGCGATCCAGGGCGACGAGGAGCGCTGCCTGAAACTGACAGAGGAGGCGCTGTCACGCGGCCTCCCGCCGAGCAACGTGCACGCCGCCGCCGCGCGCAGCCTGCTCGACCTCGGGCTCGGCCGGTACGAGGCGGCTCTGGAACGTCTCGCCGACGTCGTCGCCGGGCCCACCCGGCAAGGCGCCATCGCCGCTCTGCCCGACATGGTCGAAGCGGCCGTCAGAGCCGGTGTCCCAGAGCGCGCGCGGGACGCCGCCGCCTGGCACGCCGATTGGGCCGCGCAGACTCAGCAGCCCTGGGCGCAGGCCGTCGCGGCACGCTGCGCGGCCCTCCTGGTTACGGACGACCCAGACCCGCTGTACTCGAAGGCCCTCGATCTGCACCGCGAGGGAGGGACACCGTTCGAGCAGGCGCGCACCGAGCTGCTGTACGGGGAGTGGCTGCGGAGGTCACGTCGCAGGAACGACGCACGAGCGCGGCTGCACGCGGCACTGGAGGCGTTCGAGCGACTCGGCGCCGCACCCTGGACGGAACGTGCCCGGACGGAACTGCGCGCCGCCGGGGAGAGCCTCACCGGCGGCCGCGACGACCCGGCCGCCCGGGACGACCTCGCCGCCCGGCTCACCCCGCAGGAACTCCAGGTCACCCGGCTGGCGGCGACGGGCCTGAGCAACCGGGAGATCGGCGCCCAGCTGTTCCTCAGTCCCCGGACCGTCGGCTACCACCTCTACAAGGCCTACCCCAAGCTCGGCGTCACCACGAGAGCGGCCCTGGCCCGCCTCGACCTGGGTTAGTCCGTGTTTCCACGTCCTGGCCCACTTCGCTCGCCTGGCGGCTGTGTTTTCACAGTCCCGGCCCACTTCGCTCGCCTTGCGGCTCGCTACGTGACCGGGCCTGGGCGAACGCGGCATCGCTTCGCGATCTGCCCGGCTCCGCTCGCCTCCGGCTTCGCTCCACCGGGCAGGTCACGCGTTCGCGCGCGTGGCCGAGTCAGCTCCTCGCGCGCACGAACTCTATGAGCCGATCGGGGTCCTCCCCTTCCAGGACGATTCCGAAGTCCTCGGCCAGCGTTCCCGGTACGTCTTCGGGGGCCAGGGTGCGGGACTCGGCGGTTCCGTCCGGGCGGGTGACGGTCAGCTTCGTCCCGTCCAGGACGCGGAGCGCGTCGGACGAGAACTTCTGCACGAAGGGGCGGGTCGTGAACGGCGAACGCGCGCTGGTCGACACGTAGTAGCTGCCCACCTCGAAGTCGATGCGGAACACCTCGTTCAGCACGAACGTGTGCCGCTGGACCCAGCCGCCCGGGCCGCGCTGGTGCATCTCCCACTCCGCCGTGTGCGGGGTCCAGGTGGTGACGGTGCGGCCTCGCCGGAGCCGGAAGCCCCAGCCGTCCTGGACGGCCTCCTCACCGTCCACGAGCCGCAGCGGCTCCAGCGGGCCGGCGCCGAACCCGACGTCGCACAGCCACGCCGGCTCGTCCCGCGACGCGTCCGGCGGGCGGACGTGCAGCAGCGCGTGCGTGGCGGGCAGGATCTTCGCCGCCCCCAGCGTCACCCGCCCCGCCACCGCCGCGACCTCGTACCCGAGCCGCTCCAGCACCGCCGCGAACAGCCGGTTGTGCTCGAAGCAGTAGCCGCCGCGCGGACGCCCGACCAGCTTCGCCTGGACGGCGTCCAGCGACAGCTCGATCGGCCGCCCGAGCATGATCTCCAGGTTCTCGAACGGGATGGACGTGACGTGCGCGCGGTGCAGGGCCCGCAGGGTCGCGGCGGTCGGGGCCAGGCCGCCGTCGTGGCCGACGCGCTTCAGGTAGGCGGGCAGGTCGAGCAGCTCGCCCTGCCATCCGTGGCCGTGGTCCTCGCTCATGTCTTCCCTTCCCCCGGCGACGACGCCTCGCCGTTGATCGCGACAACACCGCGGGCGTCCCGGATCCTCCCGGAGATCCGCTCGACGTCGCGCCGCTCGCCGGGCGGCAGCGCGGCGCCGGCCGCCGCACGGAGCGTGCCCGCCTCGGCGAGCAGCCCGTCCGCGGCCGCGTGGTCGCCCGCCAGGGACCGCGCCCCGGCCAGCCCCTCCAGCGCGAGCGCGATCGCGCGCGGGTCGCCGACGGCGCGGGCGGCGGCGAGCCCCTCGGTGTGCAGGGCCAGCGCGCCGCCAGCGTCGCCGCGCTCCTCGGCGATGAAGCCGAGCTGGGCGTGCGCGAACGCGAGGCCGGCCGTCCCGCCGATGCCGCGCAGCCAGTCGAGCCGGGCGCGCAGGTGCCGCTCGGCGGCGTCGAGGTCGCCGCGGGCGCGGGCGACGAGCCCGAGCCCGACCTCGGCGAACTCCTCGGCCGACCGGGCCATGTGCCGCCGCGCCAGGTCGAGCGCCCGCTCGTGCAGGTCGCGCGCCTCGCCGAGGGCGCCGGTGAGGAGCGCGACGCGGCCGAGGCCCGACATCCGGAACGATGCCTCCGGCCACATCCGCGACTCCTCGGCCAGCCGGAGCCCGTCGCGCAGCAGCCGCGCGGCCTCGGCGTAGTCGCCGGTGATCTCGGCGCGCCGGACGAGTGCGTCGGACGCCTCCAGCCGCCCCCACGGGTCGCCGAGCTCGGCGAACAGCGCTGCGCTGCGCACCGCGTCCCGCTCCATGGCGGCCAGATCGCCGTGCCCGACGGCCAGCTTGGCCCGGGTCGCGAGCGCGGCGGCCGTGAACCAGGGGTCGTCCCGCTCCAGGAACACGGCCAAGGCGTGGTCGATGCGTCGCTCGTTCACGGCCAGATCCCCATACGCCCAGTGCACGTGGCTCAGCAGCCACTCGGCCTTGGCCTTGGCGAGCGGATCGTCGTGTTCGGCCAAGGCGGCTTGCCGAAGCTCCTCTGAATCGGTGCCTTCGCCGACCAGCATGGTGAAGGCGGTCAGCCACGTCGCGGCCTCGGTTCTGGCCGGGGACGCCTGCGAATGGGCGGCCAGGGCCTCAGCGAACGCACGGCGGGCCTCCCCGAAGCGCCCCCGCAGGTACCAGTACCAGGCGAGCGCGTTCACGAGCCGGAATCCCGTCCCGTTTCCCAGGGCAGCGCGCAGGTTCGCGGCCTCCTCGTCGAGCAGCTTTAGCCAGTGGCCCTGTTCGGGACCGCGCAGCCGTTCCGCCGCTTGTTCGGCCTGGCCGGTGTAGTGCAGGACGTGGCGGTGGCGGAACTCGTCCTCCTCGCCCGCCTCCCGCAGGCGTTCCAGGGCGTAGGCGGCGACCGACTCCAGCAGCCGGTACCGGCCT
This sequence comes from Actinomadura sp. NPDC048955, assembly GCF_040649435.1. Taxonomy (NCBI): domain Bacteria; kingdom Bacillati; phylum Actinomycetota; class Actinomycetes; order Streptosporangiales; family Thermomonosporaceae; genus Actinomadura; species Actinomadura sp. NPDC048955. Next base: position 49,412 of record NZ_JBEZJI010000003.1, read on the forward strand.
TCCTCCGTCCGGACGACGAGGGAGCGGTCGACCAGCCTGGCGAGCACGTCGACGCCCGCGTCGCAGACCGCCTCCGCCGCGTCCAGCGTGCAACCGCCCGCGTGGACGGCGAGGCGCCGCAGCGCGACCCGCTCGGGCCCGGTGAGCAGCTCCCAGCTCCAGTCGATCACCGCGCGGAGCGTCCGCTGCCGGGCCGGGCCGCCGTGCCTCCCGCCCGCCAGCACGCGGAACCGGTCGTCCAGCCGCGCCGCCAGCTCCCGCACCCCGAGCGCGCGGACGCGGGTCGCCGCCAGCTCCAGCGCGAGCGGCACCCCGTCCAGGCGACGGCAGATCGCCGCGACCCACGGCGCCGTGCCGGCGTCCAGCTCGAAGCCGGGGGACGCCGCCGCGGCCCGCGCGACGAACAGCCGGACCGCGCCCGACTCGCGCAGCGCGTCAGGGGAGGCGTCGTGACCGGGCGGGTCGAGAGGCGGGACGAGCTGCAGCCGTTCCCCGGCGACCCCCAAGGGCTCCCGCGACGTCGCGAGGACGCGCAGCCCGGCCGCGTCGGCGAGCAGCCGCCCGGCCAGCTCGGCGACGGGTTCGAGCACGTGCTCGCAGTTGTCGAGGACGAGCAGCGCCCGCCGCCCTCGCAGCGCGTCAGCGAGGGGGCTCCCGGCGGTCTCCTCGCGCAGGCCCAGCGCGCGGGCGACCTGTCCGGGGACGTCGTCGGGCGCGGTGAGCTCCACCATCCACACCCCGTCGGGGTGGTCGGCGATCGACCGCGAGGCGATCTCCACGGCCAGCCGCGTCTTGCCGACGCCTCCCGTGCCGGTGAGCGTCACGAGCCGGTGCTCGGCCAGCAGGGCGCGGCCCCGCTCGACCGCGCCCTCGCGGCCGATCAGCTCGTCGAGCGCGGCGGGCAGCCGGGGCGCCGGCCGCGGCGGGGCGGGGCCCTCCGCGAGCATCGAGCGGTGGAGTTCCGCCAGCTCGGGCCCCGGGTCGGCGCCCAGCTCCTCTGCGAGCCGCTCGCGCAGCTCGTGGTAGCCCGCGAACGCCTCGCCCTGCCGCCCGGCCAGGTGCAGGGCGCGCAGGTGGAGGGCGTGCAGCCGCTCGCGCAGCGGATGGCGGGCCGCCGGCGCGGCCAGCTCGGCCGCCACCGCCGCGTGCTCGCCGAGGTCGAGCCGGGCCTGCGCGTGCCGCTCCAGCGCGACGAGCCGCCCCTCCTCCAGCTCGATGATCGCGCTGCGGGTGAACTCGGCGTCGGCGAAATCGGCGAAGGCCGGCCCGCGCCACAGCGCGAGCGCGTCGCCGAGCAGCCGCTTGCGGGTGAGGGGGTCGGCGGCGTCGCGGCCGAGCGCCGCCGCGAACCGCGCGGCGTCGACCGCCTCCGGACCGGCGTCGAGCACGTACCCGGGCGGACGGGCGGCGACGAGGCCCCGGCCGCCCGGCTCGCCGTCCTCCAGCGCCTTCCGGAGCTGCGAGACCCGGGCTTGGAGCGTTCCGACCGGGTTGCGAGGCGGCCGGTCGCCCCACAGGGCGTCGATCAGCCGATCGACCGGGACGGGGCGTCCGGGACGGGTGAGCAGGACGGCGAGCAGCGTGCGGACCTTCGTCTCCGGCACGCGCACGGGCGTCCCGGCGTCCGTCCACACCGCGAGCGGTCCCAGCACCCCGAAGCGCACACCGTCCAGCGTAGCCAGCGCTACGGACAGACCCGCAGCACGTCCGTAGCGCCCAAGACGAGGGTGGAGGAAACACACATCCAGGAGGACAAGTGACATCTCCAGTGACCGTCATCGGTCTCGGGCCGATGGGCGCGACGATGGCCAGGACGTTCCTGAAGAACGGCCACCCGACCACGGTCTGGAACCGGACGGCGTCCAAGGCGGCCCCCTTGGTGGAGGAAGGTGCGACCCTCGCCCCCACCGCTGCCGAGGCCCTCGCGGCCTCCGAGCTGGTCGTCGTCAGCCAGACCGACTACAAGGCGATGTTCGAGTCGCTCGACGGCGCGGACCTCGAAGGACGCGTCATCGTCAATCTCAGCTCAGGCAGCCCCGGCGAACTGCGCCGTGCGAGCGCATGGGTGTCCGAGCGGGGCGGCGTCCTGCTCACCGGCGGAATCATGGTGCCCCCGCCAGGCATCGGCCAGCCAGGCGCCTACGTCTTCTACAGCGGTCCCGAGCAGACGTTGGACCCCCACCGCGAAGCCCTGGGCGAGCTGGGGGACGTCACGTTCGTCGGCGAGGACCCGGGCCTGGCGATGCTTTACTACCAGTCGCAGCTCTACCTCTTCTGGTCGACCCTGACCGCCTACATGCACGCCGTGGCCTTGCTGGGCACCGCGGGCGTCTCCGCCCAGGAGTTCCGTCCGTTCGCCGCGTCTCTGCTGGTCGCCCTGGGCGGCGACGGGCCGATGGGCTTCGTGAAGCACATCACGGAAGAGATCGAGGCCGGCGTCTACCCGGGCGAGGACAACACCCTTCACATGCAGGCCGTCGGCGCCGACCACGTCGTCGAGGCCGCCCGCGAAGCCGGGATCGACGTCGCGAACCCGACCGCCCTGCGGGACCTGTTCTGGCGTGCCGTGGAGGCCGGTCACGGCGAGGACGGGCTGTCCGCCGTCATCGAGGCGGTCCGCCGCCGCTGATCAGGGGGAGGCGGAGGACGAACCGGGCGCCCACGCGGGAGTCGGCGATGCGCAGGGAACCGCCGTAGATCTCGGCGATCTCGCGGGCGATGGGCAGGCCGAGACCGGTGCCCTGGGGGTCCCGGACGCGCGACTCACTGAGCCGGGCGAAGCGCTCGAAGACGCGTTCGCGGGCCTCCTCGGGGATGCCGGAGCCGTCGTCCAGGACCTCCACGACCGCGTCGCCCCCGTCGCGCGCCACGGTCACCTCGATGCGCGACTCGGCGTGCCGCTCGGCGTTGCCCAGCAGGTTCCCGAGCACCCGGCTCAGCCGGACCGGGTTCGCGCGCACGACCACGCCGGGCTCCAGGCGCATCCTGATCGGGACGTCGCCCGCGCGCAGGCCGACCTCCCGCCGGACCAGGGCGGCGAGGTCGACCGGTTCCACGGGCTTGGGGGTGCGGGCGTCGAGCCGGGCCAGTTCCAGGAGGTCGGCGACGATGTCGTTCAGGCGCCGCGTGTCGCGGAGCGCGCCGCGGACCATCGGCTTCCAGTCGGCGTCGTCCGGCTCGCCGAGGGCGACCTCCAGCCGCGTCTGGAGGCCGGTGATCGGGTTGCGCAGGTCGTGGGAGGCGTCGGAGACGAAGCGGCGCTCCCGGGTCACCGCCTCCTCCAGCCGGTCGAGGGTGGCGTTGACCGTCTCGGCGAGGCTCTGGATCCCGCCGCCGGCCTCCGGGACGGGCACCCGGTGGTCCAGGCCCCGCGCGTCCAGGTCGGCCATCTCGGAACGGATCACCTCGATCGGGACGAACGCCTGCCCGATCGTGTGCCACGTCCACCACGCGATCAGGCTGAGCAGCGCGACGAGCAGGCCGAACAGGGCGAGCGGCAGGAGCCACACGTTCAGCAGGCCGGGCAGGCGCGCCGCGGCGATGACCATGACGTCCGCGCCCCACGGGGACGTGCGGATACGGAGACCGAACGCCCACACGCACGTGTCCAGGGAACGGGGGCAGACCCGCTGGTCGATCAGCAGTTCGCCTCGCGCCAGGTCTGCGGTGGCGAGCGCCGGGCGCCCGCGGATCGCGTCGCTGGCCGCCACGACCTCTCCGCGCGGGTTCACCACCTGCACCATCGGCGCCTCGCCGGGCAGGACGTCGATGACGCCGGGGTTCCTTCCCCGGGACAGGTCGAACGCGATCCGTTCGGCGGTCCGTTCCGTCTGGCGCGCGACCCTGTTCTCCGCCCAGTCCCTCGCCAGCAGCAGCATCAGGATGAGCGCCAGGACCAGGATGACCGCCGACACCGCGACGGTGATGAGAGTCGCGCGCCCCCGCACCGAGAAGAGCAGTTGCCTGCCCCAGAGGCGGGTGGGATCCCGCTTCCCCGTCGTCACGGTGGATTCCCGGAAGGGTGCACACCGTCACTCTAAGTGACTCGGTGTGACGTGCCCGCACCCCGGGCGGCGCCGGAGCAGGCGCCGTGAACAGGACAAGGGCCGCGATCCGTATATCGAGGGTGACGGGCTGCCTTCCGGACGTGAGGGCGGCCGGGACGGGGAGGCGGTGCTGTGGTCGGGACGCGGGACCGTGTGGTGATCGGCGAGATCACGCTGCCGGGCGTGCGGCGGTCGGTCGGAGGCGCACGCGGCTTCGTCCGGAGCGTGGCGGCCGGCCATCCCGCCCTGGACGACATGGTCCTGGTGGCGAGCGAGACGGTCGCGAACGCGATCACGCACACGGCGTCCGGGCTGGAGGGAGGGCAGGTGAGGGTCGCGGTCCTGGCCGGGGACGGGGGATACAGGCTTGAGGTCGCAGACGACGGCGCCGCGGGCGGCCGCCCCCACGTGCGGGTGACGGACGGGACGGGCGCGGAGTCGGGACGCGGGATGCGCATCGTGGAGGCGCTCGCGTCGCGTTGGGGCTTCCGGGCGGACGGCGCCCGGACGGTGGTGTGGGCGGAGTTCCCCGCCCCGGAGGCCCGAGCTCCGGAGGCCCGAGCCCCGGCCGCCGCGGTGGAGCGGGGCCGGGGCCGGGGGACGCCGGTCAGCGGCCCCGGTTGAGCTGCCGGGTCGGCATCTGCCGGGCGTTGCGGCGATTGTTCGCGAAATTCGCCGACCTGGGGTCGGAGTTCTTTCGCTTGCCCTTCTTTCGCGATTTGGAGAAGGGGTCGATGTTCGTCTCATGGTTCATGGCACGCATGAAGAGATCACCTCCGGGCACGTCTGAATTCGGCCGTGAAAGGCCGTGAAAAGGTGGAGAGGGCACGCCGCATCGCCGCAGGGCACACGCGTGCCCGTGCGATGGAGGAGCGCCATGGAGACGGGAGCGGGCCCGCGGGCAACGCCGGGGGCGGCTCAACCGGAGAAGAATCAAAGCTTCATGGGGAATAGTTAGCCATACCTCCGGGCGGCGTGTCAACCATTAATTCCCGGCGGGCGTGAACTCGAAGGCGGGGAAACGGCGATACATGCCGGGAGGCTTCATGAAGCTGCTGGCTTGGGTCGCCGTCGCGGTGGCCGCGGTGATGGTGACGGGCGGCCTGTCCGCGTACGGGTACTACTGGCGGCTGCAGAACGCCGTCCAGCACGAGGACGTCGACCGGCTGATCGGTGGGAACCGGCCCAGGAAGCTCAACAGCGCGATCAACATCTTCGTGCTCGGGTCGGACACGCGCGAGGGCGCCAACGCCCGGTACGGGCGGGGCCTGCGGGACAAGCCGCCCGCGTCCGACACGATGGTGCTGCTGCACCTGTCGCCCGGCGGCGGCCAGGCGATCGCCGTCAGCTTCCCCCGCGACCTGATGATCCCCATCCCGGCGTGCACCCGCAGGGACGGGACGAAGGTACCGGGCAGCGGCGTCGCCATGCTGAACGAGGCGATCGCTCGCGCGGGCCCTACCTGCACGGTCCACACCGTCGAGCAGCTCACGAAAGTCCGCATCGACCATTTCGTGCAGGTGGACTTCGTGGGCTTCAAGCGGATCGCGACGGCGGTCGGCGGCGTGCCCGTCTGCGTGACGGCCGACGTCCACGACAAGGACTCAGGGCTGACCCTCACCAAGGGTCGGCACCGCCTGAAGGGCGAGGACGCCCTGGCCTACGTCCGCAGCCGCAAGGGTTTCGGGAACGGAAGCGACACCGAGCGCATCCGGCGGCAGCAGCACTTCTTCGGCGCGCTCGCCAAGGAGGCGATGGGGGCGGGCGTCCTCACCGATCCGGGACGCCTGAACGCCCTGCTCAGAGCCACGGCCGAGTCGCTGACCACCGACAGGGGGCTGAGTGTCGCGGCGATGCTGAAGATCGCGCAGGGCATGCGCGACCTGGACGCCGGGAAGCTGCGCTTCGTCACCGTGCCGTCCGGGGCGTACCCGCTGAACCGCAACCGGGTGGCGCTCTCCCAGCCCGCCGCGAACGAGTTCTTCGACGCGCTCCGCAACGACGTGGTGGCGCCGGCTCCGGCGAGGGCCCCGGGCGCGCGGCCGGGGAAGGCGCGGGTGTTCAACGCCTCCGGGGTCGAGGGCCGCGCCGCGCAGGTGGCGGCGCAGCTCAAGGACGCCGGCTGGCAGGTCGCCGCCGTCGGCAACCTCGGCTCCCGCCCGCGGGCCACCGTCGTCCGCTACGGGACGGGCGCGGAACCGCAGGCGAGGGCGCTCGCGGGCCTCCTGCCGGGTGCGCGGGTCGCGCCGGGCGCCAAGACGCCGCCCGGCGTCGTCGACCTGGTCATCGGGACGGGCTTCACGCGCGTCCGGACGTCCGGCGGCGTCCCGGTCCAGCGCGGCGAGAGCCGCGCGAGCGACGAGGTCTGCGAGCGGGTGGCGTGATCTGTGGTGATCCGTTTGGAACGAACATTCAGCCATACCGGTGATGATCTTCGCTTATCGGCATAATCACCCGAATGGCGATGTCGCTTCCGGTGCGGTTCCGCAGTGATGGGGTGCGGGTGGCGGTGGAGACCGACCCCCTGCACGCCCCGCTGCGCGACTTTCTCATCAACGACCTGGGGGAGGACGTCTCCGCGATAGCGCGCGCCCAGGGGCGGCTGAACGACGGCGCGGCCCGGCCCTGGCAGGAGCAGTACCGCTACCACCGCCTCGACTTCGACGGCACGACCGTGCACGTGCGCGACGTCGCCGGATGGGCGTCCTGCGACCTCGAACCGGCCGTCCTGCGGCGATGCCTGGACGAGTACCTCCACCAGGTCGGCGTCCTCAAGAGCCGCCGCAGCCTGGAGCGCGACCTCGGCAGGCCGGGCAACGGCGAGCCGATGGCCGCCTCCCTCGCCCTCGGCTCGGTGTCCCGCCGGACGCAGGGATGGGGCCTCGTCCAGACCCCGCGCACCGTGCTGGAGGACCTGGCAGGGCTGACGCCGCACCCCGACGCCTGCCTTCCGCACGGCGTCATGGAGACCGGCTCGGGCGCCTGCTGGGCCGACCTCGCCGTCCTGGACGAGACGGGGAAGCGCCTACGCAGCGGCACCAAGACCTTCATGCCGAAGGGCATCGACCCGGAACGCCTTATGGGCGAGCTGGGGAACGCCTTGACCGAGGCCCGCTTCCTGAACGGGATCCCTGGCGCGTGGTCGGGTGTCGTGGCCGGGGTGCCCGTGCACGGCTACGTCGACCCGGAGGCCGTTCTGCGGCTTCCCTGCCAGCCCATCGAGATCGGCGGCATCGTCCGGCGCGTCAAGGTGTTCTTCCCCGAACTCGCCGACTCCGGTGCCGACCTGGCGACCGCGGCGTCCAGTGCCAGCGCGTTCACGCCGTCGGTGAACGGGCCGCGGCACGTCCTCACGGCGTTCCTGCTCCACGACATGCAGAGCCACCGCCACCACCTGGAAGTCGTCCGCGCGGCTCGTCCAGGCTGGGAGCACACGGGCAATGCCTGCCACATCCGCATGGACGTCCAGACCGTCCGCCTGGAGCACCTGTGGCTGCCCGGCCACACCTGCGAGGTGCCGACGGGCGAGTTCGCCAGCGTCCTCTACGAATACGAACGCCTGACGGCCATCTGAGGGACGTCACGGGTCGAAGACGTCATCCGCGTCCATCGCGACGCGCGCCCGTACGTCGTCCACCGTCATCAACTGCTCCCTGAAACCCTGCACCAGGAGCGGCCAGTGCACGGCGGCGGCCTCCACGAGTTCGACCGCCAGGAGCTGTGAACCGTCCGCCTCGAAAACCTCAAGCACCACCGCGTTGTAGGGCGGCGCGCCCAGGACGTCCTGAGGCGGGACGCCCGCGAACCCGGGTGGCCGCGCATGCACCCACACCCGCGCGGTGCCGCGTGAGAGAGCCACACCGGCGTGTCCGTCCGGGACGGGACGTCCGCCGAGTGACCGGACGAGCCCGAAGACCCCCTCGGCGGGGACGTCGCCCGGCAGGAGCAGCGTGGCGTCCTTCGTGCGATGGCGGCGCCGCGCGGCGGGCGAGGGATCGAGCCGATCGTCCGGCAGGAAGAAGCCGCCCTGGCGCCGCGCCAGCCGCCGCTCGAAATCCGGGACCGTGACCACCTCGTCCGCGAGATCGTCGATGACGAGGTGCCATCGGTCGGCGGCGGCCAGCACGATCTCGGCGGCGAGCCATTGGGCGGGGTCCCCGCCGATCAGCTCTATCGTCACCCGGGTCCGCGCGGGCGAACCGAGCGCCCGGTCCCACGCGGCGACGTGGGCGTGCTTGCGGTCCGCCTCCGCGACGCCCCGCGTGGAGACGTTGACGCCCGCGCCGTCCCGGACGAGGGTCGCCTCGCCCGGTTCGTCGTGGGCAGGATCGTGACCACCGCCCAACGACACGACCAGCGCCTGGACCGCAGCGGGGTCGACCACCTCGCTGGAGACGAAGTGGACGTTGGCCGACACGGTCTAGGAGAACGCCGCGGCGACCGTGTCGGTGAGGGCCGCGCCGGCCGTGCCGTCCGGGTCGAGTTCCGGGTCGTAGATGGCGATGTGCATGCCCACCGCGCGCGGGCTCGCCACCAGCGTCCGGAGGACGGACGCCAGTTCCTCGAACGACAGGCCGTCCGGGTTGGGGGAGTCGACGGCCGGCATCACGCTCTTGTCGAGGATGTCGGCGTCCAGGTGGATCCAGTACCCCTCGATCGGGGCGGCCTCCAGGTGCGCCCGCGCCCCTTCGGCGGCCGCGCCCGCGCCGTGCTCGCGGATGTACTCGATCGGGAAGCGGCGCACGCGCGAGGCCTCGAACGCGTCCAGGTCGAACAGCTCGAAGTCCTCGGGCTCCCGCTGGACGCCGATGTGCGCGACGTGCTCCTCCGCCACGTAGGGGCGCAGCCCCTCGACGTCGGTGAGGGCGGCGGGGCCGTGCCCGGTGACGAGGCCGAGCGCCGACCCGCCCGCCGTCAGCCGTCCCGCGGCCGCCGACGGGTCCCGCCGGGGCGAGTAGTCATCGTGCCCGTCCAGGTGCGCCAGCCCGTACGCGCCGCGGCGGCGCAGCGCGAGCATGGGGCCGAGGAGGATGCCGCAGTCACCGCCGAGCACCATCGGGAACTCGCCCCGGTCCAGCACCTCGCCGACGCGGGCCGCGAGCCGCTCGGTGTAGTCGGCGAGGCCGGGGCCGTTCAGGTAGCCGGTCTCGTGGTCCGGGCCGAAAACGTAGGGCGGCGGGTCCACGCGGCCGGCGTCCCCGGCCCGCAGGCGGCCGACGATGTCGTGGCCGCGCAGCGCGCGGGCCAGCCGGCGCACGCCGGGCTCGTGATCCTCGCGCGGCGGGCGGAGCCCCAGGTTGGACGGTGCGTCGAGCACTGCGATCATTCCTGCAATCTAGAACACCGTGGCAACCCGGCCTACCACCCGAAAGCCGGAACGTCCGGAAGCTCAGCAACAGACGGAACGGAAAGGGACGTCCGATGACCGCTCCGGGACGACTCGTCGACCGCCTCCTCGGCCTCCCCGAGCCGGCGTCCCCGCACGCCGAGTCGGCGCGGGACCTGCGGGTGCCCATGCCGGACGGCGTCGTGCTCGTCGCCGACCTGTACCGGCCGCTCGGCGCGGGACCGCTGCCCGTCGTGCTCATGCGCACCCCCTACGGCAAGCGGCAGGCCGTCGTCCGGCTGTTCGCGGGGGTCCTGACCCGGCGCGGGTTCCAGGTCGTCGTGCAGAACGTGCGCGGCGTCTTCGGGTCGGGCGGCGAGTTCCACGCGTTCCACGACGAGAAGGACGACGGCCTGGCCACGCTCAAGTGGCTCCGCGCGCAGCCCTGGTGCGACGGAAGGGTCGCGATGGTCGGCGCGAGCTACCTCGGGTTCACCGAGTGGGCCGTCGCGCCCTACGCGGACCCGCCGCTCGCCGCGATGGGGCTCGGCATCACCTCGTCCGAGTTCGCCAGCTCCTTCTACCCCGGTGGTGCTCTCGCCCTGCACAACACCCTTGTCTGGTCGTCCTTGATGGGCACGCAGGACGAGAGGAGGCGGCCGTTCCACAACAGACGCGTCCGGCATGCGATGCGGCACCTGCCGGTAGGCGAGGCCGACCTCGCGGCCATCGGACGTCCGGAATCGTTCCTGCGCGAGGTCGCGTCCCATGCCGGGCCGGGCGACGACTTCTGGAAGGGCACCGACCACAGCGCCGCCGTCCCCGCGACCACCACGCCCACCACGATGGTCACGGGCTGGTGGGACCTCTTCTTGCGCGGCCAGCTCAGGGACTTCGCCACCATGCACGCGGAGGGACGCCAGGTCCGCATCACCATCGGCCCCTGGGGACACGACGCCAAAGCCCTCCGCGCGACGCTCCACGACCAGGTCTCCTGGCTGAACGCCCACCTGAACGGCGACCAGGCCCAACTTCGTAGGGCGCCGGTGAGGCTTCACCTGCAACAGGCCAGCACCTGGCTGGACTTCGGCCAGTGGCCCCCTCCCGAGACCAGGCCCACGCCGCTCTACCTGTCCCGCGGCCTCGTCTGGGACGGGCCTGACGCGGACCCCGCCACGTTCACCTACGACCCCTTCGACCCGACTCCCAACGTCGGCGGCCCGCTCCTGTCACCCGGCAAGGGAAAGCAGCGCGACAACGGCCCTCTCGAACGCCGGGACGACGTGGTCGTCCTCACCGGCGCGCCGCTGACCGAGGACCTCGACCTGATCGGGCCCGTCTCGGCGACGATCCACGTGCGCACCAGCACCGGTCGGGGCGACCTGTTCGTCCGCCTCTGCGACGTCGACCGGAGCGGCGTCTCCCGCAACGTCACCGACGGCATCCTGCGCCTCACGTCCACCGGGACCGTCCGCGCCGAGATCGAGATGCATCCGACCGCGTACCGCTTCCGGCGCGGCCACCGCCTGCGCGTCATGCTCGCGGGCGGCGCGTTCCCCCGCTTCGCTCGCAACCACGGCACCCCGGAGCCCGCGGGACAGGCCGTCGCGGCCCGGCGCACCCGTTTCGAGATCCTCCGCGACGCCGACCACCCCTCGGCCGTCCACCTCCCCGTCTGGAGACCCTGACCACCCCGCCGGCGCGACCACGCAGGCCGCTCATCGCGCCCGAACGCGCAGCGTGTTCCGTTCATCGCACACGGTGGCCCGTTCGCCGACAAGGCCGGGCAAAGCCGCGATGGCCCGGCGAACGCTCGCTACGTTCTTCCCAACCGCTGAACGGTCGGCGCGAGCCGCTTCGGGGGGAGCGGCGGATTCTGCGTCCGCGCCGAGACCGCGACGGCGGAACGGGGGGAGAGGGGTCACTCGGGGGGAGTGGCCCCTCCGTCCGTTTCCGGGTCCGGCCACGGCCGGCGTCCGGCGTGTCGGATGGCGCGGGCGCCGCCGACGCGGTGGCGGGCGCCGCCGCATAAATGGGGATCTCCCCTCACGGGCCTCTCGGCGCGCTGTCCCATTTCCAGGCAAAGGAATCGCCGCACCCATTCCAGTGGCCTCGCGCCTCGGGTCAAGCGGACGGAGATCGCGACGTCCGGCGGACTTTTCCGATCTGACGGGAAAAGGCGGTTCAGGGGGCCTGGATCGAAAAATTGACCCCGGGGGAGTCGACTTCGCGGCACGGCTGCGGAATGGTCTCCCGCATGGATTCACGAATTCGAGCCGCGGGCGGGGCGTCCGGCCCCGTCCAGTGGCTGCTGGCCTTTCTCGCCGCCCGCGAGAAGGCGCTGCGCACGCACTCCGGGACCGCCTCCGGCCCCGCGGAGTGGCTGCTGGTCTTCCTGGAGGTCGAACGCGCCGGGCCCGCCGCCCGGCGGCGCCCGGCCGCCCTGCCGTCCCGGCGCGGCAGGACCGAGGAGCCACCGTTCGGCCGGCTGTCCGCCCGCAGCGCGTAAAGGAAGGTCATGACCATCGAGATGCTCCTCGCCGCCCTGATCGGCGGCGCGATCGGCCTCGCCGAGCTCGTCGCGCGCTACCGCGACCGGCCCGCCGCGGCCCTGCTCTCCCCGGGCGGGCTGCTGTTCGTCTTCGTCAACGCCAGCGCGTCGATCGTCGCGCTGATCGCGGTGACCGCCTCCGGCTGGACGTTCGGGCTGCCCGCCACCACACCCCCGGCGAGCCTCGTGGTCGTCCGGGTCATCGCCGCCGGCCTCGGCTCCGCGGCCGTGCTGCGCATGTCGTTCGCCCCCGCGCAGGGCCGCGGCGCCGGCACCGGCCCCATCGCCCTCCTCAACGGCATCCTGCGGCTCGCCGACGGCGAGCTGGAACGCAAGCGCGCGCTCAGCAGGCTGTCGCACGACGACCTGGCGGGGCTGTCGTTCGAACGCGACCACGCGGCCCTCGCCGAGCTGTGCTGCCACCTCATGCGCGAGTTCGACCTGGCGGAGGCGCAGCGGCTCGGCGGCCTGGCGGCCGAGCTGAGCGGCCGCGACGACCTCACCGACGCCGACAAGCTGGACTGCTGGGGGCTGGAGCTGACGCGGCTCGTCGGCGAGCGCGCCCTCCGGCAGGCGGCGCGCCGGCTGCGGGACCGGCCCCGCGACGAGGCCCGCCCGGCGGCCGAGCCCGGGCAGCGCCCGGCCGTCCCGGCGCCCGATCACGACCACCTGGCCGAGACCGCGCCGCCGCGCCCCTCCGTCGCCAAGACCTCCCGCCTCGCGCCGAGCGCGAACGGCAGGCCGGAACGCAAATCGTTCAGCGACGCCTGACACCCCGTGAGATACCGGTGCGCCCCTCCGGCAGGGCGCACCGGTATTTTCGCTGGACGGGCACGCGCCGCCGGGGGCGGCGGCTATTTCGGCCGGGCGGAGAGGGCCGCCTCGGAGTCGTCCCGCGCCTCCAGTGCCGCCGCGATGCGGTGCAGCGCCTCCGCCATCGAGACGAGCGCCTGCACCTGCGCGGCGGCCATGAGATTTCCCGGCGAGGGATCGGCGGCCTGCGCCTCCGCGGCCGCTTCGCAGGCCTGCTGGTTCCACCAATGCACGTACCGATTCTATTCGGTGGCACGAATGCGGAACATTGCGCCGCGCCGCCCCGCCGCCGGCACGGAAAAGGCTTTGCCGGCACCGGAATTGAAAGGACCCCGCCGTGACCACCGAACCCCGCGCCGCACCGCCCGCCGGACCACCGCCCTGGACCGGAAAGCCGGTGCGGCGACTGACCACCGCGGAACTCGCCGAGGCCCTCGCATATCTGGAGAGGCACCGCCCGGACGACGACGTCCTCGGCCGCGCCCTCGCCGGCGAGTTCGCCCGCCGGACGGCCGCCGCGGAGTTCGCCCGCCGCGCCGTCGCCGACCGCCGCGACGCCCGGGAGGGCGGCCCCGGCAGGGACGACGGCCCCGGTGGACGGCGCGCCCCCGGAGAGCCCCGCCCCGCTTCACCGGACCTCGACGGGCCGCGCCGCCCGCCCCTGACGCCGCCGGGACGTCCGCGGGCCCCGCAGTGAGCCGTGGGGTGGCGCGTCACTTCCGTGACCCTGGGTATAGACGCGCCATGGAGGTACGGCTGCGCAGGGTGTACGAGTCGCCGTCGGACGCGGACGGGAAGCGGATCCTGGTCGACAGGGTGTGGCCACGGGGCCTGTCGAAGGACGAGGCCCACCTGGACGAGTGGGAGAAGGACGTCGCCCCCTCGACCGAGCTCCGCAAGTGGTACGGCCACGACGCCGCCAAGTTCGAGGAGTTCACCCGCCGCTACGACGCCGAACTGGCCGAGCCGGAGCGCGCCGCGGCCCTCGACCACCTGCGGGAGCTAGCCGGGCAGGGCACGGTCACCCTGCTCACCGCGACCAAGGACGTCGACCGCAGCCAGGCCGCGGTCCTCGCCGCCAGGCTCCGCGGGTCCGGCGGGCCCTCCCGCGCCTGATCGCAACCCGTTCTGGGGTTTCTGGACGTCGCGCGTCAATTCGCCGTTCACCTGAATGGAACGCTCCTTTCCACTGCCGCCTTCAAAGGGCCGGCATTGGACGTTCCATCTCCCCTGATCGCGCCCCGCAAAAGAGGGTCCTTCGTCTTTTCCGGCCTCGCCATGGGAAAGTGAAAAAGCGACGATTGACCCCTCTGAGCAGGTAAGTTTACGCTCCCTTTGCGCAGGTCCCAGCGAGGAGGAATCGCATGCGTAAAGGGATTGCCGTTTCCGTTGCCGCCGCAATTGCCGTGAGCGCCTTCGCCGCCGCACCGGCGTCCGCGGCGCCGCGCCGGGTGCACGGGCCGAACGGGGTGACCATCGAGATCGCGACCGTCAACGGGTCGGGCTGCCCGACCGGGACGGCCGCGGTCGCCGTGTCGGAGGACAAGGAGGCCTTCACCGTCACCTACAGCGACTACCTGGCTCAGGCGGGCGGTTCCTCCGGCCCGACCGACTTCCGGAAGAACTGCCAGATCAGCATGAAGGTGCACGTCCCCCAGGGCTTCACCTACGCGATCTCGTCCACCGACTACCGCGGCTTCGCGTCCCTGGAACCGGGCGCCTCCGCCGTCGAGAAGGCGAGCTACTACTTCCAGGGAATGTCGCAGACCTCCGCCATCTCGCACACCCTGAAAGGCCAGTACGCCGACAACTGGCAGTTCACCGACACCAACGACGTGGCGCAACTCGTCTACAAGCCGTGCGGCGAGGAGCGCAATTTCAACGTCAACACGGAACTGCGAGTCCTCAAGGGCACCTCGGACCCGGCGAAGACGAGCTTCATCTCGATGGACTCCACCGACGGAAGCATCAAGACCACCTACCACTTCGCCTGGAAGCAGTGCCCCCCGTGGTGACGGCCCTCCGCGGCCGTGACCAGCGGCGCCGAGCGTGCCGGCTTCCATCCAGCCCCGAGTAAAGGAGAACAACCGATGCGCACAGGACTGTCCGTCTCGGCGGCCTGCCTGGCCGCCCTGACGCTCCCCCTGGCCGCCGTGCCCGCGTCCGCCACGGCGGCGGACCCGCCCCCGCCCGACCGGATCGTCATCGACGTCAACACCGTGAACGGGTCCGGCTGCCGCGCGGGGACGACCGCGGTGGCGGCGGCGAGCGACAACACCGCGTTCACCGTCACCTACAGCGACTACCTGGCCCAGGCCGGAGGCGGCTCCAACCCGACCGACATCCGCAAGAACTGCCAGATCAACCTGAACGTGCACGTCCCGCAGGGCTTCACGTACGCGATCGCCGGCGCGGACTACCGGGGCTTCGCGCACCTGGAGGACGGCGCGTCCGGGATGGAGAAGGCGAACTACTACCACCAGGGCATGGCGCAGACGACGCCCGTCAGCCACACGATCCGCGGCGGATACTCCGACAACTGGCAGTTCTCGGACCGCACGGACGTCTCCGAGCTCGTCTTCAAGCCGTGCGGCGAGGACCGCAACTTCAACATCAACACCGAGCTGCGCGTCTACAAGGGCACCTCGGACGCCGCGAGGACCAGCTTCATGGCCTTCGACTCCACCGACGGGAGCGTCAGGACGACGTACCACTTCGCGTGGAAGAAGTGCCCGGGCTGACCGGCCCCCGCCCGCCCCGCCGGGCCGCGTCCTCCACCAGGGAGGACGCGGCCCGGCCGGCGCCGGGTGAGGGGTCGTCGCGGCGGGGCGTCCCGATGGAGTCCGGAACGGGTTTTAGAGTGAGGGGGTCTCAAGGAAGGATCCTCACCATGCCCCTCGCCTCACGTCTGCCGGCCCCGCCCGAGACCATGGCCGTCCTGGAGGAGACCTACGCGGGGGTGCTGCGCCGCGATCCGGGGGAGGCCGAGTTCCACCAGGCCGTGCACGAGGTGCTGGAATCCCTCGGCCCGGTGCTGGCCGCGCGGCCGGGCCTCGCCACCGCCAAGCTGGTCGAGCGGGTGATCGAGCCGGAGCGCCAGATCATGTTCCGCGTCCCGTGGCAGGACGACAACGGAGAGATCCACGTCAACCGCGGCTTCCGCGTCGAGTACAACGGCGCGCTCGGGCCGTACAAGGGCGGGCTCCGCTTTCATCCCACGGTGAACCTCGGCATTGTCAAGTTCCTCGGCTTCGAGCAGATCTTCAAGAACGCGCTCACCGGCCTCGGCATCGGCGGCGGCAAGGGCGGCAGCGACTTCGACCCGCACGGCCGCTCCGACGCGGAGGTCATGCGCTTCTGCCAGTCGTTCATGACCGAGCTGCACCGCCACGTCGGCGAGCACACCGACGTCCCGGCCGGCGACATCGGCGTCGGCGCCCGCGAGATCGGCTTCCTGTTCGGCCAGTACCGCCGCGTCACGAACCGGTGGGAGGCCGGGATGCTGACCGGCAAGGGCATGCTGTGGGGCGGCTCCGCCGTCCGGACGGAGGCGACCGGCTACGGCAACGTGATGTTCACGGCCGAGATGCTGCGCCGCCGCGGCGAGGACCTGGACGGCCAGCAGATCACCGTCTCCGGCTCCGGCAACGTCGCGATCTACACGATCGAGAAGGCGCAGCAGCTCGGCGCGAACGTCATCACCGTCTCCGACTCCGGCGGCTACGTCGTGGACGAGAAGGGCATCGACCTCGACCTGCTCAAGCAGGTCAAGGAGGTCGACCGGGGCCGCGTCTCCGACTACGCCGACCTGCGCGGCGCCTCCGCGCGGTTCGTCCCGGGCGGCCGGGTGTGGGACGTCCCCGCCGACATCGCGCTGCCGTCGGCGACGCAGAACGAGCTGGACGCCGACGCCGCCGCGATCCTCGTCCGCAACGGCGTGAAGGCCGTGTCCGAGGGCGCCAACATGCCGACCACGCCCGAGGCCGTGCACGTCCTCCAGGACGCGGGCGTCGCCTTCGGGCCCGGCAAGGCCGCCAACGCGGGCGGCGTCGCGGTGAGCGCGCTGGAGATGCGGCAGAACGCGAGCCGCTCCGCCTGGCCCTTCTCCCAGGTGGAGGAGGAGCTGTCGGCGATCATGACGAGCATCCACGACACCTGCTACGAGACCGCCGACCGCTACGGCGCCCCCGGCGACTACGTGGCCGGCGCCAACATCGCCGGCTTCGAGCGCGTGGCCGACGCGATGCTCGCCCAGGGCCTCATCTGACGAAGCGCGTCACCTCCGCCGCAGGACCGCCCTGCGCTGAGCCGCCGGATGGCTCAGAAGGGGCGGTCCTGGGCATGGACGGAGAGTGAACGCGCAATCGCGAAGAGCCCGCATCCGGCCTTTGGTCAAGGTGGCCCTGCGCACGACGCTGACCACGGTGGCCCTGGTCGTCGTGTACTTCACGGCCCCGTTGAACAGGTCGTTCACGCCGGTGACCGGCGTTGTGCTGACCGTGTCGCTGGTCGCCCTGGGAGCGCTCGTCACCTGGCAGGCGAGGTCGATCGCGCGCTCGCACTCCCCGAGGTTCCGCACCATCGAGGCTCTGGGGACGACCGTCGCGCTCTTCCTGCTGGTGTTCGCCTCCAGCTACCGCCTGATGAGCCACGACACCCCGCCCGGTTTCTCCGAGCCGCTGACGCACATCGACGCCCTGTTCTTCACCATCACGATCTTCACGTCGGTCGGTTTCGCCGACGTCGTCCCGATCTCCCAGACGGCCCGCGCTCTGACGGCCGTCCAGATGCTCGGCGACCTGGTCTTCCTGGGCGTCGTGGCCAAGGTCTTCCTTGAGGCGATGCGCCGAGGCGTCGAACGCAAGGCCGCCGAACCCCCCGACGCCGCCGGAGACCGCTAGCCGTAGCGCTCCTAGCGGCCCGCGGGCCCGAGGTCGCGGACCCTTTCCAGCCACCGTTCGCGCCGTCCCCAGCTTGCCGACTGCATCCCCGCGCCTCACCAGGTGGAGGGGAACATCCGGTGCTTGAGAAGCGCGTCTACCTGGTCGGCGGCGCGTTCGGTGTCGCCGCAGGGAGAGAGGTGACCGTGCCTGCCGCGCCCGGTCTCGTAGTAGGCCCACTTCCGGCCGGCTGTGGCGCGGACGCTCACCGTGAGGCGCACGTGGTCGTCCGGGCTGAACGCGAGGATCCACAGAAGCGGCACCCAGGTAGGGAAGTCGTCGGCCTGGTAGTGCCTGATGCAGCGGTAGCCCTTGGACTCGATCGCGGCGGCGAGCAGCTCCAGATGCAGGATCGCCGTGGCGCGGTCCAGCAGGGTCCGCCACCACAGCAGGTACCGTCCCGCATGGACGATCATCGGGCGCAGCGAGCCCATACGACCGCTCGCGCGCTTTTGGATGACGAGGATGCCCTCAAGAACAGAATAAGGCGCCAGGAGATTCTGTATCAGAAGCCTGGACCCGCCGTCTCGGTCGTAATGGACGAGACCGTCCTCTATCGCGAAGTGGGCGGAAGGGAGGTGATGAGAGAGCAGTTGGAGCACCTCATCGAACTGTCCCGCAGAGACAGAGTGTGTTTGCAAGTAGCCCCGATCTGCTACATACGGAATGTATGGGCTCCATTTGCGATCGCCACGCTACCCGACCAGCGGCAGATCGTGTACACCGACAACGCCTATGGTGGCGAAACGACGACCAGCCCGAGACACGTGGCCCTGGTGAGCGAGACATTTGTCATGCTGCAGGGAGAGGCGTTGAACGTGAGAGATACGAGAGAGTTGATCCGAAGGGTGGTTGACGAGAGATGGACCTGAGTAAAGCATTGTGGCGCAAGGGTTCCAAGAGCAAAGAAGATGGTTCCAACTGTGTGGAAATCGCCTCCGTCTCCGACATTGTTGCCGTGCGTGACAGCAAGGCCCCTGACGAGCCCGAGATCATAATGAGCCGCGAAGATTTCCGCCGCTTTGCGGCAGCGCTGAAGAACCTCTGAGAAACTCGCCGCGAGTCACGGGAACCCGTGTCCTCCGACCCGGAGGGCGGACTCAGGGAAGTCCCTGGTCTGTCCCTGAGATCCGGGTCGCGCCCTGTCGCTGTCACGGCCGTGACACCAGCATTGGTGCTTCATCTTCAGATTTCTACTGCTGATGGGGAGCCACATGAACACACGGCCGTCCGCCCCGACGCGCCGGTCGGTTCTGGCCGCTGCCGGAACGGCGGGGCTCTCGATCGCAATCGCGGGCCCGGCCGGGGCGGACCGCCGTCCCGCCGGTGCCGAACGGACGACCGCCGGGGACCGTGAAGGGCGAGTCCGGCTGACACTGCCCAAGCCGACCGGCCCGCATCGGACAGGCACGACATCGCTCCATCTGGTCGACCGCTCACGGCGGGACCCGTGGAGTCCATCGCCCGCTCCGCGCGAACTGATGGTCAGCCTCTGGTACCCGACCCGGCACACCGGCGGCCGCAGGCGCGCTCGCTGGCTCCAGCCGAGTGCGGCTGCGTTGTACAAGCAGCAGATCAGCCGCGGCCTTCATGCCTCACTGGACGACGTCGACCTCCCCATCACCCACGCCTTCCAGAACACCCCCGTCACAAGGCATCGTGGCGGCCGTCCGGTCGTGCTCTTCTCCCCGGGCTATGGCTCGATGCGCGAACTCGGCACCGCGCTGGTCGAGGATCTGGCCAGCCGCGGCTACGTGGTCGTCACCATGGACCACACCCACGAAGCCCAGATCGTGGAGTTCCCCGGCGGCCGCCTCGTCCTTCAGCGCGCCCCGGGCGAACCCAACGACGCCGACATCGCAGGGGTTTCGCGAGTGCGCCGAGACGACACCCGTTTCGTGTTGAACGAACTCGCCGCCTTGAACGCCGGGAAGAATCCCGATGCCGAGCACTGCCCTCTGCCGCACGGCCTGCCGGGTTCCCTCGACCTGTCCAGGGTCGGCATGTTCGGTCATTCGCTGGGCGGCAGTACCGCCGCGGAGACGATGGCCCGTGACCGCCGAATCCTCGCGGGCGCCGACCTGGACGGGAGCATCGGCGGGGCCGTCGCCGCCACCGGCCTCGACCGCCCCTTCCTGCTGATGGCCAATGCCGACCACGGGCGCGACAACGACCCGTCCTGGGCGAAGTTCTGGTCCCATCTGCGCGGTCGGCGCTACCAGCTCCGGCTGCTCGGCTCAGGCCACCACACCTTCACCGACCTGGCCCCTCTGGCGAAGCAGCTGATCAGGGCGCTCCCGCTCCCGCCCAGGGTGGTCGCCGAACTGACGGACCGCGTCGGCACCATCGACGCGGACCGGGCCATCGCCGTCCAACGGGCCTACCTGGGCGCCTTCTTCGACCTGCATCTGCGTCACCGTGACGGCCGCCTTCTGACCAGGCCGTCCCCGCGATACCCCGAAATCGAACTCGTCCCGTGAGCCACCTCTTCGGCACCGTACGGAGCGGAGCCGGCTCGACGGGCCGCGGGCGGCGCGACGCCGAGTTCCTCCTCCACCGCCGACCCACCGGATGAGATGACGTCTCAACCGGCCCGGCTCAGGATGGTGGTGGGGCGGCTGTTCCTGTGTCGGACGGTGTGGCCGGTAGGAGCGCAGGTGTTAATTGCGTGTCGCGGGCCAGGCGGCGAGGGCCAGTTCGGCGGTTTCGGTCAACTCGGCAGCGGTGGCTCCATCGCAGGCACGTTGTGACATGCCCTGGATGACGGCGGCGAAGTACGCGGCCATGGCGCGGGGGCTCGTCGTGGAGGGGATCTCGCCGGCCTGCTGCGCCGCCTGGAGGCGGGCTTGGAAGACGGCCAGGTTCTTGTTGCGCAGAGCGCGGAGGAATGCCGCCACCTCGGCGTCCTGCGGGGTGACGTTGGCGGCCGCGCTGATCGTCAGGCAGCCGGCCGGATGGGACGGGTCCGCGTAGTTGACGGCCGCCTCTCGCAGGATGCGGGAGAAGGCGCCGTAGGCGGTGGGTTCCTCATCGAGGGCGACGGTCATGAAGGCTCCCACGGGTGAGCGCCCATAGCTGTATACGACCTCCTTGAACAGGGACCTCTTGTCACCGAAGGCCGCGTACAGGCTGCCGGGCCTGATGCCCATCGCCTCGGTCAGCTCGCCGACGGACGTGGCCTCGTAGCCGCGTTCCCAGAACAGCCGTGTGGCCGCGGTCAGTGCCGTGTCGCGGTCGAACGCCCTCGGCCGCCCTCGCTTCGCCCGTGTGTCGCTCACCCCAACATTCTAGAGCGATCGCTCAAAAAGGTGTGCTACCTTCCTTTTTTGAGCCATCGCTCAAGAATTTGGAGGAGGGGCCGCAGCCATGGACGCACGAGCTCTTGAGGGCAAGGTCGCGCTGGTCACCGGTGGGAGTCGTGGCATCGGACGGGCCATCGCGGAACGTCTCGGCCGGGACGGAGCCACAGTCGCCGTCGCCTACGCCCGCGACGAGACGGCCGCGAACGAGGTCGTCGAACGCATCCGCAAGGACGGCGGCCGGGCCTTCGCCCTGCGGGCGGAACTGGGGCGCCACGGTGACGCGTCCCGCCTGTGGGACGCCTTCGACGCCCATGCGGACGACTACGCGCCGGGAGGGGCCGTCGACATCATCGTCAACAACGCCGGCATCGGCCGCAGCTCCGATCTGGCTTCGCTGACCGAGGACGAGTTCGACGAGGTCTTCGCCGTGAACGTCCGCGCACCGTTCTTCATCGTGCAGCAGGGGCTGCCGCGGCTGCGCGACGGAGGCCGGATCATCAACATCTCCAGCGGCGTGGCCCGCATCGCCATGCCGGAGATCATGGCCTACGGCGCCACCAAGGGCGCGCTCGACACCTTCACCCTCAATCTCGCCAAGGAACTGGGCCCCCGGGGCATCACCGCGAACTCGGTGGCGCCCGGCATCATCGACACCGATGTCAACGCGGGCTGGCTGCGCGGCGATCCGCAGGCCGAGGCCCGCGCGGCCTCTCTGGCCGCGCTCGGCCGGGTCGGGCGGCCAGAGGACGTGGCCGACATCGTGGCCTTCCTCGCCTCCGACGACGCGCGCTGGGTGACCGGACGGGTGATCGACGCGACGGGCGGTTCCGGGTTGTGAGCATGGTGGCGGAGCCCCCGTCCGGCGCTCGTCAGGGCCTCGCGGGCTAGGCTGCGGTGTCGTGCCGGCGACGCGCCTCGACACCGCCCGGATCCGGGCGGCTCCCCGAATGATCGACTCTGTCTTCCTCGACTCCCCGCTGTATCGCTGCGAGGCGCTGGAGGCCGTCCTCGGGTGCGCGGTGAGCATCAAGCTGGAGACGGCGAACCCGGTCCGCAGTTTCAAGGGCCGCGGCACCGAGCTCGTCGC
This sequence comes from Actinomadura sp. NPDC048955, assembly GCF_040649435.1. NCBI lineage: Bacteria > Bacillati > Actinomycetota > Actinomycetes > Streptosporangiales > Thermomonosporaceae > Actinomadura > Actinomadura sp. NPDC048955. Next base: position 71,477 of record NZ_JBEZJI010000003.1, read on the forward strand.
CGGGCTGCTCGCCGAGAACGGGCCGCGAGCGGCGGTGTGCGCCAGCGCGGGCAACCTCGGCCAGGCCCTCGCCTGGTCCGGGCGCGGCCGGGGGCTCGACGTCACGGTCGTGGCGTCCCGCTTCGCTCCCGCGGCGAAGCTCGACCGCATCCGCGCGCTGGACGCCAGGCTGGAACTGGTGGACGGCGACTTCGACATGGCGCGCGAGCGGGCGGCCGCCCTCGCGCGGCACGACGGCATCCGGCTGGTCGAGGACAGCCTGGACATCGAGACCTGCGAGGGCGCGGCGACCATCGGCCTGGAACTGGTGGACTCCGCGACGCCGTTCGACACCGTCCTGATCGCGCTCGGCGGCGGGGCGCTGGCCACCGGGGTAGGGCACGTGCTCAGGACCTTCGCGCCCGGGGTCGAGGTGATCTGCGTCCAGCCGTCGGGCGCGCCGGCGATGACGCGCTCCTGGCACCGGCGGCGCGTCGTCACCACCGAAGCGACCGACACCATAGCCGACGGCGTCGCCGGACGCCGACCCATCCCGGAGGTCCTGGACGATCTTCTCCTGGTCGCCGACGACGCCGTGCTGGTCGAGGAGGCGTCGATCATCGCCGGTATGCGGATGCTCCTCGACCACGCCGGCCTCGTCGTCGAACCGTCGGCCGCCCTCGGCGTCGCGGCGGTCCTCGAAGACCGCGCCCGCTTCACAGACCGCCACGTCGTCACGATCGTGTGCGGCGGCAACGTCGACATGGACGCCTACCACCGCTGGATCGGCGCGGCCCCCGGCCACTGACCACCGGGGCGCCCGGACCTGCGGCCGAGCACTCATTCCACGAGCACGTCAACGAACTCCAAGGAGACGGGGCATGACCCTTCAGCGCATGGACCACGTCGGCATCGTCGTCGACGACCTCGACGCCGCCGTCGCGTTCTTCACCGAGCTCGGCATGGAGCCGGGAGGCAGGATGCCGGTCCAGGGACAGTGGGTGGACCGCGTCGTCGGGCTCGACGGCGTCGAGGTCGAGATCGAGATGATGCGGACCCCGGACGGCCACGGCGCCCTCGAGCTGACGAAGTTCCACGCTCCGGACCTGATCAGCGGGGCCCCGGACGACGCCCCGCCGAACACGCTGGGCCTGCGCCGCGTCATGTTCGCCGTGGACGACATCAGGGACACCGTCGACCGCCTGCGCGCCCATGGCGGGGAACTCATCGGCGAGATCGACCGGTTCGAGGACCTTTTCCTGCTCTGCTACCTCCGCGGCCCGGCGGGCGTCATCGTCGCTCTGGCCGAGCAGCTCAGATGAGGCCGCCGCCTCCGGCGGAGATGCCGGTGGGCGCGTCCGGCGCGGGCGTTCATCATCCGCCGCACCCACCGCGACAGGTCCCCAGCCTGCCGCCCCCGCGCGCTTTCACCTGCTGATTCTGTGCCATCGCCTGCCTCCGGCCGGCGGTACTGGTATCCGTTGACTTCACGCTGGACGCGGGCCGGTCAAGGGGGCTTCCCGATTCCTGACCGGTCCGGCGCGACAGGGCGCGGGACGGTTGGCGTGGGGGTTTCCTGGGGCATGCCATGGGCAGGGGGATGTCCGTCGTTATGACGTGTCCTTCGACTACCGGGGGGTTTTCGGAGATGACCGCGGGATGGTACGGGCCAGGGGGAATGGACCCGTTCGAGGAGATGCTCGCCCGCTTCTTCGGGGCGCGGGCGCACCGGCGGCCCATGGAGCGGATCAGCCTCGCGCGGCTGATGAGCGAGCCCGCGCGGGAGCTGGTGCGGGACGCCGCCGCGCAGGCGGCGCAGTGGGGCAGCGACGATCTCGACACCGATCACCTGCTGTGGGCGGCGACGCGGCAGCAGGGGACGCGGCAGTGGATGGCGCGCGCCGGCGCGGACCCGGACAAGATCCGGGAGGAGATCGAGGACCACGCCCGGCGCGGTGAGCCCCGGGACGTCCCGCCCGAGCTGACCCCCTCCGCCAAGCGGGCGCTGCTCGACTCGCACCAGGTCTCGCGGGCGCTCGGATCGTCCTACATCGGGCCCGAGCACCTGCTGTTCGCGCTGGCGCTGGACCGGGGGTCGAGCGCCGGGCGGATCCTCGACCACGAGCACGTGACGCCCGACTCGCTGCAGCAGGCGGCGTCCGGCGGGGGCTCCGGGCAGCCGCCGCCCGGCGGCGGCGGGCAGCCGAGCGGGACGCCCACGCTGGACGAGTTCGGGCGCGACCTGACCGCCCTCGCCCGGGAGGGGCGCATCGACCCGGTGATCGGGCGCGAGGACGAGATCGAGGAGACGGTCGAGGTCCTCTCGCGGCGCACCAAGAACAACCCGGTGCTGATCGGCGACCCGGGGGTCGGCAAGACCGCGATCGCCGAGGGGCTGGCGCAGCGGATCGTGGACGACGAGGTCCCCGAGACGCTGCGCGGCAAGCGCATCGTCCAGATCGACCTGGGCGGCGTCGTCGCGGGCACCCGGTACCGGGGCGACTTCGAGGAGCGGCTGAAGAAGCTCGTCGACGAGATCCGCGACCACGCCGAGGGCCTGGTCGTGTTCATCGACGAGATCCACACGATCGTGGGCGCGGGCAGCGCGGAGGGCGCGATGTCGGCGGGGAACATGCTGAAGCCGCCGCTCGCCCGCGGTGAGCTGCACGTCGTCGGCGCGACCACGATCGACGAGTACCGCCGCAACATCGAGAAGGACGCGGCGCTGGAGCGGCGGTTCCAGCCGATCCTGGTGCCGGAGCCGAGCGCCGACGACAGCATCGAGATCCTGCGCGGCCTCCGCGACCGGTACGAGGCGCACCACCAGGTGCGCTTCTCCGACGAGGCGCTCGTCGCGGCCGTCGACCTGTCCAGCCGCTACCTGACCGACCGGTTCCTGCCGGACAAGGCGATCGACCTCATCGACCAGGCGGGCGCCCGCGTCCGGCTGCGCTCCACGCGCGACGGCGGGCGCCGCGAGCTGGAGCAGCGCCTCGACCAGCGGCGCCGTGAGAAGGACCAGGCCGTCGCGGACGAGGACTACGAGCGCGCCTCCGAACTGCGCGACGAGGTCGCCCGGCTGGAGAAGGACCTCACCGCGACGCGCGAGAACGGCGGGCCGGTCACGGTCCCGGAGGTGACCACGGAGGACATCGCCGAGGTCGTCTCGCGGATCTCCGGCGTCCCCGTCACCCAGCTCACGCAGGCCGAGCGGGAGCGCCTGTCGAACCTGGAGGGGCACCTGCACGAGCGTGTCATCGGGCAGGAGGACGCGGTCGCGGCGGTGGCGCGGGCCGTCCGGCGCTCCCGCGCCGGGATGGGCGACCCGGACCGCCCGATCGGCGGATTCCTGTTCCTCGGCCCGACCGGTGTCGGCAAGACCGAGCTGGCCAAGGCGCTGGCGGAGGCCCTGTTCGGCAGCCGGGACCGGATGATCCGGTTCGACATGAGCGAGTTCCAGGAGCGGCACACCGTCAGCCGCCTGATGGGCGCGCCGCCCGGGTACGTCGGCTACGAGGAGGCGGGGCAGCTCACCGACGCCGTGCGCCGCCAGCCGTACTCGGTGATCCTGCTGGACGAGATCGAGAAGGCGCACCAGGACGTGTTCAACGTCCTGCTGCAGCTGCTCGACGACGGGCGCCTCACCGACGCGCAGGGCCGCACCGTCGACTTCCGCAACACCGTCGTGATCATGACGAGCAATCTCGGCTCGGAGCTGATCACCGGCACCACCGAGATCGGCTTCGGCACGTCCGGCGACGGCGGCGCCGGGCTGCGCGACCGGATCATGCGGCGGCTGCGCGAGTCGTTCCGGCCCGAGTTCCTCAACCGGATCGACGAGATCATCGTCTTCCGGCGCCTGGAGGAGGGCCAGCTCCGCCAGATCACCGACCTGCTGCTGGACGAGACGCGCCGCCGCCTGCGCGCCCAGGACGTCTCCGTCGCGTTCAGCACCGAGGCGGTGGACTGGCTCGCCGAGCGCGGCTACCAGCCCGAGTTCGGGGCCCGGCCGCTGCGCCGGACGATCCAGCGGGAGGTGGACGACCGGCTCTCCGACCTGCTCCTGTCGGGCGACCTGCGGCACGGCGGGCATGTCGAGGTGTCCGCGGTGAACGGCGGCCTCGAATTCGACGTCGCCATGGGGTAATGGCTATAGTCCTCTTATAACCCTTACAAAAGTGCTCGGGTGCAGGAGGACGCGTGCTCATCCCGATGGCCGACTACGCGACGGGCGTCGAGGTCGCGAACGACCTCGTCAGCACGTCGCCCACCGTCCGGGGCGCCGAGGCGCTCTCCGGGCCCGCCGACCTGGCCGGCCTGCTCGCGGCGTACGACGTCGCGGCGCCGGTCGCCGATGACGTCGAGAAGGTCCGCTTCCTGCGCGGCGAGGTGCGCGCCGTCATGGAGTCCGGGACCGAGGACGAGGCGGTGGAGCGCCTGGCGCTGCTGGCCGGGCACGCCGGGCTCGCGCCCGTGCTGCGCCGCGACCCGTCCGGCCGGTGGCGGTGGTACGTCCCGACGGCCCGGGACGCCTCCCTCGTCGGCGAGGTGGCCGCCCTCGCCGGCGTCGCGCTGCTCGGCCTCGTCCGGGCGCTCGGCCACGATCGTTTCCGCGCGTGCGCCGCCCCCGGCTGCGGGGGCGTGTTCGCCGACGCCAGCCGCGCCGGCCGCCGCCGCTACTGCATGCCGGAACTGTGCGGGAACAGGCAGAACGTCGCCAACCACCGTGCGCGCCGCCGGGCGGTGGCCCGATGACGCTCACCGGCGCGATCCGGCTCCCGGACGGAACCCCGATCCGGGGCCGCGGCCTGCGGAACCCGGCCCCCGACGGCCCGGCCCCCGACTTCGGGCTCTACCTGGGCTCCGGCCGCCTCCGCCGCAGGCACGAGCCGGCGCTGGGCTGGCCGTCCGCCTGGATCGACTGGCCCGACTTCCTGCTGCCCCGCGACCGGGACGAGGCCGTCCGGCAGATCCGCGACCTGCACGAGCGGGCCCGCTCCGGTACCGCCGTCGAGGTCGCCTGCGGAGGCGGCGTCGGCCGCACCGGAACGGTCATCGCCTGCCTGGCGGTCCTGTCGGGGGTGGCCCCGTCCGAGGCCGTCGCCTGGGCGCGCGAGCACCATCACCCGCGTGCCGTCGAAACCCCCTGGCAACGCCGCTGGGTGACCCGTTTCCCGGCCTGAACCCGGGACGCGGCCCGGGGGCCGCTCAGGTGTCCGCGAGGATCAGTTTCGCGGCGTGCTCGCCGATCATCATGCTGGGGGCGTTGGTGTTGCCGCCGATGATGCTCGGCATGATCGACGCGTCCGCCACGCGGAGCGCCTCGATGCCGCGCACGCGCAGCCCGGGGTCGACGACGGCCCGCTCGTCGGCGCCCATCCGGCACGAGCCCACCGGGTGGTAGACGGTCGTGGCGCGGTTCGGCAGCTCCTCGGCCAGGGCCTTCCGGTCGGAGTATCCCGGCCCGGGGGACAGCTCCTCCTTGACGTCCCCTGCGATGGCCTGGCTCGCCATCACCTCGCGGACCAGCTCGATGCCGTCCAGCAGCAGCCGGGCGTCGTCGGGCTCGGTGAGGTAGCCGGGGTCGATGACCGGCGCGGCCGACGGGTCCGCCGACCCCAGCCGGAGCGTGCCGCGGCTCTTCGGGTAGATCAGCGTCGGCATGATCGTGAGCGCGGACCGCTTGTCGACGGCGTGCCGCACCGGGGCGTCCTGGTTCGGGAACGGGTACGACCACGGCAACGCGTGCAGCTGGATGTCGGGCACGTCGCCCGCCTGCCCGCTGCGGACGAAGCCGACCGCCTCGAAGACGCTGCGGGCGACCCACGTCCCGCCCCTCGTCCACTCCTTGGCGACGCCCTTGGCGAAGTAGGGCGCGGTGCCCTTGTGGCGGGCCGTGTCCATGACGAACGTCATCGGCACGAACATGTGGTCGTGCAGGTTGTCGCCCACCGGGAGGTCGGCGCGCACCTCGATGCCATGGTCCTTCAGGTGGGCCGCCGGGCCCACGCCGGACAGCATCAGCAGGTGCGGGGAGCCGAACGCCCCCGCCGACAGGACGACCTCCCGGGACGCCCGGATCGTCGCCTCCCCCTTCTTCCCGGCGACCTCGACGCCCGTCGCCCGCCCCTTCTCGATCACGACGCGCCGCACGGTCACGTTCGTCAGGACCGTCAGGTTCGGCAGGCCGTGGTCGTCGAGGTAGCCGACGGACGAGCTGTAGCGCAGGCCGTCCGCGACGCTCTGCTGGAAGATCCCCACGCCCTCCTGCTCGGCGCCGTTGTAGTCGTCGTTGCGCTTGACGCCCGCCGTCTGGACGACCGCCTCGATGAACGCCTCGGAAGCGGGCGTGAGGTCGCGCTGCCGGGTCACCTGGATCGGGCCGCCCGCGCCGCGCAGGTCGGAGGCGCCGTCCTCCCAGTTCTCCATCCGCCGGTAGCTGTCGAGGACGTCGTCGAAGCCCCACCCGGTGCAGCCCTCGGCGGCCCAGTCGTCGTAGTTTCTGCGGTGGCCGCGCACGAACAGCATCCCGTTGATCGACCCCGAGCCGCCGAGCACGCGCCCCCGGACCTGCGGGATCCTCCGGTCGAGCGCGCTCTTCTGCGGGGCGCTGTAGAAGCCCCAGTCCAGCCGCTTCTTCAGCTGCGGGACGTTGTGGAAGACGGCGATCAACCCCGGCTTGCGGACCAGCGGCGTCCGGTCCGGACCGCCCGCCTCCACCAGGACGACGCTCGCCCCGGACTCGGCCAGCCGCCTGGCCAGCACGCAGCCGGCGCTGCCGGCCCCCACCACGACGTAATCAGCGCTCCGGTCCATGTGTTCCTCTCAGCGGACGCCGTGCAGCGAGGCGACCGCTAACGAGGGCCCGCGCCTGGCCCTTGTCGGCGCCGCCGTCCCGGCCGGACGCGGGAGTTCCCGCCGGTCGGGCGACAGAAATGGGTGGCCCGATCGTAGAAGGGCGGGGACGGGTCTCCAAGGGGTGTCCCGGTGACCGGAACCTCACCCCCGCCCGCGCCCCTTTCCCGGGATCCGGGACGGCCCGTTGGCAGATATCGCCGACCCCGGTGCGCGCGTGCGGGAAACGGTGCCGAATCTCCCGTCCGGAATCAGCTGGTTCGCCTCCCCGCCTGCACTGGTCCGGCCGCGCTGCCGCGGCGCCGTTCCGGCGGTTTCCGGAGGAGTCTTGCCCGCGATCGCGCGCGGGGTTACCGTTCGCTAAATCCGATAGGAAAGTTTCCTATCCGATGGAGTGCTCATGCCCCGCTCCCGCTCCCCGCCCCGCCGACGCGCCGCCGCTCCCCTCCCGCGGCAGGTCCTGCCGCGACGACGTTCATGACCACCCCCATCACGCAAGGACCCCCCGCATGAAGACCACCCCCCGCACGAAGCGTTCGCGCAGGATCGCCGCCATCACGGCCGGCGTCGGAATCGCCCCGCTCGTCGCCGTGGTGATCCCGGCGACCTCGGCCTGGGCCCACGGGTACGTCTCGGCGCCGATGAGCCGGCAGGCCCAGTGCGCGCAGCACATCGTCCAGTGCGGCTCCATCCAGTGGGAGCCGCAGAGCGTCGAAGGCCCGAAGGGCCTGCGCAGTTGCAGCGGCGGAAACGCGCAGTTCGCGGAGCTCGACGACGACAGCAAGGGCTGGAGGGCCACGACGGTCGGCCAGACCGTCACCTTCACCTGGACGTTCACCGCCCGGCACCGCACCTCGAACTACGAGTACTACGTCGGCGGCAGGCGCGTCGCCGTGGTCAGCGGCAACAACCAGCAGCCCCCGGCCACCGTCTCGCACTCGGTCAACCTCGGCGGCGTCACCGGGCGGCAGAAGGTGCTGGCGATCTGGAACATCGCCGACACGGCCAACGCCTTCTACGCCTGCGTCGACGTGAACGTCCAGTGATGCCGTTCCGCAAGGCGCGCCGCGCCGCCCTGCGGCTGGCCGGCGCCCTCCTGCTCGCGGCGGGGACGCTGCCGGCCGTCCTGCCGATGGCGCGGGCCTCCGCCGCGGACTGCGCGGCGGCGTGGAGCTCCTCCGCCGTCTACACCGGCGGCGCCGCGGTGTCCTACAACGGGCACAACTGGTCGGCGAAGTGGTGGACGCAGAACGAGACCCCGGGCCGCGCCGACGTGTGGGCCGACCAGGGGACCTGCGGCGGCGGATCGCCCGACCCCGGCGATCCGCCCGGCCAGGGCGGGTTCGTGGTGAGCGAGTCGCAGTTCGCCCAGATGTTCCCGAGCCGCAACTCGTTCTACAGCTACAGCGGCCTGACCGCGGCCATGGCGGCCTTCCCCGCGTTCGCCACCACCGGAAGCGACACGGTGAAGAAGCAGGAGGCGGCCGCCTTCCTGGCCAACGTCAACCACGAGACCGGCGGGCTGGTCTACGTCGTCGAGCAGAACACGGGGAACTACCCGCACTACTGCGACGCGAGCCGGCCCTACGGATGCCCGGCGGGACAGGCGGCCTACTACGGTCGCGGCCCCATCCAGCTGAGCTGGAACTTCAACTACAAGGCGGCGGGCGACGCCCTCGGCCTCGACCTGCTGAACAACCCGTGGCTCGTGGAGCGGGACGCGTCGGTCTCCTGGCGGACCGGGCTCTGGTACTGGATGACCCAGAACGGCCCGGGCACCATGACCGGCCACAGCGCGATGGTCAACGGCCGCGGTTTCGGCGAGACCATCCGCAGCATCAACGGCGCCCTGGAATGCGACGGCCGGAACCCGGCCCAGGTGCAGAGCAGGGTGAACGCCTACCAGCGATTCACCCAGATCCTAGGCGTCCCCGCAGGAAACAACCTGACCTGCTGAAACCCTCACTACATCGACAATCCACCCCGCCGCGACCACGCCCCTGACGGCCACCGACCCCTGAGCGGTGACGGCCCGCGCCCGGTGATCCCGGGTGCGGGCCGTTCGCCGTTTCCGGTTCCGTTTCCGGGAGGGCGTGTGAGCCGTGCGGTGAAAGAGTTGTTGACGGGCCGAGGAGCGCGTCCGTACGGTCGTGAGAAAGCGCTTTCTGAATGCGCTTTCTGACCGCAGCCGGGGGTGGGCCGGGACCGCCACCCGCGCCCCGCCCCCGGTCGACCACCGAAGGCGGTGACGATGCTTCCGCACGCTCTTTGGGAGCGCTCCCACAAGTGTCCGCCGGACGAGTCCGCCCGCGCCGAGTTCCACCGTTTCTTCCAGCGGCACCACCGCGAGCTGGCGCGGCTGGCGTTCCTGCTGCTCGGTGACCAGGACGGCGCCGACGACCTGGCCGCCGAGGCCCTGACGGCCGCCTGGCAGCGCTGGGACCGGGTGCGCGCGGCCGACCGGCCCCTCGCCTACGTGCGCGGGATGGTCGTCAACATGGCGCGGAGCCGGCTCCGCGCCCTCGTGCGCGAGCGCGACAAGGCCGCGCGGTTGGGCGCCCGGATGGACGACCGCGTCCGCGACCCCGACGTCCCGGCGGTCGTCGACGTGCGGGCGGCGCTCCGGACCCTGCCCCAGCGCAAGCGCGCGTGCGTGGTCCTGCGCTTCGGCTTCGACATGTCCGAGAAGGACACCGCCCGCGTCCTGGGCGTCGCGGTCGGGACCGTGAAAAGCCAGACCGCCAAGGCCGTCGCCGAACTGGCCCGCCACTTAGCGGACCCCCAGCCCCCGGATCATCAACTCCCACGACACTGACACCACAGAAAGTCCCACTGACCTGGCACCTTGTGAGCTCGACCCCCAGTCGCGGAATCAACCACGTTCTGACCGGGGGGGCGTCGAGCTGTGGCTTGTGGGCCGTCGGGCGCAGACCGGTTGCGGGTTCCGATGGCGGCTTCCGGGGTGGGGATCGGGCGGCAACCTTTTTGGCGTGAGGGCGCGACTAGGGGGAGAAGACCCGCTCTCGGGCGCTCCCCGCCCCGCTCCCAAGGAAGTGGTCTGTGAGACCGAAACCCCGTTACCTCGCCCTGGCCGTCGCCGCGGCCGTGGCCTTTCCCGGCGTGCCGCACCCGGCCCGCGCGGCCGTCGCGCGGCAGGTCGAGGACCTCGACCGCGGCCTGATCAGTGTCCGCTCGGGCGACGGCAACTACGTCGGCTGGCGGCTGCTCGGCACCGACCCGCCCGCCACCGCGTTCGCCCTCTACCGCGGGACGACCCGCGTCGCCACGGTCACCGGATCGACGAACTACCGGGACCAGGGTGCGCCCGCCGACGCCTCCTACACCGTCCGGCCGATCGTGAACGGCGGCGAGGGGACGTCCTCCGAGCCGTCGCTGCGGTTCGGCGACGGGTACCTGGACGTGCCGATCCAGCCGCCGGGGTCCGGCTACAGCGCCAACGACGCGAGCGTCGCCGACCTAGACGGCGACGGGCGCCTGGAGTTCGTGCTGAAGTGGGACCCGTCCGACTCCAAGGACAACTCGCAGAGCGGCTACACCAGCGACGTCTACGTCGACGCCTACCGGCTGGACGGCGCCCGCCTCTGGCGGATCGACCTCGGCCGCAACATCCGCGCCGGGGCGCACTACACCCAGTTCCAGGCCTACGACTACGACGGCGACGGCCGGGCCGAGGTCGCGATGAAGACCGCGGACGGCACCGTCGACGGCACCGGCAAGGCGATCGGGAACGCGTCGGCCGACTACCGCAACTCCAGCGGATACGTCCTCACCGGGCCCGAGTACCTCACCATGTTCGACGGCCGCACCGGCGCCGCGCTCCAGACCGTCGACTACGTGCCGGCGCGCGGCAGTGTCGCGTCCTGGGGCGACTCCTACGGCAACCGCGTGGACCGCTTCCTCGCGGGCACCGCCTACCTGGACGGCGCCCGCCCCAGCCTGATCATGGCGCGGGGCTACTACACCCGCACCGTGATCGCCGCGTGGGACTGGCGCGACGGGCACTTCACCCGCCGCTGGACGTTCGACACCAACAGCTCCACCAACACCGGCCGCGGCTTCGACGGCCAGGGCTCGCACAGCCTGTCGGCCGGGGACGTCGACCAGGACGGCCGGGACGAGATCGTCTACGGCGCCATGGCGGTCGACGACAACGGCGGCGGCCTGTGGACGACCCGCACCGGCCACGGCGACGCCCAGCACCTCGGCGACTTCGACCCGGCCCGGCCCGGCCTGGAGTACTTCAAGGTCAGCGAGTCGTCGGGCCAGCCGTCCTCGCTCTACGTCGATCCCCGCGACGGGCGGGTCCTGTGGTCGACGTCCGCGTGCTGCGACAACGGCCGGGGCGTCGCCGGGGACATCTGGACGGGACGTCCCGGCGCCGAGTTCTGGTCGGCGGCCGTCTCGGAGCTGCGCAGCGTCACCGGCAACAACGCGGGCCGCAAGCCGTCCTCGGCGAACTTCCTCGTCTGGTGGGACGCCGACCCGGTGCGCGAGCTCCTGGACGGCACGCGCATCGACAAGTACGGCCCGTCCGGTGACACCCGGCTCCTCACCGCTTCGGGCGTGCATTCCAACAACGGCACGAAGGCCGTCCCGTCACTGTCGGGCGACCTGTTCGGCGACTGGCGTGAGGAGGTCGTCTGGCCCACCACCGACAACACCCGGCTCCGCGTGTACACGACGCGGGACGTCACCGACCGCAAGCTCTACACGCTCCTGCACGACACCCAGTACCGGGCCGCTCTGGCCTGGCAGAACACCGCCTACAACCAGCCGCCGCACCCGAGCTTCTTCCTCGGGGACGGCATGTCCACCCCACCCCAGCCGCAGATCTACGTGCGGTGACAAGGAGGAATCCCGCCATGAAGACCAGAACCGCGCTCCTCGGGACGCTGGCCGTGGCCGCCGGCGCCGCCGTGACCGCGTCCGGCGTCTCGGGCGCCGCCGTGCCGCCCGGCGACTCCGTCCAGTCCAGAGCCGCCGTCGCGGCCGAGTCGTCGCCGGTCGGGTACGCGAGCATGAACGGCGGCACGACCGGCGGCGCGGGCGGCGCCACGGTCACCGCGACCAACGCGTCCCAGCTCAACACGTACGCGACCGCGAGCGCGCCCTACGTCATCCGGATCACGGGCACCATCGCCGTGTCGGGGATGCAGAAGGTGGCGTCCAACAAGACGGTCATCGGCGTCGGCACGTCCGGCCGGATCACCGGCGGCGGGCTCAACGTCTCCCAGGCCCGCAACGTCATCATCCGCAACCTCACGTTCACCGGGGCGAGCGACGACGCGATCAACGTCCAGTACTCGACGAACGTGTGGATCGACCACAACGACCTGTCCAACGGGTACGACGGCCTGACCGACATCAAGCGCGCGTCCGACTTCGTCACGGTGTCGTGGAACCACTACCACGACCACGACAAGACCGCCCTGCTCGGCCACAGCGACGACAACGCGGGCGAGGACCTCGGTCACCTGCGCGTCACCTACGTGCACAACTGGTTCGACGGCACCAAGCAGCGGCATCCGCGGGTGCGCTTCGCCAACCCCGTGCACGTCTTCAACAACTACTACAAGAGCATCGGAAGCTACGGCATCGCGTCCACCGAGAACGCCGGCGTCTTCGTCGACCGCAACTACTTCGAGAACGTCGCGAAGCCCACCTCGCTGCAGGAGGGGTCGTCCGACCAGGGCAACATCAAGGCCGAGGGCAACTACCTCGCAAACTCCGGGACGCCCGCCACCCGCAACTCCGGGTCCGTCGCGGCGATCCCCTACTCCTACACGGCCGAGGCCGCCAGTGCGGTGAAGGCGACCGTCACCGCGGGCGCCGGCGTCGGCCACGTCTGACCGGGACGGCGGGCCAGGTCACTCGTAGGGGTCGCCGGGCCTGCCGACCCGCTGGAGGGACCGCCCGCGCAGCGTCTGGACGACCGTCGCCCGCCGTCCGGGCGCGGGCGGCTCCCACACCCCGTCGACCCGCACCCACGTGTCGGCGGGCGGCCGCGGGAGGCCGCGCACGATCACGGGGAACGGGATGGCGTCCCCCGCGCAGCACGCGACCTTCAACCGGGTGACGCGCCAGCCGCGCTCGCCCTTCGCCGGCGGGGACACGAAGCCCGTCAGCCGCACCGGGACCCCCTCGAACGAGGCGGGGTCGCCCGTCTGCGCCTCGTAGGCGCGTCCGATGAACTCGCCCATGCTCATCGGGACGGGCGCCCCCGTCCTCGGCAGCGGGGCGAAGCCTTCGGCGGGGGACGGCGGGGGCGGCGCGGCGCGGCCGGCGCCGCGTGCGGCGGTGAACGAGCCGAGCGCGGGCGGCGCGATCACGAAGATCGCCAGCACGGGCAGGCAGAGCAGCCACGCCACGCCCGGACCGTGCCCGCCGTGCCTGCCGTGCTCGTCGTCGTGCTCGTCGTCGTGGGGGTCGTCGCCGGTGTCCCGCCATTCCCGGCGCAGCCCGGCGGCCCCCAGGACGACCAGCGCGACCGCCGCGGCGACCAGCGGGTAGCGGAACCCGGGCCGCACGTAGTTGACGTACTCGCCGCTGCCCAGCGTGATCCACAGCATCGCGCCGCCGACCAGGACGAGCAGCAGGTTCTGCGCGGACCTGCTCACGACAGCAGCCCTCCCACCAGCGCGCTGACCCCCACCGCCAGGCAGAACGTCAGCGGGACGAACCGGACCGCGAAGCTCCGGCCGAAGAACCCCGCCTGCAGGGCGATCAGCTTGAGGTCCACCATCGGGCCGACCACCAGGAACGTCAGCCGCGCGGTGGTGGAGAACTGCGACAGGCTGGCCGCCACGAACGCGTCGGCCTCCGAGCAGATGGACATCAGCACGGCCAGCACCGCGAGGAGCAGGACCGACACCACGGCGTCGCCCGCCGCCGACGAGACCCAGTTCGAAGGCACCGCGGCGTTGATGGTGGCGGCCGCCGCCGCGCCGACGACCAGGAACCCTCCGGCGTGCATGATGTCGTGCCGCATGGCCTGCCGGAACGCGTCCAGGCGTCCGGCCGCTCCATGCGCGTGCGGACGGGACGGCACCCTCAGCCATTCGCGCCTGCCCAGCAGCAGCCACGCCCACCCGGCCAGCACCGCCACCAGCAGCGACGCGGCGAACCGTCCGACCACCATCTCCGGCTTGCCCGGGAAGGCGACCGCGGTGGCGACCAGCACCACGGGGTTGATCGCGGGGGCGGCGAGCAGGAACGTGAGCGCGGCGGCGGGCGCCACGCCGCGCGCCATCAGACCGCCCGCGACCGGCACCGACGCGCACTCGCACCCCGGCAGGACCGCCCCCATCGCGCCCGCGACCGGCACCGCCGCCGCCGGCCGGCGCGGCAGCACCCGCCGCCACACCGACGCGGGCACGAACGCGGTGATCGCGGCCGACAGCGCGACGCCGAAGACGAGGAACGGCAGCGCCTGGACGCACACCGCCACGAAGATCGTCGCCCAGGCGTCCAGGGCCCGCGCGCCGATGTGCGGCGCCGCCCATGTCCGTCCGAGCACGAGCGACGCCGCCAGCGCGCCGAACGCCCAGGCCGCGCGCGCTCCGGGCGCCGCACCCCGCTCGCGCCCCCACTCCGCCGGAGGGAGCACCTCCTCCTCGGCCACCCGCGGCCCGGCGCGTTCGATCATGCAGGCCATCGTTCCAGAGCCCGCCCCCGCGCCGCCCGAGATCCGCGGCCCGGCCGGGCGCCCCCGCGACGGCCCGGGTCACGCCGCCGTTCGCGACCCTCGGGCGCCGGGACGCGCGGGCGCCCGGGGGTCCGCCGGCGTGGGCGTCAGCGCATCGCGTGGGACGCGCGGCCGCCGACCCGTTCCTCCATCTCGCCGCGCTGCTGCGGGATCCCGCCGCCCTCCTCGCGCATCTCCTCCAGGCGCATGGCGACGCCGATGGCGAAGAAGGTCGGGGCCCATTCGCCGACGAAGATGCCCCATCGGTCGGCGCGGTCCATGCCCTGCTCCTCCAGCCGGGTGGACAGCGCCCAGGACGCGAGCGCGAGGCCGATCGACCCGAGTCCCGCCGTGTACATGTGGTGCGACCTGATGCCGCGCTTGTGCAGTGTCTTGATCATTTTCCCCCCTTGGTCGGTCGGGCCGTACCCGGGCGTTCACCTGCACAAGCAGGCATTGGCCGGTTTTTGCCCACTCCGGACGTGTCGGTGTCCGGCGGCCTCCCGCGGGCGCGGTCCGAGGGACCGGCGGCGAGTACCCGCCCGCCCGCCGGGTACCGCGAGGTGCGTCAGCGACGGGCCGCCATGGCCGAAGAGCAGGGCCGCGGCCCTCATATCCGAGAGGACCCCGATGGAGACGGCTGGACCATTCCTGGCGATCTACCTGAACGATCACCTCGCGGGCGCGGCGGCCGGCGTGGGACGCTCTCGCGCGCTCGCCCAGGCGCACCAGGGCAGGCCGGACGAGGAGCGGCTGCGGCGGCTCGCCGACGAGATCGCCGCCGACCGGGGAGCGCTGCTGGCCGTCATGGCCTCGCTCGGCATCCCCGTCCGGCACTACAAGAGCATCGCGCTGTCCGTGGCCGAGAAGGCGGGGCGGCTCAAGTTCAACGGCAGCCTGAAGGAGCGCTCCCCGCTGACCGATGTCGTGGAGTACGAGTTCCTGCGCCTGGCCGTCGAGGGCAAGGCGGCCGGCTGGCGCACGCTGCGCGCCCTCGCCGATCGGACGCCGGACCTGGACGCGGCCGAGCTGGAGAAGCTGCACGACCGCGCACAGAGGCAGATCGACGTCCTCGAAGATCTCCGCAGGACCGCCGCCGCGGAGGTCTTCACCTCCGGCTGACCCGCCCGGTCGCCTGCGCCGCCGCGAGGGTGCCGGCGCGGTCGGGGGCGAGGCGCCCGTCGGCGACGATCACGGTGATCGCCCGCTCCAGCCGCTCCGGGACGGTCCGCGGCTCGTCCCACGCCAGCGCGGGCCCGACGCCGGGGTACTCGGCGACGCGGACGAACCAGGGATCGAGCCCGGCGGTCTGGACGAACACCAGGCTCCACGCATCCGAGGTCAGCGCCAGCCAGGGGGTGACGCTGCCGTGAACGGCCCCTTCACCGGAGGCCTCGCCGGTGAAGACGTCCAGGCCGGTGGAGTCCTTGGGCGCGCGCCAGAAGAAGCCGCCGTATCCGGCGCCGGTGCGGCCCTTGCAGGCCGAGCTTCGCAGGACGAGCGGGCGCCCTGTCCGGCCGGTGAGTGCGAACGCGAAGTCCAGCGCCCACGCCTCCGGCCCGGTCGGCGGTGTCAGGGCCCGCGCCGTCAGGGTCCGCTCCTCGGTGGCGAGGACGGTGCCGTCCGGTCCGGTCCAGTCGAGGTCCTCCGCGTAGCCGCCGTCGACGGGACGGAGCGAGCGGCGCCTCTGCCGCCCGTGGTCGGCGAGCATCCTGGGCCCCTCGCCGCGGACGTAGGTCGAGCCGCCCCAGAAGTTGACCCCGTCGACGTCGGAGATCGCGACGCCGGCCCCGAGGTGGTGGACGTGGTCGTCCGGGCGGCTCTCGGTGACGACCGTCCCGCCGAGGGTCCGGACGGGGTGCAGGTGGGGGCGCGGCGCGTCGGCGGCCTGGAGGTCGCCGCGCTGGACGTAGTCGGCCACCTCACGGTCGCCGACGCGTAGCGCGGTCCGCGGCCAGGGTGCCCGCACGGATCCCAGGCTGCCGGGGAAGCCCAGCTCGGAGAGGGTCTTCAGCTCCGCGGCGGCGCGCACGGCCAGGTCCTCGATGCCGGGCAGGACCAGCCGGGACGGCTCCGCCCGGACGAACCGCCCCTCGATCGGACGCGGGTCGGGGGCGAGCCGGATCGCGTCGAGCAGCCGGGTGAAGCCGCCCGTGCGCGCGAGCGGCACCAGGAGGCCGGCGCCGTCCCGCACATGTGCGACGAGGTTGCCGAGCAGGTCGGCCCGGCCGAAGCCGGTGACGGCCCCGTCCATCTCGATCTCGTCGACGGTGTAGAAGAGGCGGGCGGACCGGTCGCGACCGTGCAGGTGCAGGTAGGGCTCGGTGCGCCGGTCGGAGCAGAGCGAGACGGTGATCGCGATGACGGTCCCGTCCGCGAGCCGGAGCCGGACGCTGGAGGTGTCGTCGGACTCGATCGCGTTGGCCCGGTACAGCTCCAGCTCGACGCCGGCGATCGCCGCGGCCGTGTCCGCGCCGGCGACGGCCAGGGCGGTCGCGACCGCGTGGGCGAAGGGGTTGGTGAGGGCGCCGTCCATGACGTCGGCGCCGTCCAGCCTGCGGCGGCCCGCCCAGGCCGAGCGGGTGTAGTAGCCGAACGGCCGGCTCCACGCCCCGGCGACCCCGATGGCGCGCACCGGGCCGAGCAGCTCCCGGGCGGCGGGGATCGCGTCCGAGCCGAGCGACTGGAAGCCGACCTGGCAGGCCAGCCCGGTCCGGGCCACCGCCTCGGAGATCCGGGAGAACTCCTCGACGGACGGCGCGGGCGGCTTCTCCAGGAGCACGTGCGCCCCGGCTTCGAGCGCCGCCACGGCCAGCGGGGCGTGCGTGTGGATCGGGGTGGCGATCACCGCGATCTCCGCGCCGGTCTCGCGGATCAGGGCGGGCAGGTCCGCCGAGACGGGCACCCCGAGCCCGGACGGCGGCCGCAGGTCGCACACGCCCGCCAGCCGGGCCCGGCCCGCCGCGGCGAGGCGGGCGACGTTGTCCAGGTGGTGGCGCCCGTAGCCGTGCACCCCCGCCACCACGACCCGCACCGGCGTCACCGCGCCCACCTCGTCACCGCGCCCACCTCGTCACCGCGCCCACCTCGTCGGGGCGCCCGTCGCGCGCAGCTCCGTCCCGATGATCTCCACGGGGGACGGGGCGGCGAGCAGGCCGAGGTCGGTGAGCGAGGCGTCCTCGACCAGCTCCACCATCGCGGGATGGTGCAGCGCCAGGGCGAGCTGCCCGGACAGCTCGGTGAGCAGGTGCGGGTAGACGGGCACGCCGAAGACGCGGGCGAGGTCCGCGATGCGCAGGAACGGGGTGATCCCGCCGACGCGCACGGCGTTCGGCTGGACGACGTCGCAGGCGCCGGCGGTGAGCAGGTCGCGGAAGCCGTGCGCCGTGGCGACGTTCTCCCCGACCGCGATCGGCGTGCCGACGTGGCGGCGCAGCTCCGCGTGGGCGGCGACGTCGTCGGCGGGCAGCGGCTCCTCGATCCAGAACAGGTCGAACCGCTCCAGCGCCCGCAGCGCGGTCCGGGCCCGGTGCAGGTCCCACCGCTGGTTGGCGTCGATCATCAGCGCGGTGTCCGGGCCGACGGCCGCGCGGACGGCGGCGACCCGCGCGACGTCCTCGGCGAGCGAGGAGCGGCCCACCTTGACCTTGACGGCGGGGTACCCGGCGGCGACCCACCGCTCCGCCTGGGCGGTCAGCTCGTCCAGCGTGTAGTGCAGGTTGACGCCGCTGCCGTAGACGGGAACGCTCTCGCGCCGCGCCCCGAGAACCTCTGCCAGCGGACGCTCACCGCACTCCAGATCCCACAGGGCGAGGTCCACCCCGGCCATCGCGAGCGGGACGATCCCGCTCCGGCCCGCCTCGCCGAGGACGGCCGACAGCCGGTCCCAGACGACGCCCGGGTGCGCCGGAAGGCCGATCACCGCGTCCCGGACGTCGTGCTCCAGCAGCGCCTTGATCGCGTGCGCCCCGACCTGCGGGGTCCAGGAGACGCCGGTGCCCGAGCGCCCGTCGCCGAGCGTGAGCGTGACGACCAGGACGTGGTTGCGGGGCACGTCCGCGCCCCACGGCCGGGCCAGCGGCACCGACCGCGCCGCGACGGTCAGATCCTTGATCATGCCGGTACCCGTTCCATGGGCGACCGTCCCTTCGGGACTAGGCGAGCTCGGTGCGCCAGCTGCGCTCGGCGGTCCAGCCGAGCAGCCGCTCGGCCTTGGCGGAGGAGAACGCGGGGGAGGAGCCGGTGAGCGCCCCGGCGGGCCCCTTCGCCTGCGGGACGAAGCGGGGCAGCAGCTCGGCCAGCGGATCGCGGGCCAGCGCGTCGGCGGCGCCCGCGAAGAACACCTCGCCGTTGAGCTCCAGCCGGGGAAGCCCGGCGAGGAGGGCGTCGACGAAGGCGCCCGCGTCGCGGGCGTCGAGGTAGTTGAACAGGGAGGCGCCGCCGATCTCGGGCCGGTCCAGCCGCTCGCGGATGGTGTGGCCCGACTGGGTGGGGGCGCCTTCCCACTCCTCGGGCGCGACCACGAAGCAGGGACGGAACGCGGCCATCCGCGTGCCCTCCGCCGAGCGTGCGAACGTCTCCACGGTCTGCTCGGCGACCAGCTTGGACAGGCTGTAGACGTTCCACGGCCGGGCCGGGTGCCTCTCGTCCAGCGGCAGGTAGTCGGGCGTCCAGCCGCCGGGCGCGCCGTAGCCCATCACCGTGGGGCTGCTGGCGACGACCAGGCGCTCCACGCCCAGCGCGACCGAGGCCGCGCAGACGTTGAAGGCGAGCTGGGTGTTGACGCGGAACGTCGTGGCGTCCGTCCGGCCGAAGGGGACGGCGATCGCGGCGAGGTGGACGACCGCGTCCGGCCGGAACCGGGTGAGGGCCGAATGGGCCTCGCCGAGGTCGGTGAGGTCGGCCGGTAGGGTGGCGGCGGCGTCCGGGGGCGTGCCGGGGGCGGTGTCGACGCCGATCACCTCGTGCCCGGCGGCCGCCAGCACGGTCACGACGCTGCGGCCCAGCCGGCCCGCGCTTCCGGTGACGAGCACTCTGCTCACCGCGTCGGCTCCTTCGATCTCCTGCAAACAGTTGCAGTAACGATCGCTCGATCACCGGCCATACGTCAAGCATCGACGGTTGACCAGGTGAAACACTCTGATGTGCTGGCCATGACGTGCAAACGGTTGCGTTAGGATGGCCGTCATGGCAGTGACGATCCGGGATGTGGCGCACGCGTCCGGCGTGCATGTGTCGACGGTGTCGCGGACCTTCTCCGCGCCCCACATGGTCAACGCCGAGACGCGGACCCGGGTCCTCGCGGTGGCCGAGAAGCTCGGCTACCGGCCGAACCGGGCGGCCCGCGCGCTCACCACGGGCCGGACCGGCAACCTCGGCCTGATCGTCGCCGACCTCGCCAACCCGTTCTTCCCCCCGCTGATCAAGGCGGCCCAGGCCGCCGCCCGCGGCCAGGACTACCACCTGTTCGTCGCCGACACCGACGAGAACCCCGTGGAGGAGCAGGACCTCGTCCAGGCCTTCTCCAAGCAGGTGGACGGCATCGTGCTGTGCAGCCCGCGCTCGTCCAACAAGGCGCTGGAGAGGCTGGCCGAGACGATCCCGTTCGTGCTGGTCAACCGGCGGATGCGCGGGGTGCCGACCGTCGTGATGGACGTCGCCCAGGGCGCCCGCGCCGCGATGGGGCACCTCGCCGGGCTCGGCCACCGGCGGGTCGCCCTCGTCGCCGGGCCGGCCGGTTCCTGGACGAGCGGCGAGATCCGCCGGGCCGTGGGCGAGGTGCCCGGGCTCGACACGCTCGTCATCGGCCCGAACGCCCCCACCGAGGAGGGCGGCGCCGCCGTCGCCGAACGGGTGGCCGAGGCGGGGGTCACCGGAGTGCTGGCCTACAACGACCTCGTCGCCATCGGCCTCATCGAGGCGCTGGAGGAGCGGGGCGTCAGCGTGCCAGGCGACGTCAGCGTGATCGGCGTCGACGACAGCGTCACCGGGCGGCTGCACCGGCCGAAGCTCACGACGGTCGCGATGCCCGCGGCCGACGCCGGGCGCATGGCCGTCGACCTGCTCATCAAGTCGATGAGCGCCGCCACCGTCCTGGAGACGCACCTGGTCGTCCGCGAGTCCACCGCTCCCCCGAAAGGAATCCCATGAGGCTGCACGACGGCGCCACCGGAGCCACGCCCGCGTTCGGTGTCACGCCCGAAGGCGAACGGGTCGAACGGCACGTGCTCGACAACGGGCGGTTGCGCGCCTGCGTCCTGACCTACGGCGCGATCCTCCAGCGGCTGGAGGTCGCGGACGGCGCCGACGTCGTCCTGGGCCTCCCCACGCTGGACGACTACCTGCACCGCAGCCGCTACTTCGGCGCGGTCGTCGGCCGGTACGCCAACCGCATCGCCCGGGGCCGGTTCACGCTCGACGGCAGGGAGCACCGGCTCGCCGCCAATGACGGCGAGCACAGCCTGCACGGCGGCGTCCGCGGCTTCGACAAGCGGGTGTGGCGCGTGGAGTCGGCGGGCCCGGCGGAGCTGGTGCTGAGCCTGGTGAGCCCGGACGGCGAGGAGGGCTACCCCGGCGAGCTGCGCGCTCGCGTCCGGTACGCGCTCGACGGCGACGCGCTTCGGCTGGAGTACCGGGCCACGACCGACGCCCCCACGGTGGTCAACCTGACCAACCACTCCTACTTCGACCTGTCCGGCACGGGCGACGTGCGCGGCCACGTGGTGGCGATGGAGGCCGACCGCTACCTGCCGGTGGACGGGGGGAAGATCCCCACGGGCCTGCCGGTCCCGGTCGCCGGGACGCCGTTCGACTTCACCGTCCCCACCCCTGTGGGCGCGCGGCGCGGCGGCCGCTACGACCACTGCTTCGTGCTCCAGGGCCGGGTGACGGTCGCCGATCCGGCCGGCGGGCGGACGATGGAGGTCACCACCACCGAACCGGGCGTCCAGTTCTACACCGGTCACATGCTGGACGGCGTCGCCACGCCCTACGGCCCGTTCGCCGGGTTGTGCCTGGAGACCCAGCGGTTCCCCGACGCGCCGAACCGGCCCGCCTTCCCGTCCGCGGTCCTGCGGCCCGGCCAGGAGCACGTTTCGGTCACCACCTATCGCTTCGGACATGCCTGAACTGCAATCGGTTGTAGTAACAGCTCGCAACCCGCAACAATCTGGCGCTCGCACTGCGTGCTCATGATGCCTCTGAACTGGTCATATCTGATTCCGCTTCGGAGGCGATCGTGAGCCAGCTCACTGCAAAGGGTTGACGTCCTCGCGGCCATAGCGCTAAGAAAGCGCTATCTCGATTCACCTGACTCACCGAAGGGCCAGTGATGACGCTGAGATCCGCGGCGTCCGGAACGGCGGAGACGCCGCAGCCTCCGGCCGCGCCCCCCGCCGGGGCGGGCGCGCCGCGGCGGGCGGGACGCCGGACGGGCCGGCGCCGCCGCAGCCGCTCCCGCTCGCAGGCGTGGACCGCCCACCTGTTCCTGGCCCCCTGGTTCGTCGGCCTGTTCGCCATCACGCTCGGCCCGATGATCGCCTCGCTGTACCTGTCGTTCACCGACTACAGCCTGCTCAGCGAGGCGCACTGGGTCGGCCTGAAGAACTACGACACGATGTTCACGGCCGACGACCGGTTCACCAACTCCCTCAAGGTCACGACCACCTACGTCGTCGTGTCCGTCCCGCTGCAGCTCGCCTTCGCCCTCGGGCTGGCGATGGCGCTGGACCGGGGACTGCGCGGGCTGTCGTTCTACCGGTCGGTGTTCTACCTGCCCTCGCTGCTCGGCGGCAGCGTGGCGATCTCCATCCTGTGGCGGAAGATCTTCGGGACGGACGGGATCGTCAACACGTTCCTCGGCTGGTTCGGCTACCACGGCCAGGGCTGGGTCACCAGCCCCGACACCGCGCTCTGGACGCTGATCGTCCTGCACGTCTGGACGTTCGGCGCCCCGATGGTGATCTTCCTGGCCGGGCTGCGGCAGATCCCGCGGAGCCTGTACGAGGCGGCCCGGGTGGACGGCGCCGGCCGGCTGCGGCAGTTCCGCTCGATCACGCTGCCGCTGCTCACGCCGATCATCTTCTTCAACGCCGTGCTGGAAGTGATCAAGTCGTTCCAGTCGTTCACGCAGTCGTTCGTCGTCAGCGGCGGCAACGGCGGGCCGGTCGACTCGACCCTCTTCTACACGCTCTACCTCTACATCAAGGGCTTCAAGAACTACGAGATGGGCTACGCGGCCGCCATGGCGTGGGTGCTGCTCCTCATCATCGCGGCCCTGACCGCCGTCAACTTCCTCATGTCTCGATTCTGGGTCTTCTATGGCGACGACAGGTAAGCGCGCGCCGGTGCTGTTCCGGCCCGTCTCCCGGCTGACCAGGCACGTGCTGCTGATCGTGTTCGGGCTGTTCATGCTCTACCCGCTGCTCTGGATGATCTCCAGCTCGGTCAAGCCGGAGGAGCTGATCTTCCGGGAGCCGGGCCTGGTGCCCTCGGAGGTCACCGGCGCGAACTACTCCGGCGGGTGGGGCGCGCTCAAGCACTCCTTCGGGTACTACCTCTGGAACTCCGCGGTCATCACGTCCCTGGCGGTCGTCGGCAACCTGCTGGCCTGCTCGATGGCGGCCTACGCGTTCGCCCGGCTGGAGTTCCCGTTCAAGCGGTTCTGGTTCGCGGTCATGCTGGGCTCGATCATGCTGCCGCACCAC
Organism: Actinomadura sp. NPDC048955; assembly: GCF_040649435.1. Classification (NCBI taxonomy): domain Bacteria; kingdom Bacillati; phylum Actinomycetota; class Actinomycetes; order Streptosporangiales; family Thermomonosporaceae; genus Actinomadura; species Actinomadura sp. NPDC048955. The sequence goes on from NZ_JBEZJI010000003.1 coordinate 94,721, forward strand.
GTGACGGTCGTGCCGCAGTACATCATGTTCAACAAGATCGACTGGATCAACACGATCTGGCCGATCGTCGTGCCGAAGTTCCTCGCCACCGACGCGTTCTTCATCTTCCTGATGGTGCAGTTCATCCGCACCCTGCCCCGGGAGCTGGACGAGGCCGCGGCGATCGACGGCGCCGGCTACTGGCGGACGTTCCTGCAGGTGGTGATGCCGCTCTGCGTGCCCGCGCTGGCCACCACGGCGATCTTCACCTTCATCTGGACGTGGAACGACTTCTTCACCCAGAACCTCTACCTCACCAATTCCGACAAGCTCACCGCCCCGGTGGCGCTGCGCCAGTTCATGGACTCCAGCGGCGACTCCTCCTGGGGGCCGATGTTCGCGATGTCGATCGTCTCGCTCGGTCCGATCTTCGGTTTCTTCCTGGCCGGCCAGAAATACCTCGTCCGAGGAATGGCGACCACCGGCCTCAAATAGACCCGCCCGCGGAAGGCCTCCGCCCGCGAGGCTCCCGCCCCCGAACAGGCCCCCGTCCCTCCCCACCCCCGTCCCCGGAGGTACACGACACATGAAGCGCATCCTGGCGGCCACCGCCCTCACCCTGCTCGCGGTGTCGGCCACCGCGTGCGGCAGCGGCGACGGCGATTCCGGCGGCAAGAACAGAATCGTCTTCTCCTACTGGGGCAGCGACTCCCGGCAGAAGCTGACCGAGGCGGCCATCGCCAAGTTCGAGGCGAAGAACCCCGGCATCGACGTCGAGGGCGACTTCTCCGACTGGGACAGCTACTACGAGAAGCTCGCCACCAAGACCGCGGCCGGGGACGCCCCCGACGTCATGTCGATCGAGATCCGCGGGCTGGCGGAGTACGCGGGCCGCGGCACCCTCGCCGACCTGACCGGCAAGGTGAACACCGCCGACCTCGACCAGAGCGTCCTGAAGGCCGGCCAGGTCGACGGCAAGCAGTACGCGATCCCCACCGGCGTCAACGCCTTCCCGATGGTCGTCAACAAGGCGGCCCTGGAGAAGTACGGCCAGAAGGCCCCCGACGACAAGACCTGGGCCTGGGACGACTACGTCGCGACCTCCCAGAAGGTGACGGAGAAGAGCGGCGGCAAGGTCTGGGGCACCGAGTACAACGAGAACCCGGCGTTCCTGCAGATCTTCGCCGCGCAGCGGGGCGAGCAGTTCTACGGGGACGGCAAGGTCGCCCTGTCGGAGCAGACCGTCAAGGACTGGTGGGCGCTCCTGAAGAAGATCATCGACACGAAGGCGGGCCCGGCCGCGGCCAAGATGCTGGAGACCGGCACCAAGGTCGACCAGGCGCTGCTCGCGACCAACACCAGCGTGTTCGGCAGCTGGTGGAGCAACCAGCTCGACGCGCTGACGAAGGGCTCCGGGCAGGAGCTGGACCTGCTGCGCATGCCGAAGGCACCGGGCGCCTCCGCCTCGGGCATGTTCCTCCAGCCGGCGATGTACTACACGATCTCGGCCAAGTCCGAGAAGGCCGAGAACGCCCGCAAGTTCGTCGACTTCCTGGTCAACGACCCGGAAGCCGGCGGGATCCTGCTCAGCGACCGCGGCCTCCCCACCAACGCCAAGGTCATCGCCACGATCAAGAGCAGGCTCACCCCGGCGGACCAGAAGGTGCTGGCCTTCATGGACTCCATCAAGGGCGACCTCAGCCCGGTCGTCGTCCCGCCCAAGGGCGCGATGGAGATGGAGGACATCCTCAAGCGCGCCACCGACTCGGTGCTGTTCGGCAAGGCGCAGCCGGACGCGGCCGCCAAGACCTTCCTCACCGAGGCCGACAACGCGCTGTCCTGACGTCCCGGGCCGGGCCCGCCGCCGCGGTTCCGGCCCCCGTGACGTGCCGTGCGGCCCGAGGACGGCCGGGCCGCACGGCGCCCGCCCTCTCCCTGGAGTTCTCCCGCCATGCGATACGCCTTCGTCGGGCTCGGCCACCGGGCGCAGATGTACGTCGACGCGCTGCTCGGGGAATGGAGCGACACCGGCGAGATCGCCGCGCTCTGCGACCCCAACCGGACGCGCCTGCGCTACTACCTCGACCGGATCGGCCGCGAGGTCCCGTGCTTCGCGCCCGAGGAGTTCGGGGCCGTGCTCGACCTCGCCGACGCCGTCGTGGTCACCACCGTCGACGCCGCCCACGCCCGCTACGTGGTCGCTGCCCTCGACGCCGGCAAGGACGTCGTCGTGGAGAAGCCGCTGTGCACCACCGCCGAGGACTGCGCGGCGATCGCCGCGGCGGCCGAGCGCGGCCCGGGCAGGCTCGTCGTCACCTTCAACTACCGGTACTCGCCGCGCAACAGCGCCGTCCGCCGGCTCGTCGCGGAGGGCGCGATCGGCGAGGTCACCTCGGTGCACTTCGACTGGGCGCTCGACACCGTCCACGGCGCCGACTACTTCCGCCGCTGGCACCGCGACAGGGCGAACTCGGGCGGGCTGCTGGTGCACAAGTCCACCCACCACTTCGACCTGGTCAACTGGTGGATCGCCGACGCCGCCGCCTCCGTCTACGCCCAGACGTCGCTGCGCTTCTACGGCGCCGCGAACGCCCGCGCCCGCGGCCTCACCGGACGTCCCGCCCGGGCCCGCGACGCGGCGGGCCTCGGCACGGACCCGTTCCTGCTGGACCTGGCCGCCGATCCCCGGCTGAAGAGCCTCTACCTCGACGCCGAGCACGAGGACGGGTACCTGCGCGACCAGGACGTCTTCGGCGAGGGCGTGACCATCGACGACAACATGGCGGTCCTCGTCCGCTACGAGGGCGGCGCGATGCTCACCTACTCCCTCAACGCGCACGCGCCCGCCGAGGGGTACCGGGCCGTCCTCAACGGCACCGCCGGACGGCTCGAACTGGACGTCGTCGAGCGCGCGTGGACGCCGCCGCACGCCGCGATCGACCCGACCGCGTCCGGCAAGGAGCACGCCGCGGGCGCGTCCGAGCGGCTGGTGCTGCACCGGCACTGGCGGGAGCCGGAGGAGATCGTGATCGGGAACGGCGCGGGCGCGCACGGCGGCGGCGACGCCCTCCTGCTCGACGACGTGTTCCGGGGACCGTCGCACGACCCGCTCTCCCGCCAGGCCGGGTACCGCGCGGGCGTCGCGAGCGTGATGATCGGCGTTTCCGCGGGCCTGTCCGCCGTGACCGGCGCCCCCGTCGCCCTCACGGCGGGCGGCACCCGCCGGGCGGACTGATGCTCGGGGAACTGGCGGAGATCGCCCGCCGCGACCGCGGGCTGTTCCCGCGGCCGGGGCCGGACCTGCCCGAACGCCTCCGGGACGCGCTGGGCGTCCTCGACCTGCGCGCCCGCGACGTCCGCGTCGAGCGCCGCTGGACCGGCGCGGGCCTGGACGGGGAGGAACTGTCCTGGACGGTCGGCTTCGGACCCCGCACCCGCGCGTATCTGCTCCGTCCGCGGGGCGCCGCAGGTCCGCTGCCGGGCGTGCTCGCGATGCACTGCCACGCGGGCATGAAGTGGGCGGGCAAGGACAAGATCGCGGACGGCCCGGAGCCGCCGGCGCCGGAGATCGTCCGTTTGCGCGACCGGCTCTACGGGGGCCGCGCCTACGCGGGCGAGCTGGCCCGCCGGGGCTTCGCCGTGCTGGTCCACGACGTGTTCGCCTGGGGCGGCCGCCGGTTCCCGCTGGATCCCGGCCCCGGCCCGGAGGCGAGCGAACCGGACCGCTACGACCGAGCCGCCCGCGACCACGAGCACGCCCTGGCGAAGACCTGCACGCTGCTGGGCACCTCGTTCACCGGGGTCATCGCCTCCGAGGATCTCGCGGCCGCGGCCTACCTGCGCTCCCGTCCCGACATCGCCGCCGTCGCCGCGATCGGGCTGTCGGGGGGCGGGGTACGGGCCGCGGTTCTGGGGACGCTCGACTCCGGTGTGGGGGCCGTGGTGGTGGCCGCGGCCGTCTCCTCCTTCCGGGACCTCCGCGAGGAGCACGTGGCGGCGCACTCCTGGATGCTGTTCCCGCCGGGGCTGACCCGGCTGGCGGACTGGCCCGGTGTGGTGGCCTCCCGCGCACCGGCTCCGCGGATGGTCCTCTACGCCGCCGCGGACCCGCTCTTCCCCGCGACCGGGATGCGCCGGGCCCATCGCCAGATCACGGACGCCTACCGGGACGCGCCGGGCCTCTATGCCGGAATGTTCTTCGACGCCCCGCACCGCTTCGACCGCACCATGCAGGACGCCGCCTTCGCCTGGCTCGCCGAGACCGCCGGAGGCGGGCCGCGCCGGTAGCGCCGAGGGCCGGGAACGCTCGTTGATCCGACCGGCGCGGTTTCGGTGCGGCGGCCGTTGGACGTTCCGGCCGTCAGGTCAGTTAAATGCGTTTTTCGATGCACGGTTCAGGGGTCGGTGTCATGAAACAATTGCAGGATCGTTGACGTATTAGTGGTGCGGATCTAACGTGAAGGAAAGCGCTTTCTGAGGAAGGCCGATGTCCGGCCTTCCGCCCGCTCCCACCCCGATGAGCGGCCCATGGCGATGGCCGCGATCGCGACGGAAAGGCGTCTTCTCCGTGCTTCCGATTCCTTCGTCGCGGGCTCGTCCGCCCCCATCCTCCGGCCCGTCCGCGACAATCCGGAAAGCAGCGGATGCGGCGTCTGTCGTGGGCTCCGCGCAATTCACGCTTTCGCTTCGATCCTGCCCAGGAACTGCTCCGATACTCGACTGGAGAAACGACGATGCAGCTGAGATCCCTGATCGCGTGCGGCGGCCTGGTGGCCGGCGGGCTCGCCGCCCTGCCCGGCACCGCCGCGCACGCCACCACCACCCGCTACGAGGCCGAGACCTCGCCGGCGGTGTGCACCGGCACCATCGACTCCAACCACAGCGGCTACTCCGGCACCGGATTCTGCAACGCCACGAACCGGGCCGGCGCCTACGCGCAGTTAACGGTGAACGCTTCGGCGGCCGGCAGCGCGACGCTGCGGGTCCGCTTCGCCAACGGCACCTCCGCCGCGCGGGCCGCGGACGTCGCGGTGAACGGCGCGGCCGTCCCGGCGGTGTCGTTCGAGGGCACCGCCTCGTGGGACGCCTGGGCCACCAAGACGATCACGGTGCCGGTGAACACGGGCGCCAACACCGTCCGGTTCACCCCCACCGGCGCCGAGGGCCTGCCGAACATCGACTACGTCGAGGCCGACACCGGCGACACTCCGCCACCGACCGGCGGCGACACGCTGTACGTGGCGCCGGGCGGCAGTGACGGCGCGTCCGGGACGCAGGCGGACCCGACGACGCTCACCTCCGCGATCGGGCGCATCGCCCCCGGCGGGACGATCTACCTGCGCGGCGGGACCTACCGCTACTCGCAGACCGTCGCCATCCCGCAGGGGCGCAACGGCACGCAGAGCGACCGCACGGAGCTGTTCGCCTATCCGGGCGAGACCCCGGTGCTGAACTTCGCCGCCATGAGCGAGGACCCGGCCAACCGCGGCCTCGCCGTGAACGGGTCGTACTGGCACGTCCGCGGCGTCGTCGTCGAGCACGCGGGCGACAACGGGATCTTCGTGGGCGGCAGCGGCAACGTCATCGAGCGCACGGTGACCCGCTTCAACCGCGACTCCGGACTCCAGATCTCGCGGATCGCCTCCGACACCCCCCGCGACCAGTGGCCCTCCGGCAATCTCGTGGTGAGCTCGGAGTCGCACGACAACGCCGACTCCGACGGGGAGGACGCCGACGGCTTCGCCGCGAAGCTCACCATCGGTTCCGGCAACGTCTTCCGCTACGACGTCTCCCACAACAACATCGACGACGGCTGGGACCTCTACACCAAGAGCGACACGGGCGCCATCGGCCCGGTGACCATCGAGGACTCCCTCTCCTACGGCAACGGCACGCTCTCCAACGGCGGCCAGGCCGGGAACGGCGACCGCAACGGCTACAAGCTCGGCGGCGAGGACATCGCGGTCAAGCACGTCGTCCGGCGCAGCATCGCCTACGGCAACGGCCACCACGGGTTCACCTACAACAGGAACCCCGGCCCGATGACCGTGTCGGACAACGTCAGCGTCGACAACGAGGAGCGCAACTTCTCGTTCGACGCGGGCACCTCGGTGTTCCGGAACGACACCTCGTGCCGGTTCGCCGTCGACGGGTCGAACGACAAGGTCGTCGGCGACGCCGACGGGTCCGACCAGTTCTGGTCCGGCTCGAACGGCTCCCGGTGCTCCTCCTACGCGGGCGCGCTCGGCTGGTCCTTCGGGTCGGACGGCCGCCTCGTCGTGACCTTCGGGGGCAGAGCACAGACTCTGTGACGGCATGGATCCGGCCTTCCCCCGGCGTCACGCCCGGGGGAAGGCCGGGGTCTCGCGTCAGGCGCGCTGCCAGAGCGCCGGGACGTTCTCCGGCGTCCAGCCGGGCTGCGCCTGGTGGGACTGGATGCACTTGTAGCCGACGCCGTTGTAGGTCACGACGTCGCCGACCTGGTAGACGGTGCCCGCCGCCCAGCTGCCGCTCGGCGGGTCGTCCGGCGGGTCGTCGGGCGGGTTGGACGTGCCGGTGTAGAGCGTCAGGCCGTAGACCTGGAGCCCCTCGTTGACCGGCTGGAAGAACGTCGTCCCGCCGCTGCGGCAGTCGCCGGAGCCGCCGGACGTCGTGCCCTGCGCCTGGCTGCCGGAGATGAACGAGCCGCCCGAGTCGCCCGGCTCGGCGCACACGTTCGTCTGGGTGACCCCGGAGACGGTGCCCTGCGGGTAGGTGACGCTCGTGTTGAGCTGCTGGACGGTGCCGCAGTGCCAGCCGGTGGTGGATCCGGACCGGCACACCGGGGAGCCGGTCTGCGCCACCGTCGAGCCGGAGACGGCCGGGTCCTGGACGGTCCCGTAGCCGTTCACGCGCGCGACCGGCGACCAGTTGCCGTTCGTCGCGACCCAGGCGTAGTCGTTGCCGGGGAACGAGGAGCCCTGGAAGCTGCCCTGCTGGACCTGGTTGTACCCGCTGGTGGTCGTGCCCGGCTGGCCGCAGTGCCCCGCGGTGATGAAGCCGGGCGTTCCGCCGCGCGTGACCGAGAAGCCGATCGAGCAGCGTCCCGAGCCGTTCATGTAGTAGGCGTCGCCGCCCCGCAGGTCGTAGTAGGTGCGCGGCCTGATGGCCGAGCGCTTGACGGTGACCTCGGCGGCGTCGACTCCGGCCGCCTTCGCGAAGGCGCGGGCCTCGGCGGGCGCGGAGCTCAGCACCACGATGCGGTTGGCCTGGACGTCCACGTACCAGACGGGGGAGCGGGACGGGGCTTCGCGCGCGGCGGCACGGTCCAGTTTCGCCTTGGCGGCGGTGAGTTCGGCCAGGCTGCGGCCGACGACGGTCGCCCGCGCGCCCTGGGCGGTGATCTCGGCCGTCCGTGCGGGGTCGGTGGTGGCGACGTGCAGCGTCTCGGCGGTCCTGCCGCTGACCCAGCTCCCGGCGAAGTCGCCGCCGAGCCTCAGCCGCAGCTTCCCGGCGGTGACACCGGAGTCGAACTGGTTGACCAGCGCCTTCTTCGCCTGCGCCTCGGTGAGGCCGAGGTCGCGCCGCATCGCCTTCAGCATGGCCGGCGGAACGTCCGCGGCCGTCGCCGCGGAGTAGGGAGCCGTCGTGCGGGGAGCCGGACGGGCGGGCCCGGCGGGGCCCGGCTGGGCGACCGCGATGCCCTGCGTGCCGGCCAGACCCAGCGCGCCGGCCGCGAGCACGGCGACGCGCAAGCCGCGTCTGTGGGACATGGTCTCTCCTCGGGGGTGGGGGTGCGGCAAACGTAGATGTCCTCTCGCGCGGCGAGAAAGGCTCTCCGCCCCCGCGTTCTGGCGAGTTTTCGCCCGTGTCTGAATTCGCCACTGACCCGCTTGCCGTGCGCGGCGTCCGGAAGGCAAAGTCGAATTGCTTCCGTTCAGTCGCGTAAGGGAGCTCGGCGATGGAAGATGTGCGGCCGGAACTGGCGGCAGGGGAAGTATCTGCGGGTCCCGGCGGCGGTTCGGGCCCGGTGTGTGCGGGGTGCGCGCCGGGCCCGGGCCGAAACGGAGGTTACTTGGAAGTCGCACTCCGTCGGCTTCATAATCCTTTTCATGTTTCCCGTGACCGCACCAGGTGAGAATCCATTCGCGGCTCTCGGTGTCACCGCCACGCAGCAGACCCTTTACCTCACGCTGCTGTACAACCCGGGCAGCACGCTGGGCGAGCTGGCGGGGATGTCGGAGGCGCCGCGTCCCCGCCTGGCGGCGCTCCTCCTGGAGATGGAGGACCTCGGCATGATCAGCGCGGAGGGCGCGGCCGGGGTGGCGGGCGCGGGCGGGGCGGCCGCCCCGGCGGACCGCGCGTACACGGCCCATCCTCCGGACGCCGTGGTCGAGACGCTCATCCGCAAGCGGGAGACCGAGTTCATCCGCGCGCGGATCGAGGCCAAGCGGATCAACGGCGATCTGCTGGCCGCCGAGCAGCGGTCGAACCCCGAGAAGCTGGTGGAGGTGATCGACGGGCTGGACGCGGTGATCCAGCGCTACGAGCAGGTCCAGCGCGCCGCGGTCAGGCACGTGAAGGCCATCGACAAGCCGCCCTACGCCGTCGACCCGGTCAGCCCGAACGCGATCGAGCGCGAGCGCCTGGCGAACGGCGTGGAGTACCGCGCCATCTACACGCCCGAGGCCCTGGCCATCCCCGCGCGCATGGAGCTGGCCCGCGAGGATTCCGGCTTCGGTGAACGGGCCCGCATCCTGGAGAACCCGCCCGCCAAACTCGTCATCGTGGACGACGAGATGGCGCTGATGCCGCTGCGGGGCGACGATCCCGGCATCACCGCGCTCATCCGCCCGTCGACGCTGCTCGACATTCTCATCGAGGTTTTCGACACCTGCTGGGAGCAGGCGACGCCGCTGCGCTTCGACGACGAGTCCGGCCCGGTCGGCGTCTGGCCCCGCTTGTCCGAGGCCGACCGGCATCTGCTCACCCTTCTCGCCGCCGGGCTGAAGGACGAGGCGGTGGCCCGCCACACCGGGATGGGCGCGCGCACGGTCAGCCGGCACGTCGCGCGCCTCCTGCGCACCCTCAACGCCCGCACCAGGTTCCAGGCGGGCGTCCACGCCGCCCGTCGCGGCCTGGTCTGAGACCCCGCGACCACGCGGGCGCCTTCACGCGCGTCCGGCCGGACGGGCCGGCGTGCTCACTCGCCGGACCCGCGGGCGGGGCGTGCGCGCCGGGTGTCGACGTTGGCGGTCAGGGTCGCGAGCAGGCCGGGCAGGTCCGCCACGGTCTGCTCGGGCAGGCCGGTGACGGTCTCCTCCGCCAGGGCGCACCACAGGTCCTTGACCCGCTCGGCCAGGGCGGCGCCTGCCTCGGTGAGCTCCACGATGCTGGCGCGCCTGTCCGAGGGCGCGGGTCTGCGGCGGACGTGCCCGGACGCCTCCAGCTTGCGGGTCATGAGCGTGACGCTGGGCGGCTCGCAGCCGAGCGCCTCGCTGAGCTGGGCCTGGATCCTCGGGCCGGTCCGCGCGAGTTCGAGGAGCAGCGCCTCCTGGCCGGGGTGCAGGCCGAGCGGGGCCAGCAGCGCGGCGGCCCGGGCCCGGTGGCGCAGGCTCAGCAGCCGGACGGCCTGGTTGATCGCGTCGGCTCGGTCGAAGTCCACGGCCCCTCCTTGACGGATTAGTTATGCGCATAACATTATGCGCATAACTAATTCTAGCGCGACGTCGAGGAGCCGACATGTCCGTGAAGGTCGCCGTCATCTACTACAGCTCGACGGGCGCCGTGCACGCGCTCGCGCAGGCCGTCGCCGAAGGCGCCGCGTCAGCCGGGGCCGAGGTGAGACTCCGGCGGGTCGCCGAACTGGCGGCCGGCAGCACGATCGACGAGAACCCGCGGTGGCGGCGGCACATGGACGCCACCGCCTCGATCGCGGAGGCCGCCGTGGAGGACCTGGCGTGGGCCGACGCGTACGCGTTCGGGACGCCGACCCGCTTCGGCGCGCCCGCCGCGCAGCTCAAGCAGTTCATCGACCAGAGCGTCGGGCTGTGGCGCGAAGGCGTGCTGGCCGACAAGCCGGTGACCGCGTTCACCTCGGCCTTCAACCGCCACGGCGGCAACGAGGCCACGATCATCTCGCTGGCCAACGTCTTCTACCACTGGGGCGCGCTGATCGTCCCGCCCGGCTACACCGACCCGGCCGTCTACGCCGCCGGAGGCAACCCCTACGGCGCCTCGGCGGTGACCGGCCCGTCCGGCGACGGCCCCGACGCGGCGTCCCTCGACGCGGCCCGCCACCAGGGCCGCCGCCTCGCCCGGACCACGGCCCGCCTGCTGGCCGGAACCCGCGCCACCGGCGTGAACGGAGGCGCCGCCGAGGGCGACCGCGCCGCCGAGACGACCGTCCGGACGCCGGCGTGAGCGGCCGCGTTCCTTCGAATGTGGGAGGTTCCCGTGTCGTCTGAGTTGTCCGCGAAGGCGTCGAGCCGGGAGTCCGCGAAGGCGGGGACCGGGCCCGGGCGGCTCGTGCTGGTGCTGGTGTGCGCGTGCCAGTTCATGGTGATCCTGGACGCGTCCATCGTGAACGTCGCCCTGCCCTCGGTCGACCGGGACCTCGGCTTCGGCGCGGCCGGACTCGCCTGGGTGGTGAACGGCTACCTGCTCACCTTCGCCGGGCTCATGCTGCTGGGCGGGCGCGCCGCCGACCTGGTCGGCCACCGCCGGGCGCTGGCCGCCGGGATGTTCCTGTTCTCCGCCTCCAGCCTGGCCGGCGGCCTGGCGGCCGCGCCGCAGGTCCTGGTCGCGGCGCGCGCCGTCCAGGGCGCGGGAGCCGCGCTGCTGGCCCCGGCCACGCTGGCCGTGATCAACACCGGCTTCACCGGGGGCCGCGAGCGGGCCCGGGCGTTCGGCGCCTGGTCCGCCGCGGGCGGCGTGGGCGGGATGGCGGGCGCGCTCGCGGGCGGGGCCCTCACGACCGGCCTGTCCTGGCGGTGGGTGTTCCTGATCAACGTGCCGATCGGCGCGGTGCTGATCGTGGTGGCCCTGACGTCGCTGCCCGGCGCGCGGACCGGCCGGCGGGAGCCGCTCGACCTCCCCGGCGCCGCCGCCGGGACGGCCGGGGCGGCCGCGCTGATCTACGGGGTCATGCAGAGCGCCGGCCACGGCTGGACGTCCGCGCGGGTCGCCGGTCCGGTCGCGGCGGGCCTGCTCCTGCTCGCCGTCTTCCTCGTGGTGGAGGGGCGCTTCGCCGCCCGGCCCCTGATGCCGCTGCGGCTGTTCAGGATCCGGGGGGTGGCCGTGGGCGGCGGCATGCTGCTGCTCTTCGGAGGGATCGCCATCGCGATGTGGTACTTCACGTCGCTGTTCCTGCAGAACGTCCTGGGCTACGGCGCGCTCCGGGCCGGGCTCGGGCAGACGCCCGCGGCCGTGGTGTTCATGCTGGTCGCGCGCTTCGGCGCCGGGCTGCTGCCACGGACGGGCGCGCGCCTCCTGGTGCTGGCGGGCTGCGGCTGCTTCCTCGCGGGGTTCGGCTGGCTCTCCCAGGCCGGCGCCGGGAGCGGCTACCTCACCGGCGTGCTCGGCCCCACGCTGCTCGTCGCGGTCGGCATCGGGCTCACGTTCCCCACCCTCATGGCCGCGACGACCGCCGGCGTCCCGGAGGGCGACGCGGGCGTCGCCGGCGGGCTGGCCAACACCGCCTCCCAGGCGGGCGGGGCGGTGGGCCTGGCGGTGCTCGCGACGGCCGCCGCCGCGCGCACGCGGGCCGCGTCCGGCGCGCCGGGCACGACCGCCGCCCTCGCCGCCGGCTACGACCGGGTCTTCCTGATCGCGGCCGGTCTGGGCCTGCTCATCGCGGCGGCCGGCCTGCTGCTGCCGGGCCGCCGGGACGCGTCCTGACGATCGATGCATCCGCCGGGCCGCCCCCGTACGAAGTGGTCGTGTGGGATTCGTGCGCAGAATGCGGCTCGGCTGGGACGCGCCGGCGCCGCGACCCCTCGGACTGGTCGGCGCGGGCCTGCTGGCCGCGATGGTGGCGGCCCAGGTCGCGTCCGGGCTGAGGCCCGAGCCGATCCGGCTGACCAGCGTCGTCGTGGTGCTGCTGGCGGCGAGCGCCGTGGCGTTCCTCGCCGACCGGCGGAGCCCCGGCCGAGCGGCCGGGGCCTTCGCCGCGACGGTGGCCATCGGCTACGCGGCCGAATGGGTCGGCATCCGCACGGGCATGCCGTTCGGGGAGTACTCCTACACCTCGGTGCTGCGCCCGCAGGCCGGGGGCGTGCCGGTCATCGTGGCGGCGGCGTGGGGCGGCATGGGGCTGGCCGCGCACGCCGTCGCGACCGCGATCGCCCCGCGGAACCGGGTCGCGCGGTGGGCGGCGGGGGCCGCGGCGCTGACGGCGTGGGACCTGTTCCTGGACCCGCAGATGCTGCGGCTCGGCCTGTGGACGTGGGCGGACGAGGGCCCCTACCGGGGGGTCCCGCTCAGCAACTTCGCCGGATGGCTGGTGGTGTCGTTCCTGGTCATGCTGGCGATCGACCTGATCGCCGGACGGGAGGACGCCGCGCTCCCGTCCTGGCGAAAGGGCCCGTCCCGGGGGCTCGTCACGCTCTACTCGGTGATGGCGGGCATGGAGACGGTGGCGTTCGCGGCGGTGTTCGAGCCCCGGGACCCGCTCGTCGCGGCGGCGGGCGGGGTGGCGATGGGGGCGTTCGCCGTCCCGGCATGGAGGCGCGCATGGCGGAAGTGATCGTGGTCGGCGGCGGGGTCGGCGGGATGACCGCCGCGTTGCGGCTGGCGCGCGGCGGCCACGACGTCCGGCTGTACGAGCGGCTGGACCGGCTCGGCGGGAAGCTGGCGGAGTACGAGCGGGACGGGTTCGCGTTCTCGCTCGGCCCGTCCCTGCTGACCATGCCGCGCCTGTTCCAGGAACTCGGGGTGGACGTCCCGCTGGTGGAGCTGGACGAGCTGTGCCGGTACTACTTCGCCGACGGGACGCGTCTGCGCGCGTTCCGCAGCCCCGCCCGGATGGAAGAGGAGGTCGACCGGCTCAGCCCCGGGCAGGGGGCGGCCTGGCGGTCCTTCTACGGCTGGGCGGAGGAGTGCTACGCGGCCTCGGAGCGGACGTTCTTCTCCGGGCCGCTGGGACGTCCCTCCGAGAAGCCCCGGATCGGTGACCTGTTCTCGGTCGCGCCGGGCCGGACGTTGGACGGCCTGGCGCGGCGCTTCTTCGACGACCCGCGGATGCGGCAGTACGTCGGCCGGTACGCGACGTACGCGGGGTCGAGCCCATACCAGGCGCCGGCGGCCCTCGGCTGCGTCCCGGCCATCGAGCACGGGCACGGCGGCTGGTACGTGACGGGCGGACTGCCGCGCATCGCCGACGCCCTCGCCCGGCTCCTGACCGATGCGGGCGTCGAGGTGCACACCGGGACCGAGGTGGCGGAGGTGGTCGCCGGCCGCTCGGCGGTGTCGGGCGTGGTGCTGGCGTCGGGGGAGCGGGTGGACGCGGACGCGGTGGTGGTCAACGCGGACGCCGCCGCGCTGTACGGCTGGCTGCTGCCCGACCGGCGCCGGCTGCGCAGGCTCGCCGGGCTCGGCCTGTCGTCGTCGGCGTTCCTGCTGCTCGCGGGGGTGGACGGCCGCACGGAGGACCTGCCGCACCATTCCGTCGTCTTCTCGGCGGACTACCGCAAGGAGTTCGACGACATCTTCCGCCGGAACGTGCCGCCGGACGACCCGACCGTCTACATCGGCTGCTCGGCGGTGGACGACCCGGCGCAGGCCCCGTACGGGGCGGAGAACTGGACGATGCTGGTGAACGTCCCGGCGCGCGATCCCGGCCGCTGGCCGATGTCCCGCGAGTCCTACCGGGACCTGGTCCTGGAGCGTCTGGCGAAACGCGGGCACGACCTGTCGGGACGGCTCCGCTTCGTGGACATGTTCACGCCCGCCGACCTGCGCGACCGGTACGGCGCCTGGGGCGGAGCCATCTACGGCACCCCCTACCAGGGACGCCTCGCGCCGTTCCGCAGGCCCGGCAACCGCGGGCCGCGGCGCGGCCTCTACCTGGTGGGCGGGTCGGCCCATCCCGGCGGCGGCCTCCCGCTCGTCGCGATGGGCGGGCGGATCGTCGCCGCCCTCGTGAACCAGGACTTCGGCGGCGCCCGCGGCACCGCGCCCCGCGAGAGAACGGAGACGCGATGAGGGCGCTGACCGTCCTCCAGGCGGCCGCCGCCGGGGTCGTCGCGGCGCGGCTCGCCCGGGGGCGCCGCCGCCCCGAACCGCTGAGGCCGGGCGCGGCGGGTCGACCGCCCGAGCGGGTGTCGGTGGTGATCCCCGCGCGCGACGAGGAGGCCCGCATCGGGGCGTGCCTGGCGCCGCTGCTCGCCGACCCCGCCGTGAGCGAGGTCATCGTCGTGGACGACGAGTCGCGCGACGGCACGGCGCGGCTGGCGAAGAGCCTGGGCGCCACCGTCGTCGAGGGCGCGCCGCTGCCGGACGGGTGGGTCGGCAAGCAGTGGGCCCTGCACCAGGGCGTGCGGGCCGCGACCGGCCCGGTCGTGGTCCTGCTGGACGCCGACATGCGTCCCAAGCCGGGCCTCTGCGCGGAGCTGGCGGCGCTCCTGAACGCCCACGACCTGGTGAGCGCGGGGCCCCGCTTCATCTGCGGCAACGCCGTGGAGCAGGCGCTGCACGCCTCGCTGCTGGCCACGCTCGTCTACCGCTTCGGCCCGATCGGGTCGACGACGGGCCCGGCCGGGCCGGGGGCGTCCGCGGAGCGGCTGCTCATCAACGGCCAGTGCATGGCCTTCCGCAAGGCGCGCATGGACGAGGCCGACGGGTTCGCGCGGGTCCGGCGCCATCTCACCGACGACGTGGCGCTCGGCAGGCTGCTCGCCCGCGACGGCTGGCGGGTCGCGTTCGTGGACGCGGGCCCGCTGCTGGAGGTGGACATGCACACCTCCGCCGCGGACGTGTGGCACGGGTGGGGGCGTTCCATCGCGCTGCGGGACGTCACCCCCGCGGCCCATCTGGCGGGCGACCTGGCCGTGGTGTGGCTGACCGCCGCGCTGCCCGTCCTGCGGCTCGCGGCGGGACGGCCGACGCCGCTCGACCTCGGCCTCCTCGCGCAGCGGCTCCTGCTCGTGACGGCGCTGCGCGGCAGCTACGCGCGTCCCGGCCCCGGACTCGCGGCGTCCCCGTTCATGGACGTGGCGACGGCCGTCCGGCTCACCTGGTCGGCGCTGCTGCCTGCGCGCACCTGGCGCGGCCGGGACTACGGCCCCGCGACGGTCAGGTCCGCCGTCCGGCCAGCGCCGCCTGCCCGAAGCGCAGCCCGATGAGGCACATCAGCGCCCCGGTCCCGGCGACCTGCTCGACCGGCGCGAAGAACAGCTGGAGCACCGGCAGCGAGAACACCGCGAGGCGGGTGCCCCACGCGAACGAGAAGACGAGGCTGCCCGCGAAGAGCAGGACGAGGCCGAGCGCGAACGCCACCGGGCAGATCACCGCGAACCCGCCCGCGAACGTCAGGATCGAGCGCCCGCCCCGGCGCCCGGCGAACACCGGCCAGGCGTGGCCGGCCATCGCCGCGCCGACCGCCGCGTACACCGGCAGGACGCTCGCCCCGGCCACCGAACCGAACCGGCCCGTCTCGGCGCCGCTCACCAGCAGGCCGACCAGCCCGGCCGCCGTCCCCTTGAGCATGTCGCCGGCGAAGACGGGCACGGAGGCCTTCCGGCCGAGCTGCTCCATGACGTTCCAGAAACCGGGGTTGCGGTCGCCGACGTCGCGCGGATCGAGGCCGTGGGCTCGCCCGACGAGCACCGCGACAGGCACCGAGCCGAGCAGGTAGCCGCCGACGACCGCCACGAGCATGGGAATCACCGCTGTGAACACGGGACCACCGCCATGAGCACGGACATCATCGCCTCGTTCCACCTCATCAGGTACGCGGGAGTGGACGCCATGCGGCACATGGCGTTCGACCGTCCGGTGCTGCGCGGCACCGGAGGGCTGCGGTTCTGGCGGCTGCTCGGGACGGGGAGGGGCCGCTCCATGAGCCTCGGCGCCGACCTGCGCCGCTGGGCCCTGTTCGCGGTGTGGGACGGCGAACCGGCGCTGGAGCGCTTCCTTGCGCGTTCGCCGATCGCGGCGCGGTGGCGGGACGAGGCCGAGGAGTCCTGGCATGTGCGGCTCGCGCCGCTGGCGTCCCGGGGCGGCTGGGGAGGGTCGGATCCGCTCGGGGACACGGTGGACCGTCCCGCGCCGTGCGGGCCGGTGGCCGTGCTGACCAGGGCGTCGATCCGTCCGCGACGGCTGGTGGCGTTCTACCGTTCCGTGCCGGACGTGGACCGCCTGCTGGGCGGCCAGGACGGCTGCCTCGCCTCGGTCGGGATCGGGGAGTGGCCCCTCGCCCGGCAGGCGACGTTCTCGCTCTGGCGGGACGAGGCGTCCGTCCACCGCTACGCCTACCAGGGGAGCGCCCACCGCGCCGTCATCAGGCGCGTCCGCCGCGAGGGCTGGTACAGCGAGGAGCTTTTCGCCCGCTTCGTTCCGTTCGGTGCCGAGGGGACCTGGGACGGCCGCGACCCGCTGCGCCCCGGGGAGCGGGACGGAGCCGCCCCCGGCCCCGTGGCTCACTGACCCTCCGCGGCCAGGTCGTGTGCCACCAGGCAGGCGCGCGCGACGGCCGCCGCGTTCGACGAGCCGTGCGCGACGACGACCGTCCCGGTCAGGCCCAGCAGGGCGGCGCCCCCGTGGGTGTCGGCGGCGTAGAGCCGCGCGACCGCCTCCAGGGGCCCGGTGTCGGTGACCCCGGCGCGCGCGACGAGGCCGAGCGTCGTGCGGACGCAGCCCTCGATGTTCTTCAGCACGACGTTCCCGGTGAACCCGTCGGTCACGACCACGTCGACGGTTCCGGCCAGGACGTCGTGGCCCTCGACGTTGCCGTGGAAGCGCACCGGCATCCCCGGCAGCAGCACCGCCGCGTCCCGGACGAGCCGGTTGCCCTTGCCCGGCTCCGCTCCGATGGACAGCAGCCCCACCGAGGGGTCGGTCACGCCCAGGACGCTCCGCGCGTACTCGGCGCCGAGCGTCGCGAACTGCGCCACCATCTCCGCCGACGGGTCGGCGGTGCCGCCCGCGTCGACCAGGACGGTGTGGCCCGACAGGGCGGGCAGCGCCACGGCCAGCGCGGGGCGCAGCACGCCCTTGCGCCGCCCGAAGGCGCGGACCGCGCAGGTCACCACCGCGCCGGTGGACCCGGCCGACACGAACGCCGCTCCTTCGCGGCGGGCCAGCTCGCAGCCCACCATCAGGCTGGACTTCGCCTGGAACGCGGCGTTCGAGCCCCGGTCGGCCATGGGGATCACGTCGTCGGCGTGCTGCACCTCCAGTTCGCCGATGCCGCCGTGCCGCCGCAGCTCCTCGTCGATCTCGTCGGCCCGTCCCACCAGGTGGACGGGCACGCCGTGCTCGCGGTGCGCCGCCAGTGCGCCCGGGACGGTCTCGGCGGGCCCGCGGTCGCCGCCCATCGCGTCGAGCACGACCCGCGCCGTACCGCCCTTTTCTCCCATGTCAGACCGTCCCGGCGGGAACGCGCCGCTCGGCCCGGCCCGCGGCGGACGCCGCCACCAGGTGCCGCGCGTAGATCACGGCGCGGCGGCGGCGGGGCACCCGCGCCCGCCCGGCCAGCACGTCGTGGCCGGACGCCTCGATCTCGTCCAGGATCCCGCCGTACAGCTCGTGCGCCGCGCGGATGCACGGACGCGAGGACGGCACCAGCAGCTTCACCCCCTCCAGCGCCCGGGCGTAGTGCTCCCGCGCGCGGCCGGCCTCGAAGGCCACCAGCTCGCGGAGGCCGGGCGTGCACGTCCCGGAGGCCAGGTCGTCCTCGGTGACGCCGAACTTCTTCATGTCGTTCGTCGGAAGGTAGACGCGGCCGCGGCCCAGGTCCTCGGCCACGTCGCGCAGGAAGTTGGTCAGCTGGAACGCCCGCCCGAGCTCCCGTGCGGGCTCGCGCGCGGACCGCCCGGCGCCGGGCAGGGTCTCCAGGACGGGCAGCATCATGAGGCCGATGGCCGCGGCCGACCCCTCCATGTAAGCCAGCAGATCGTCGTACGTCGCGTAGCGGGTGACGGTCAGGTCGGCGCGCATCGACTCCAGGAACGCGTCGATGTCCGCACGCTCGACGTCGAACGACCGCACGGTGTGCACCAGCGCGGGCAGCACCGGGTCGCGGACGTGCTCGCCGGCCAGCGCCGCGTCGAGCCGCTCCTTGACCTGGTCCAACGCCGCGCCGCGGCCCTCCGCGCCAGTGGCCTTGTACTCGTCGACGATGTCGTCCACATGGCGGGCGAACCCGTACAGCGCGTGGACGTGCCGGCGTTTCCACGCGGGCAGCAGCAGCGTCGCCAGATAGAAGGAGCGTCCGTGCCGGGCGTTCAGGCGGCGGCAGTGCTCGTAGCTCGCGGTCAGCGTCATCGGGCGCCCTCCAGGATCCGGGCGGCGGCCAGCCTCCCGGAGATCAGCGCCGGTGGGACCCCCACCCCCGGCGCGGTGTACATCCCGGCGAAGTGCAGTCCCGGGACGCGGCGGCTACGGCCGGACGGGCGGAACCACGCCGTCTGCCGGAAGCGGTGGTCGAGGGCGAAGGGCGTGCCCGCCGAGTGGCCGAGACGCTCCCACGCCGGTGGGTCGAACGTCTCCCGGGGCGCCGCCGACAGGTCGCCGTACCCGAGGTCGGCCAGGCGGCCCAGCAGGCGGTCTTCCAGGTGCGGGGCGAGACGGTCCCAGTCGGCTCCGCCCGCCAGGTTCGGCGCGGGCTCCAGGACGCTCAACGTCGAGTGCTCCGCGGGCGCGGCGGTGTCGTCCGATTCGGGATATGTCACGAGAAGGCTGGGGTCGGGCTGCGGACGTCCCGCCGCCAGGGCGGAGAAGACGCCGCCCCACTCGCGGCCGAAGTGCAGGGTGTGGTGGGACTGCCCGGGCAGCCGCCTGTCCAGCCCGAAGTGCATGACCAGGCAGGACGGCGAGTACCGCGGCCTGCGCAGCCGCCAGTCGCCGGCCTCCTCCGGCAGCAGCCCGGCGTGCGCCCGCGGCAGGTCGCAGGCGACGACGACGCTGCTCGCGGGGAGCCGCTCACCGGTGTCCAGCCGGACCGCCGTCACACCGTCCGCCCCGGTCTCGACCCGTTCGGCGCGGACGCCGTACCTGATCGAGGCGCCGGCCTTCTCCGCGACGGCCGCCAGCGCCTGCGGCACGGCGTGCATGCCGCCCCGGGCGGGGAAGTAGACGCCGCCGACGGTGTCCATGTGCGCGACGACCGCGTAGATCGCCAGCGCCTTGTGCGGGGGCAGCCCCACGTAGAGCGCCTGGAAGGTGTGGGCCCTGACGAGCCGCTCGTCGGTCAGGTGACCGGCCACGAAGCGGTCCAGGCGCCGGAACCCGCCCGCCGCCGCCAGCCTGAGCAGCGCGTAGGGCCGCGCCATGCCGCGCAGCCGGGTCATGTCCGCGTCGATGAACGACGACCACTCCGCCTCGAACATCTCCCCGAGGCGCCGCCGGAACCGCAGGTACCGCGCCGCCTCGGCCGGGCCGCACAGCTCCCGGACGTTCGCGGCCATCCGCTCGGCGCCGCCCACCACGTCCAGCCGGGACCCGTCGTGGAACGCCAGCCGGTAGAACGGGTCCAGGCGCCGCAGCGGCAGCACGCTCTCCAGGTCGGCGCCCGCCGCGCCGAACGTCTCGGCGAGCACGTCCGGCATGGTCAGCACCGAGGGTCCGGTGTCGAACCGGTACCCGCCGGTGCTGGCGGTGCCGCAGCAGCCGCCGGGCACGTCCCGGGCCTCGACCAGCACCACCTCGCGTCCCCGCGCCGCCAGATGGACCGCGGCGGACAGGCCGCCGAGACCCGCCCCGATCACGACGACCGGGCCCCGCCCTCCCATCAGCCCCGCCCTCTCATCGGCACGAGTCGGGTTCGCAACTTCTTCTCCATCGCCGTCCCGAGTGGGTTCTGCGCAGTTCTTCGGTTCTGCGTCGTTCTTCAGGTCTGCACAGTTCTTCGGGACGCGAGGCCCGGTCGGTTGCATCCCCCGCGGGCGCGGGGCCGTGAGCGGCAGGGGCGTTCAGTGGGCCCGCACGGTCGCGCGGGCCTTCGCCTTCCCGCCCCGCTCGGCCGCGCGGACGATGCCCGTGCACATCCCGCCGAAGATCACGTCGTGGAACGGGCGGAACGCCCACCAGTACGCGTGCCCGGCGAGGCCCCGGGGGTGGAACAGGGCCCGCTGCGTGAGGAACGTGCGGGAGTCGTCGCGGCGCACGGAGAACTCCAGCCAGGCCAGCCCCGGCAGGCGCATCTCGGCCCGCAGCCGCAGCAGCCGCCCCGGCTCGATCTCCTCCACGCGCCAGAAGTCCACCGCCTCCCCGATCCGCAGCCGGCGCGGGTCGCGGCGGCCGCGCCGCAGCCCGACCCCGCCCACCAGCCGGTCGAGGACGCCCCGGGCCTGCCAGGCGACGGGGAAGGAGTACCAGCCGCGGTCGCCGCCGATCCCCTCGACCACCTCCCACAGCCGCTCGGGCGGCGCGGACGTCCGGCGGACCTGCTCGTCGGTGTAGAGGCTGCCGCCCGCCCAGTCCGGGTCCGTCGGCAGCGGGTCGCTGGGCGCGCCGGGCGTGCTCGCCGACGACCAGCGCGTCGCGACGTCCGTCTCCCGGACGCGGCGCAGCGCCAGCTCGACCGAGCGCTCGAACCCGACCGTCCCGCCGGGCGGCGGCGGCACGTACTCGGCGAGGTCGTTCTCCCTGCACACGACCTCGTTGCGCAGCGACTCCACCAGCGGTCGCGCCAGGGCGCCGGGGACGGGGGTGATGGCCCCCACCCAATGGCTCGACAGCCGCGGGCTCAGCACCGGGACCGGAATGATGATCCGCTGCCTGAGGCCCGCCACACGCGCGTAGCCGCGGATCATGTCGAGGTAGGTGAGCACGTCCGGCCCGCCGATGTCGAACCCCCGGTTCACGTCCGGGGGCAGGTCCGCGGCCGCCACCAGGTAGTACAGGACGTCCCGGATCGCGATCGGCTGGATGCGGGTGCGCACCCAGCGCGGCGTGACCATCACCGGCAGCCGCTCGGTCAGGTACCGCAGCATCTCGAACGACGCCGAGCCCGAACCGATGATCACGGCGGCGCGCAGCCACGCGGTCGGCACCCCGCCGTCCAGCAGGATCCGGGCGACCTCGGCGCGGGACCGCAGGTGCGCCGACAGCTCCTCCTCCGGCTCCATGCCGCCGAGGTAGACCAGCCGCCCCACCCCCGCGTCCCGCGCCGCGGCGGAGAACGTGCGCGCCGCCCGCCGGTCGGTCTCGGCGAAGCCGCCGTTGCCGCCGATCGCGTGGATCAGGTAGTAGGCGACGTCCACGCCCTCCAGGGCCCGCCGCGTCGACCCGGGGTCTGTCGCGTCGGCCTCCGCGATCTCCACCCGGTCCGCCCACGGGTGGTCTCGCAGCCGGTGGGCCGAGCGCGCCATGCACCGCACCCGGAATCCGGCGTCCAGGAGTTCCGGCACGAGGCGGCCTCCGATGTAGCCGCTGGCTCCCGTGACGAGGCAGAGCCGCCCTTCCCCGGTGTCCATCCGTCTCCCTCGGTCGTCGTCGGCCGGGCGGGCCGGGCCGCCCTCCCCGGGGGTCATCGGTCGTCCGGGTCGATGATCGGCGGCGGGTAGTCCAGCGACCGCCTGCGGTCCTCGTCCAGCGTCCAGGGCCGGTGGACGCGGGCCCCCTCGACACCGGCGAGTTCGGGGACGTACCTGCGGACGTAGTCGCCGCGCGGGTCGAAGCGCGCCGCCTGCCGGAACGGGTTCATGACCTGGTCGGGCCGGGTGCTGTTCCCCGTACCGGCGACCCACTGCCAGTTCCCCGCGTTGTCGGCGACGTCGCCGTCGACGAGCCACTCGTTGAAGTGGCCGAGGCCCCGCCGCCAGTCGATGCCGAGGTCGCGGGTCAGGAACGAGGCGGTGATGAGCCTGGCGCGGTTGTGCATGAACCCCTCGCGGTGCAGCTGGCGCATCCCCGCGTCCACGATCGGGACGCCGGTCGTCCCGTCGCACCACGCGGCGAAGGCGTCCTCGTCGTCCTTCCACCGCCGGTCGCGCGACCGGTAGTCGCGCCGCGGCAGGTCGGGGAAGGCGGCGGCGACCTGGTGGTGGAAGTCCCGCCACGCCAGCTGGCGCCGGTAGGCGTCCGGCGCGGCCTCCGCCAGTTCGCGCGGCGACACGCAGCCGAACTTCACGTACGGGCTGAGCCGGGACGTGCGGTCGGCGGCGAGATCGTCGCGGACGTCGTCGTACTCGGCGGCGTCGTCGCGCAGCCACGCCGCCATGCGCTCGCGTCCCGCGCGCTCCCCGCCGGGCGCGAGGTCGGGGGACGGGGACCCCGAGGTCAGGTCGGCGAGCCGGGGCAGCGCCCCCGGCTTCACACCGGACGGCAGCCGGACCTTCTCGGGCGCGTCCACGGCCGGGCGCCACCGGGCCGCCTCCCAGGCCCGCCAGTACGGGGTGAACACCTTGTAGTGGTCGCCGCTGACCGGGGTGAGCTCGCCGGGCGTGACCACGGTGATGCCGGGGTGCGCCGAAACGTCCAGGTCGAGGCCGTCGGCGCGGGCGGCCTCCCGGACGCGGTCGAGGCGCCGGGCCGCGTACGCCGTCCGCTCGTCGGCGAGCAGCAGCGAGCCGGCGCCGGTCTCGCGGGCCAGCCGGACGACCTCCCCGGCCGGGTCGCCGCGCCGCACGACCAGGTCGCCGCCCCGATCCTTGAGCGACTTTCGCAGGTCGTCAAGGCTGTCGAGCAGGAACCGGACACGGTTGGGCGCGGCGAACGGACCGTCCAGGATCGCGTCGTCGAAGACGAAGACCGGGACGACTCGTCCGGCCTCGCAGGCCGCGGCCAGAGCGGGGTTGTCGCGCACCCGGAGGTCGCGGGTGAACAGCATCAGCGAGGTGTCCATCACCTGAGTCTTCGGAGCCGGGGGCGCGAACGGTTGCGGTAGGCGATGTCGCCGTTCAGCGCGGTGGCGAACGCGCACCATGCCGCGTAGGGGAGCAGCGCGGCGGCCGCGGCGCGGTCGGCGCGGGCCGTGCGGCGGATCAGTTCGGCGTTGCTGGCGTCCAGCAGCAGCGTGCCCGCGACCCCCGCGCCCGTGCTGCGGCGGCCGAAGAACAGGTGGTTCCAGCCCGCGTTCAGCACCAGGTTGACGCCGAGGCTCGCGGCCAGGGCGCGGCGCCGGCGCCCTTGCGACCTCAGCAGCGCGCGCCCGCCCGCCCAGGCGACGCTCGCGTACAGCGGCGTCCACACGACCCCGAAGGCCCAGGAAGGAGGCTGCCACGGCGGTTTGTCGAGGGCCCGGTACCAGCGGCTGCCGGGATCGACCGCCTTGGCCCCGGCCGCCGCCGTCGCCGTCACCGCCGCCGCGGTGGCCCCGTAGACGGCCCACCGGGTGCTCGTCCGGACGCGATGCCGCTCGTTCGTCGCACTCATGGCCGTGAGCCTTCCCGCTGCGGCGGCATCCGCACGTCCGCGTTCGCGGAGGTCAGCGGCGGCCCGGGATGCAACCGGAACGACCGGCTCCGGCGAAGACCAGGGAGACCGTACGACCAGGCGGCCGTGCGACCGGTGGGCTCGTCCGGCCGGGGACATCGCGGAACCGGAGACGCCGTACGCTGTGCCGTCGGAGCAGCACGGGAGATCGAAACGCATGCGTGGGGAGACGGACCGGGAACCGGGACTGGGCGTGGGCGCGGTGGCGCGGCGCCTGGGCCTGGCGGCCGCCACCCTTCGCACGTGGGACCGCCGGTACGGCATCGGCCCGAGCGGGCGCAGCCCCGGCGGCCACCGCCGCTACACGCCCGTGGACGTGGCACGGCTCGAAGCGATGCAGCGGCTGATCCTCGCGGGCGCCCCGCCGGGCGAGGCCGCCCACGTCGCGCTGCGCGAGCCGCCCGGCGAGCCGCGCCCGCCGCGCGGGCACGGCGCCGGAGGCAACCGCGTGCCCGTCGGGGAGGCGCCCGCCGGAGCGGACACCGCCGAGGTGCGCGGCCTGGCCCGCGCGGCGATGTCCCTGGACGTCCCCGCCATGAACGACGCCGTCCGGACCGCGATCGCGCGGGACGGGGTCGTGCGGGCCTGGGACGGCCTGATGGTCCCGGTCCTGGTCGGCATCGGCCGCAAGCACGCGTCGTCCGGCGGCTGCGTCGAGGTCGAGCACCTGCTGTCCACCGTGGTGCTCGGCGGGCTGGCGGAGGTGCCGCCGCCCGCGCGGCCGGTGAACGTCCGGCCCGTCCTGCTGGCCTGCGCCCCCGAGGAGCAGCACAGCCTGCCGCTGTACGCGCTGGCCGCCGCGCTGGCGCAGGGCGGTGTCGCGGCGAGCCTGCTGGGGGCGCGGGTGCCCGCGGACGCCCTCGCCGCCGCGATCCGGCGTACGGGGCCGGGCACCGTCTTCGTCTGGTCGCAGATCGCCCGCACCGGCGACCCGGACTGGCTGGCCGATCTTCCGGGAACCCGTCCCGCGGTGCGGCTGCTGGCCGGCGGCCCGGGCTGGAGGCGGGACCGGCTGCCGGACGCCGTCCGCTTCGTGACGAGTCTTTCCCAAGCCGTCACCGAGATTTTGGACGGCCCCGCGGCGCCCTGATCCGCCGGGAAAGCCGCACGATCGCATCACCCGTCGCCGTGTCGGGCTCGACGCCGCCCCCGGAATCGACTATGAACAAGTTTTGAAACGATTCCCTCGGGAAAGGCCCAGCTCATGAACCTGGGAGAGCGGCTCGCACGCGGGGACGAGACCGCGCTTGCCGAGTGCTACACCTCGCTCGGCCCGCTCGTCCGCCGCCATGTCGTCCGGCTCGTGCCCCGGCACGCCGTGGACGACGTCGTCCAGCTGGTCTTCCTGGAGGTCTGGAAGTCGCGCCGCCGCTTCGACCCGTCCCGCAACCTGGAGCCCTGGGTCCTCGCCATCGCCCGCAGGCGCGCCATCGACCAGCTCCGCGCCGAGGCCCGCCACTACCGCAGGACGCTGCCCCTGGAGGACCACGCGGAGCTTCCCGCCGCGCGGACCCCCGACGCCTCGCCGTCCGTGGAGACCGCCTGCGACGTCCGGGACGCCCTCGCTGTCCTGCCGCTGCCGCAGCGGCAGGCGATCGTGATGGCCCACTTCGGGCAGCTGACGCAGACCGAGATCGCCGACCGGCTGTCCGTCCCCCTGGGCACCGTCAAGGCGCGCACGGCCCGCGGCCTGCGCCGGATGAGAGAGCTCCTATGACCGCCGCCCCCTACCCGCGTCCCCGGCTGGCGGTGTCGAGCTGCCTGCTCGGCGCCCCGGTCCGCTACAACGCCGGCCACAGCCGCGACCGGTTCCTCACCGACGTCCTGGACCCGCACGTCGACTGGGTCCCGGTCTGCCCGGAGATGGAGATCGGCCTCGGGACGCCGCGTCCCACGCTGCGGCTGCTCACCGACGGGCACCTCGTCACCCATGACGGGTCCGCCGACCACACCGCCGCGATGACCGCGCTGGCCGAGACGCGCGTCCCCCAGCTGGAGGACCTGGACGGCTACGTGCTCAAGTCGCGCTCGCCCTCCTGTGGGCTGTTCCGCCTGCCGCGCTACGCCTCGGGCGGGCCCGGTGAGCGCACCGACGGCCAGCCCGTGGACCGCCAGGGCCGCGGGGTGTTCGCCGGACTCGTCCGCGAGGCGCTCCCGGACCTGCCCGCCGAGGAGGACGGCCGCCTCCGCGACCCCGTCCTGCGCGAGCACTTCATCGAGCGCATCTTCGCCCACGCCCGGCTCCGCGAGCTGTTCGGCGCCGACTGGCGGCCCCGCGACCTCGTCGCCTTCCACAGCCGCCACAAGCTGCAGATCCTCGCCCACGACCCGTCCGCCTACCAGGCGCTCGGACGGATCGTCGCGCAGGCGGGGACCCGTCCACGGGACGAGCTGGAGACCGACTACCGGCACGCGTTCAGCGCGGCGTTCGCCGTCCGCCCCAAGCGCGGGCGCCACATGAACGCCCTCCAGCACGTCTTCGGGATGCTCAGCGACCACCTCGACGACACCCGCCGCCACGACCTCCTGGCGGCCATCGAGACCTACCGCCAGGGACAGTCGCCCCTCAGCGTCCCCATCG
This sequence comes from Actinomadura sp. NPDC048955, assembly GCF_040649435.1. Lineage (NCBI taxonomy): Bacteria > Bacillati > Actinomycetota > Actinomycetes > Streptosporangiales > Thermomonosporaceae > Actinomadura > Actinomadura sp. NPDC048955. Next base: position 120,855 of record NZ_JBEZJI010000003.1, read on the forward strand.
CGCTTCTGCGCCACCACGCCAAGGGCGAGGGCCTCGGCTACCTGACCCAGCAGACCTACCTGGACCCCTACCCCGCCGACCTGGTCCTCCGCCACTACTTGTGACGCAGAAGCGAACGGGCCGGCGGTGAGAGCGAGTCTCACCACCGGCCCGTTCAGCAGGCACCGTCCGTTCAGCAGGCATCGTCTGTTCAGCAGGCGGCGGGCTCCAGTGCCCGGTCGGCGGCCTGCGCGTCGGCAGCCGGCGGCGCCTCGGGCGCGGCGGCGGCCTTCGCCCGCCTGGGCAGCAGGAACGCGACCCCGACCATCACCAGGGACAGCGCGGCGCTGATGACGAACGCCAGCCGCATCCCGTCGAGCTGGGCGGCCGCGGCGGCGACACCGTCGGCGATCCGGCCCTCGGCGCGCCCGGTCATCACCGTCACGACCAGCGCCGTGCCGAAGGCCGCGGAGACCTGCTGGAGGGTGCCCAGCATCGAGCTGCCGTGCGAGTAGAGCGGGGCCGGGAGCGCCCCGAGGCCGAGGGTGAACACGGGGGTGAACGCCGCCGCCAGCGACACCATCAGCAGCGAGTGCAGGCCGAGGACCTGCCAGTACGGCATCGTCGCCGAGATCTGCGTGAACCCGGCCAGGGCGAGCACGATGCCGGCCGCCCCCGGAATGATCAGCATCCGCCCGCCGAAGCGGTCGAAGAGCCGTCCGACGACCGGGCCGAGCAGCCCCATCGCGAGCCCGCCGGGCATCATCAGCAGGCCCGTCTCCAGCGGCGTGAGCCCGCGCAGGTTCTGCAGGTAGATCGGCAGCAGGATCATCGACCCCATCATCGCCATGAACCCCAGGGCCATCAGCAGCAGCGAGAGGGCGTAGACGGGGTGCCGCAGGACGCGCAGGTCCAGCAGGGGGACGTCGCGGCGCTGCAACCGGAGCTGGCGGACGGCGAACACCGCGATCGTGACCGCCCCGACCGCGACGATCACCGTGGGGACCACCGCGCCGCCCTGCCCGAACCTGCTCAGCCCGTACACCAGCGAGCCGAACCCGAGGGCGGCGGCCGCGACGCTGAACCAGTCGATGGTGCCGGCCTGCGGCTCCCCGACGTTCTCCAGTCGTCCGAGGCCCCGCCAGGCGACCAGCGCCGCGACCGGCAGCACCGCCGCGAACAGCAGCCGCCACGAGCCGAGCTGCAGGATCAGGCCCGACACCGCCGGGCCCAGCGCCGGCGCGACCGAGATCGCCATGGTCACGTTGCCCATCACGCGACCGCGGTCCTCCTCGGGCACCACGGTCATCAGCGTCGTCATCAGCAGCGGCATCATCACCGCCGTGCCGGTCGCCTGGACGATCCGCGCGAGCAGCAGCACCTCGAACACCGGCGCGACGGAGGCCAGCGCCGTCCCGGCGAGGAAGACGCCCATCGCGGTGGCGTAGGCGCGGCGGGTGGTGACCCGCTGCAGGAACCACCCCGTCACCGGGATCACCGCGGCCATGGTCAGCATGAACGCGGTCGAGAGCCACTGCGCGGCCTGCTCGGTGACGTCCATGTCCGCCATCAGCCGCGGGATCGCGTTGATCATGATCGTCTCGTTGAGGATCACCACGAAGGTGGCCAGCACCAGCAGCCGGATCACGGCGGGCGTCTTCGAACGGCCGGGCGCGGTCCCCGCCGTCCCGCCGCTTGCGTGCTCTCGCATCGTCGTCATGCCGGGGTAGACCCCCGCCGCCCGGAGAACTCATCGCTCGATTCGAGAATTCTTTCGACTGTCCGACGGTGCCGGCCCGCCACCAGCGAGAACGCCCGCCGCGGACGGAACCAGATGATCGCGAACAACGTCGGACCGGTACGCGGGAACGCCCCTCCGGCCCGCGGACGGGCGCGCACCTCCCGCGAGAGGGGAACACGGTGCCCAGCTATCTGCAGACTCTTCCGCTCCACACGATCACCGAGGTGTACGGCGAGGCCGGACTCCGCGACCGGTTCTCCCGCGAGATCCTGCGGTTCCGCGAGCCGGACTGGCGGCGCCTCAGCACGGCGCTCGCGCTGGCCGGCGACCTGCACCGGCAGGACCGCCGCGTCCGCGAGCCCGTGGTCAACCACCTGCTCCGGGTGACGCTGCGCATCATGTGCCACTACGAGATGGACGACGCGGACCTCCTCGTCGCCGCCCTCATGCACGACTCCGTCGAGGACCACCCGGCCGACCTGGCCGGCGACGGCCACGCCGATCCGGCGGAGGCCGCGCTCGGCGTCCTGTCCGCCGAGTTCGGGCCGCGCGTCGCCGAGCTCGTCCGCGCCGTGACCAACCCCGTCTACGACCGCGGCGGGGACGTCCACGCCCAGTACCGCGCCCACGTCGTCGAGAGCCTGGAACGCCACCCGGCCGCCCGCGTCATCAAGGTCTCCGACTTCACCGACAACGGCGTCGGCCTGATCCACACCACCGGCCCCAAGCTCCGCAAGCTGGCCCGCAAGTACCGCCCGCTCGTCCCGGAGCTCAAGGACCTGATCAACCGCCCCGACACCCCGCTCAAGGAGCGGATCAAGCAGCACATCACCGGCCAGCTCGACCGCGCCGACGAGCGCTTCACGGCCATCCTGCAAGGCCACGCCGTCGCCGCCCGGGCGAGCTGACACCTCTACCGCCTCCTCGCGAGCGCGTCGGCCCGCTGCCTGGCGATGTTCCGTACCTTCCTCGTTCCGCCGCTCTCGGCCAGCAGCTCAAGGACGGGCAGGAAGGCGGTGCTCTCCGCGAGCATGCGCTGCATCCAGGGCGTGGTGCCCGCCAACTCGGCGGACGACGGCTCCCGCCCCTCCTCGACCGCCAGGTAGACCGACCAGTCGTGGACGCGGCGACGCACGAACTCGCGGTGCCCGTCCGCCTCCAGCCTGCGCAGCTCCGGCAGGAGCCCGTCCGCCCACCGCTGGAACCCGCCCGGATCGCCGGCCCTCTTCGCGACCTCGTCGACGAGCTGGACGACCGCCGTCTTGGCCACCGACGAAACGGGATCGCGCAGGATCAGCGCCACGATCCTGCGCTCGGCGTCAGGACGTCCGGACGCGGCGACCGCCGCAACGGCCTCGCAGTACACCCGAACCCGCACATGCTCGTCCTCGACGGCCTCGTCGACGTCCACACCGAGCATCCCGGCATCCGCGACCACCGCGGCCACATCCGCCCGTAGCGCCATCAGTTCCGCCACCCCGTCCGACAAGAGATCGCCGAACACTAGCGATCTCTTGCCGGGAGGGTCGCCGGACCCACGAGGAGGCCCTGGAACCGGCCCGCCCCGCCGGACTGGCCGGTTCCCTGCCGGAGGGACGGGACGGAGGTCAGCCGGTGGTGCCGGTCCAGGTGGCGGGGATGTGGGCCAGGCGGACGCGCTGGGGGTGGTCGCCGACGGGGACGGAGGTGATCTTCTGGCCGGTGCCGAAGTCGATGGCGGTGACCTGGTCGGCGCCGCTCTCGGAGATGACGCAGGCGCGGCCGTCGCCGCTGACGGTGGCCCAGTAGGGCTTGGACGCGGTGACCAGGGGGCCTTCCTGGAGGGTGGAGCGGTTGACGACGGTGGCGTAGTCGTCCATGGTCCCGGCGACGCAGAGCCTGCTTCCGTCGGGGCTCATCGACAGCCCGTGGTGGCGGGAGTCGTTGACGAAGGTCTTGCGGTCGTCGCTGGTCGCCGGGTTCTTCGGCAGCGTCCTCACCCGGGTGATCTTGTCGGTGGCCATGTCGTACTCGACGAGGCCGTTGAAGAACGAGACCTGGAAGTACAGCTTCGACTCGTCCGGGGAGAACACCGCGGGCCGGATCGCGTTCGACAGGTCCTTGCGGCCGAAGGCGTCGAGCCGGGAGCGCATGTCGATGGTCTTGACGACCTTGTAGGTGGAGGCGTCGGCGATCGTGATGTGCCGGTCGCCCTTGGTCCAGTCCTGGGACGGGTCGTCGAAGTCCGTCTCGACGTTCCCGATGGACATGTTCAGGATGTACCGGCCGTCCCTGGTGAAGATGTTCTCGTGGGGCTTGTCGCCGGTGGCGAACGAGCCGAGCTGCTTGCCGGTGCCGATGTCCAGGACGTGGACGACCTTGCCGAGCGAGGCCGACACCGCGACCTTGGTGCCGTCGGGGGAGACCGACATGTGGTCGGCGCGGTAGCCCGAGACGGCGAACCGCCACCGGACCTTCCCGGTGGTGAGGTCGATGGAGACGACGTCGCCGAAGCTGGGCCGCGAGGCGACCAGGGCGGAGCCGTCGGGGGTGGAGTACAGGTCGTCGACGAGCTGGTCGTGGCCCTCGCCGGCGGTGGCGCGGATGCCCAGGAAGACGGCCAGGTTGATCGGGTTGAGGTAGATCGCGGTGAGCCGCTGGCTCTTGTCGGGGACGACGTCGATCCGGCCGATCTTGGCGAAGTCGCCGCTGGACCTGATGACGTCGGCGGTGCCCTCCCAGTTGTTGCCGACGAACATCACCTCGCGCAGGGGGGCCGCGTGCGCGGTGGTCGCGGTGACGGCGGGGGCGATGGCGCCGGCGGCCAGGACGGCGGCGGCGGCGATGCTTCGCAGGCGACGGTGTGGTCTGGGGCGGGCAGGGGCGGTCGCAGCGTGCATGCTTGCTTCTCCCAGGGGGTGGGGGTCGCCCAGAGGGGGCGGGAGCGCGGAACCTTTCCGCGTCCATGCCGGCGCACTGCGGCAGGCGGGACCCTCCCGCGCGGGCCGCGGCGCCGGCTGCGCGGTGATGAACGGTCGCGGGCATGGCCGACCCTGGATTCCGCCGGCCTTGTGGGCCGCATGAGAATCCGCCCAAATCCGAACATCACCGTATTCAGACTTTGGTTACTGGATAGTAGGCAGGGGTGCTGTGCGCCGCAAGACCCGGTATCGAGGGATTCCGCGCTACGCGGGGATGATCAGGCCGTAGTGCCCGTCGTAGCGGTGGTAGAGGACGTTGCCCCGCCCGGTCTCGGCGTCGCGGAAGAACACCCAGCGCACGCCGGCCACCTCCAGATGCTCGATCGCCTCCTGGATGGTCAACTCGGGCGCGGGACGCGGGCTGATCGTCAGGGGGATGGCGCGGGGCGCGCCCGTCCGCTCGCGGGGCGTCGTCTGCGCCAGCCGGTACCCGTGGTCGGCGGGGTAGATGACGCTGTCCTCACCCGTCTCGACGTCGGTGAACAGCAGGAACCCGTAGTCGAGCACCTCCATGTCGAAGGCCGCCTCGTCGGGCGTCTCGGAGGTCAGCGTGAACGACTTGTGCCGGATCAGCTCGCGCTCCTCCGGGGGGCGCGGGTAGTAGTCCGGGCGCTGGGTCGGCTCGGCGCCGTGCCGCCACTCGTGCGGGCCCGTGGCGGGGCTCGTGGGGTAGGCGCCGCGGCGGGCCTCCCAGTGCCGGGAGACCCGGTCGAGCCGGTTCAGCAGCCGGTCGTGGAGCCGGTCGACGGCCTCGGTCATGGTCGGCGCGGCCACCTGTGCCCGGACCAGGCGGCCGTTGACGTCCAGGTTGGCCTGGGCAGTCGCCGGGCGCGGCACTGCCGGGTCCGGCGACATGATCAGCTTCACGCGCGCGAACAGCACCGGCTCGGGCGCGTGCGTGAACACCGCGCTCACCTTGGAGCGCGCGTAGTCGGTGGCGCCCTCCGGCACCCTTCCCCGGTGTTCCACGGCCACCTCGGGAGCCGCCCTGGTCGTCGCCCGGTCCATGTCGTCCCCCCGTCGCTCTACCGCTTCGCCCATTCGGCCGGCTGGTGCTCGATGGTGGAGTCCGAGGACGGGAAGAACGTGCTCTCGTGGCCGTCGTCCCACCGCACCAGGTAGGGCGGCTCTCCGTCCCGTCCGTGCACTTCGAGGATCTCGGCCCTGCGCGCCGCCTCGCCTACGTGGTGCCCGTGGACGATCAGCCGGTCGCCTTCGCTGGCTCGCATCGTGTCCCCCTCACGTCGCGTCGAGTCCATCGTGCGGCCGGATGGCGGGGCGCCACCAGGGCCAAAGGTCCATATATGTGCAGGTCAGTCCGATATGCGGCTAATCCGGCTATCTGGCCGGGGGAGGGGAAGGACTCCTTGAGAGCGGCCGACAGGAGGGCGATGTCCGACAGGAGCACGATGCCGGCCCGGATCGTCGCGGGTACCGCCCATCCGGGGCTGGCGGCCGCCGTCGCGGCCGCGCTGGGCGTCCGGCCGGTGCCCTGCGAGGTCGAGCGGTTCCCGGACGGCGAGCTGCGGCCCGTCGTGTCCGGCGTGCAGGGCGGGGACGTCTACGTGGTGCAGCCCACCGGGCCCGCGGTCAACGACCACCTCATCGAGGCGCTGCTGCTCCTGGACGCGTGCCGCCGGGGCGGCGCCGAGACCGTCACCGCGGTCCTCCCGTACTTCGGGTACGCCCGGCAGGATCGCCGGGGCAGGGCGGGCCAGGCGGTGGGCGCCAGGGTGGCGCTCGGCGCGCTGGCGTCGGCGGGGGCGGACCGGCTGATCGTGGTGGAGCCGCACACCGTCGCCCTGGAGGCCATGTGCCCGGTTCCGGTGGAGATGCTGACGACCGTCCCGATCCTGGCCGGGGAGCTGGCGGAGCTGACCTCCGAGACGGCCGTGCTGGTGGCGCCCGACCTCGGCGCGGTCAAGCTCGCCGAGCACTGCGCGCGGCTGCTGCGGCGGCCGGTCGCCGTGGTGCGCAAGACGCGGGTGAGCGGTGCGAGGGTGCACGCCGAGGAGCTGGTCGGCGACGTGCGGGACCGGCCCGCGGTCGTCGTGGACGACATGATCAGCACCGGCGGGACGATCGAGGCGGCCGTGCGCGTCCTGCTGGCCCACGGCGCCTCGCCCGACATCACCGTGGCCGCGGCGCACGGGCCGCTGGTGGACGCCGCGCGGGACCGGCTCGGCCGGCTCCCGATCCGCTGCCTGCTGGTCACCGACACGCTCCCGGTGGGCGGGGCGCGGGAGCCGCGGCCGCGGGTGCGGTCCGTGGCCCCGTTGATCGCCGACGCCATCGGCCGCCTGCACAACGGGCAGTCCCTGGATTCCCTGATGGTGCGCGGGTGACGCGCCGGCCCGCACGGACGCCGAAGCGGGCCGGGCTCCATAGGACCCGGCCCGCTCACCAGCGCTAGTGGCCCGGCCCCAGCGGAATTCCCGGGATCAGGTTGGACGGTGTGGTGTCGCGCAGCTCGTACAGGACGCTGTAGGTGCGTCCCAGCGGCTGCACGATGTTGTTCTCCTCCACCGCCGTCGGCGAGTACACCGCCGTGATGTACCGGACCTGGTGCTCCTCCCGCAGCCACGAGCGCGCCGGCTGGTCCACCGTGCGCATGTCGAGGTAGTACTTCGGGAAGGGCACGCGGTTCAGCACCTGCTCGGCGTTGATCGGCGGCGGCGGGCCCACGGTGAACCTGCGGATGTACCCGGTGTTCTCGTCGAGCGCCGTGAACGTCCCCTTGTAGAAGCTGGCGCCCATGGCCAGGTAGCGGGGCCCGAGGATCTGGCGCAGCCAGGTCCCCTGCCGCTTGAACGTGTGCGGCGGCGCCTCACCCAGATACCCGACATGGGCGTTGTGGGCGGAGAGCAGCGTCTTGCTCTTCATGTGGCGGTACCACCACACGGTGTTCAGCGCCATGGCCTCGTCGCGCGGCCCGGAGAAGTCCTCGGCGGCGTGCGTCTTGGCGATCCAGAACGCGACGTTCGCCTGCTGCTCGGCCCATTCGGCGGCCTGCCGGGGAGCCCCCCGGCGCAGGCTCTCGACGAGCCGCAGGGCCTGCCACGCCTGCCGCTGCACGCGCTGGCGCTCGCGCATGGGCTTGGCGTCGTACCACCGCTCCCAGGTGTTGAGGTCGGTGGTGGGGATCAGCCCGTCGTAGAGGGCCTTGAGCTTCGGGATGAGGTCGGCGCGGCCGCGCTCGCGGACGTACCGGAAGATCTCCTGGAAGATCACGATGTTGGTGAAGTAGACGTCGTCGCCCATGAACTGCAGGGGCCGCTTCGGATTCCCGGTGTTGTAATGGCGCATCCACCTGATGAGGCGCAGATAGTCCTCGTTGGCGAACAGGCGGTAGTTCTGCTGGAACTCCTGCCGCATGATCGCGGCCGGGTCGCCCTTGCCGCGCAGGACGTAGTCGTTCAGCCGGAGCCCGGTGCCCCAGTTCAGTTCCAGCATGAACGTCGTGAATCCCTTTTCCTTGACCAGGTATTCGAAGACGCGTTGCTTGAAGCTGAAGAACTGGTGCGTCCCGTGGGTGGCCTCACCCAGCCCGACCACGGGGGTGTCGCCGATCATCCGCCCGAGTGCGCGCAGGTCACGCGTGCCATCGTCCGGCTCGGTGGTCAGCAGGGGATGGGCGCCGCGGTCGAGCGCGCGCACCACCGCCCGCTCGTTCCCGGGGACGGGCTGCCGGGCGTGCGCGGCCGCCGGCGTGAACGAGCACACGCCGAGCGCCAGTGCGGTGACGAATGCCGGGAGTTTACCGGCACGAAGCATTAACATATCTGCCGACCTCGCAAAAGGTGGATCGTGTCGCCGTAAAACGAAGCGGGCCCCACAGATGTGCGGCCTGTGCTGATCTTTCCATTCGTGATCTCTGGTCATCGCCCGGGAAAGGTAAACCTTGCATCGGGGTCGGTCGAAGGGGATGTTGCTCACTTAGAGTGACGACATGATGACTCTTGGGACATATCCGTGCGCCCGGGGCATCGCCTCCGGCGCCCTGGCCCTGACCGTCGCGATGAACGTCGCCAGTGGCGCGGCGGCGTCCGTCCTGCCGGCGGACCGGCCAAAGGGCGGGGCCGCTGGCGGCGCATCCGGGAAGGCTCTCCAGGCCGTCCTGGACGAGGCCGTACGGCAGGGCGCTCCGGGTGCGCTCGCCCAATCGCGCACGCCGCACCGGGTCCTGAACCTCTCCAGCGGGGTCGCCGACCTCACGACCAGGCGCCCGCCGAGGGCGTACATGAAGTTCCGGGCCGGCAGCATCACCAAGATCTTCGTGGCGACGGTGGTCCTGCAGCTCGTCGCCGAGCGGCGGCTGCGCCTGGGCGACACCGTCGACCAGGTGATCCCCGGTGTCGTGGAGGGCAACGGGTACCAGGGCAACAAGATCACGATGCGGATGCTGCTGAACCACACCAGCGGGATCGCCGACTACACCAACAATCCCCGCATCGAGGAGATCGCCGTCACCGACCCGCGGCACGACTTCACCCTGCGGGAGCTGGCGGAGGCGGGCCTGGAGTACCCGCCCGACTTCCCGCCCGGCACCTCGTGGCGCTACTCCGACACCAACTACGTGCTGCTCGGCATGGTCATCCAGCGCGTCACCGGCCGGACCTACGTCCACGAGATCAACAAGCGGCTGATCCGGCCGCTGCGCCTGCGCGGCACCTACTTCCCGGGCACGAACCCGCGGATCCGCGGCCCGCACCTGCACGGGTACACGCCGGTGGCGGACGACCCGGCGGAGCTGAAGGACACCACCGACGTCAACACCACGTTCGCGCGCGCCACGGGCGACCTGATCTCCACCGTCGGCGACCTCAACCGGTTCGACGCCGCCCTGCTCGGCGGACGGCTCCTGCCCGGACGGCTCCTGCGGGCGATGCTGCGTCCCGTCCCCGGCTCGCAGCCCTACCCCGGCAGCGACATGTTCCGCTACGGGCTCGGGGCGGTGATCGCCACACCGCCGTGCGGCGTGAAGGCGTACGGCAACGGCGGGACCCTGGACGGCTGGGAGACCTGGACGGGCAGCACGAAGGGCGGGCGGCACTCGATGTCGTTCGTCTTCACCACCGACGCCGTCAACCAGGTCCGGCTCACCGAGCAGGCGGTGACCGCCGAGTACTGCGCCGGCTCCAAGAAGGGGAGCCGCACGAGGAACGCGGGTCACCGGCCGTAGCCACCGCCGCCGGGCGTCTCGATGACGAAGACGTCCCCGGCGCCGACGGTGAGCGAGTCGCGGCCCTCCATCGGCGTCACGGAGCCGTCGGCGCGCTGGACCCACTGCCGTCCCAGCGCGCCCGGCCCGCCGCCCGCCATCCCGTACGGCGGGACGCGCCGGTGGCTGCACAGCGTGGTCACCGTCATCGGTTCGAGGAAGCGGACGCGGCGCCGGCCGCCGTCGCCTCCGCGCCACCGTCCCGCGCCGCCGCTCCCGCGCCGGATCTCGAAGTCCTCCAGCAGGACGGGGTAGCGCCACTCCAGCACCTCGGGGTCGGTGAGCCGGGAGTTGGTCATGTGGGTCTGGACGACGTCGGCGCCGTCGAAGCCGTCCCCGGCGCCGGATCCGCTGGCCACCGTCTCGTAGTACTGGTGGCGCTCGTTGCCGAAGGTGACGTTGTTCATCGTGCCGGAGCCCTCCGCCATCACCCCCAGCGCGGCGTACAGGGCGCCGGTCACGGCCTGGGACGTCTCGACGTTGCCCGCCGCCACGGCCGCCGGGTAGCGCGGCGCGAGCATCGAGCCCGGCGGGATCGTGACGTGCAGCGGCGTGAGGCACCCGGCGTTCAGCGGGATGTCCTCGGCCACCAGCGTGCGGAACACGTACAGCACCGCGGCCATCGCCACCGACGACGGCGCGTTGGCGTTGCCGGCCGACTGGGGCGAGGTGCCGGTGAAGTCGATCTCCGCCGTGCGGGCGTGGCGGTCGACCCGCACCGCGACTTCGATCACGGAGCCGTCGTCCAGCTCGTAGGCGCAGGAGCCGTCCCGCAGCGCGGTGATCACCTGGCGGACCGCCTCCTCGGCGTTGTCCTGGACGTGGCGCATGTAGGCGTGCACGACGTCCAGGCCGAAGTGGCGGACCATGTCGCGCAGCTCGACGACGCCCTTCTCGTTGGCGGCGATCTGGGCGCGCAGGTCGGCGACGTTGTCGAGCGGGTTGCGGGACGGGTGGGGCGCCGAGGTCAGCAGCTCCACCGTCTCCTCCTCCCGCAGCCGGCCGCCCTCGACCAGCAGCCAGTTGTCGATCAGCACGCCCTCCTCCTCCACCAGCGCGCTGAAGGCCGGCATCGACCCCGGCGTGATGCCGCCGATCTCGGCGTGGTGGCCGCGGGACGCGACGAAGAAGGAGATCTCGGCGGCTCCGCCACCGGCCGCCCCGGACGCGACGTCCCCGAGGAAGACCGGGGTGACGACGGTGACGTCCGGCAGGTGGGTGCCCCCGTGGTAGGGGTCGTTGAGCACGTAGACCTCGCCCGGCCGCATGCCGCCGGCGGCGCGGCGGCGCCGGACGAGCTCCTTGATGGACGCCCCCATCGAGCCGAGGTGGACGGGGATGTGCGGCGCGTTGGCGATGAGCCCGCCGGACGCGTCGAAGATCGCGCAGGAGAAGTCCAGCCGTTCCTTGATGTTGACCGAGTGCGCGGTGCCGCGCAGCCGGACGCCCATCTGCTCGGCGATCGACATGAACAGGTTGTTGAAGATCTCCAGCATGACGGGGTCGGCCCCGGTGCCGACGGCGCGCCCGCCGGACCGGGCCGCCACGCGGTCCAGGAGCAGGTGGCCGAGGTCGTTCACGGCCGCCCGCCAGCCCGGGTCGACGACGGTCGTGGCGTTGGCCTCCACGATGATCGCCGGGCCGGGGACGGCGTCGCCGGGCCGCAGCCCCTCCCGCCGGTACAGGTCGACGTCGCGCCATGCGCCGTCGACGTGCATCGGGACGCGCGCGGCCTCGGCCGGGCCTTCGCCGACGCCCGCGACCGGCGTCTCGGCCGCTCTGTCGTCGCTGCTCACCGCTTCGACCGACACGGCCTCCACGACGATCTGCTTGTCCCGCATGAGGAAGGAGAAGCGGCGCCGGTAGGCCTCCTCGAACTCGGCGACCATCGCCTCCACGGGCCCGGCCCGCACCAGGAGGGCGGTGTCGGTGCCCGCGTAGCGCAGGTGGGCGCGGCGCACGACGTGCCTGGCGTCCATCCCCTCGTCCCGCAGCTCGCCGCGCGCGTCGTCCCCGAGCCTTCCCAAGGTCGCGTCCAGCTCGGGCAGCAGGTCCTCGCTCAGCGGCGCCTCCACCGCGCACTCCCGCATGGCCGTGACGTCGGCCAGCCCCATCCCGTACGCCGACAGCACTCCCGCCAGCGGGTGGACGAGCACCTGCCGCATGCCGAGCGCGTCGGCGACCGCGCAGGCGTGCTGCCCGCCCGCCCCGCCGAAGGTGGCGAGGACGTACCCGGTGACGTCGTAGCCGCGCTGGACGGAGATCTTCTTGATCGCGTTGGCCATGTTCGCCACCGCGATGCGCAGGAACCCGGCGGCGACGTCCTCGGGCGGGCGGCCGTCGCCGATCTCGCCGGCCAGGGCGGCGAAGCGGTCCCGGACGACCGCGGCGTCCAGGGCCCGGTCGCCGTCCGGGCCGAAGACGTGCGGGAAGTGGTCGGGGCGGATCCGTCCGAGCATCACGTTGGCGTCGGTGACGGTGAGCGGGCCGCCGCGCCGGTAGCAGGCGGGCCCGGGGTCGGCGCCGGCGGAGTCGGGGCCGACCCGGTACCGGCCGCCGTCGAAGCGCAGCACCGAGCCGCCGCCGGCCGCGACCGTGTGGATGCTCAGCATCGGCGCCCGCATCCGCACCCCCGCCACCTGCGTCTCGTACTGGCGCTCGAACTCGCCCGCGTAGTGCGAGACGTCGGTGGAGGTGCCGCCCATGTCGAAGCCGATGACCCGGTGGAAGCCCGCCGCCGCCGACGTCCGCGCCATGCCGACGATGCCGCCCGCCGGGCCGGACAGGATCGAATCCTTGCCGCGGAAGCCGTGCGCCTCGGTGAGGCCGCCGCTGGACTGCATGAACATGATCGGGGCGCCGTCCAGCTCCCCCGCGACCCGGTCCACGTACCGGCGCAGGATGGGCGAGAGGTAGGCGTCGACGACGGTGGTGTCGCCGCGCGAGACCAGCCGCATCAGCGGGCTCGTCGCGTGCGACTCCGAGACCTGGGGGAAGCCGATCCGGCGCGCGATCCTCCCGATCGCGATCTCGTGGACGGGGTACCGGTAGGCGTGCATCGACACGACCGCCACCGAGCGGAACCCGTCGTCGTAGGCCGCGCGCAGCTCGCGCTCGACCGCGCCCTCGTCCAGCGGGACCAGGACCCGCCCGTGCGCGTCGATCCGCTCCCTCGCCTCGATCACCCGCGCGTAGAGCGTCTCGGGCAGCACGATCTCCCGGGCGAAGATGCGGGGCCGGTTCTGGTAGGCGATCCGCAGCGCGTCCCGGAAGCCCTCGGTGACGACCAGGACGGTCGGTTCGCCCGTGCGTTCGAGCAGGGCGTTCGTCGCCACCGTCGTGCCGAGGCGCACGCCCGCGATCAGTTCCGCCGGGATGCGCTCGCCGGGCGCGACCCCGAGGAGGCGCCTGATCCCGGCGACGGCCGCGTCCCGGTAGCGCGCCCTGTCCTCGGAGAGGAGCTTGTCGGTGACGAGGGTGCCGTCCGGCCGCCGGCCGACCACGTCGGTGAACGTGCCGCCGCGATCGATCCAGAACTCCCAGCGCGCCGCCATGGCGACCTCCGAAACCGCTTCTACCTGGGCCGTTTCCGTTCGATGAGGATGGAAACACCCTCGCGGTAGAGGAGGGAGGCGGCCGATGGGCGATCAGAACGAGATGCGCTCCGTCTTTGTCGGCTACGACGGGTCCCCCGCCGCCGAGCAGGCGCTCCAGTGGGGGGCGGCGGAGGCGCGGCTCCGCGGCCTGGCCCTCACCGTCTGCCACGTGTGGCACTGGCCCTATCCGATGCGTCCGCCGGACAAGGACACCCTGGAGATCCTGCGGAGCGAGGGCGCGATCGTGGCCGACGAGGGCGTCCGCAAGGCCCGCGCCTTCGCCGGCGACCTGGAGGTCCGGTGGTGCCTGGAGCAGGGGTCGGCGGCGGCCGCGTTCCTGAAGGCGTCCCGCGGCGCCGTCATGGTCGTGCTCGGCTCGCGCGGCCACGGCGGGTTCGAGGGGCTCCCGGTGGGCTCCACCGCGGTCCAGGTCGCGTCCCACGCCTCCTGCCCGGTCGTCGTCGTGCGGTCGCCCACGCGGCTGGACGGCGGGCGGATCGTGGTCGGCGTGGACGGCTCGCCAGCGGGCGACGCGGCCCTCGGCTTCGCCGTCGAGGAGGCCGCGCTGCACCACGACCCGGTGACGGCGGTGTGCGGCTGGTGGGATCCGGCCGCGCTGCCCGGACCGGACCGGGTCCCCTTCATCGACACGCAGGCCGTCAGGCACGAGGCGATCGCGCGCTTCGAACGGGCCGTCGCGCCGTGGCGGACCGAGCGGCCCGAGGTGCTGATCGAGACCAAGTTCATCCTGGACGCGCCGCGGCGGGCCCTGGTGAGCGCCTCCCACGGCGCCGCCCTGCTGGTCGTCGGCGTCCGGGGGATCGGGTCGCTGCCCCAGATGCTCCTGGGGCCGGTGCCCCAGGTCGCCTTGCACGAGGCCCGCTGCCCGGTGGCGGTGGTGCCCGCGTCCGAACCCGGGAGGTGACGATGCTGGACTTCGACGACCGCGCCGACGCCGGACGGCGGCTGGCCGAGCGGCTGGACGGCCTGCGCGGCCAGGACGCCGTCGTGCTGGGCCTGCCGCGCGGCGGGGTGCCCGTCGCGTTCGAGGTCGCCCGGGAGCTGCGCGCCCCGCTGGACGTGATCGTGGTCCGCAAGCTGGGCGTGCCGTTCCAGCCCGAGCTGGCCATGGGCGCCATCGGCGAGGGCGGCGTGCTGATCGTCAACGATGAGATCATCCGGCACACCGGCGTCGGCGAGGCCGACGTGGTCGACGCGCAACGGCGCGAGCAGGCCGAACTCGACGTCCGCGTCGAGCGCTTCCGCCGCGGCCGTCCCCGTGTCGAGGTGAGCGGCCGCACGGCCGTCATCGTGGACGACGGCGTCGCCACCGGCGCCACCGCGCGGGCCGCCTGCGAGGTCGCCCGCGCCCAGGGCGCCCGGCGCGTCGTCCTGGCGGTCCCCGTCGGCTCGCCCGACACCATCGCCGGCCTGCGCCGCATCGCCGACGACGTGGTGTGCCTGATGGAACCGGAGCTCTTCTTCGCCGTCGGGCAGTGGTACCGCGAGTTCGGCCAGACGTCCGACGGCGAGGTCGTCGAGCTTCTGGAACGCGCCGCGACGCCGCCGGCGAGCGCCCGGCACGATTCCGCCCCGCCCGCACCGCCCGACCCCGGCACTCCACCCGACCCGGCCCATCCCGGCGGGGCCACCAACCCCGGCGGATCGGCCGATCCCGGCAAGATCGCCAACCTGGGCGGGGGCGCTCATCCGGCGGGGGCCACGAACCCGTCCGAGGCGTCCGGTCCGGCCGCGGACGACCCGCCGGCGGTCGACGAGGAGGTGTGGATCGACGGCGGGTTCGTGGAGCTCACCGGGCATCTCACCGTGCCCGCGCGGGCCACCGGGGTGGTGGCGTTCGCGCACGGCAGCGGGAGCAGCCGGCACAGCCCGCGCAACCGGCTGGTCGCCGCCGGGCTCAACCGGGCGGGCCTCGGCACGCTGCTGTTCGACCTGCTGACCACCGGGGAGGAACTCGACCGCGGCAACGTGTTCGACATCGGGATGCTCGCCGCGCGGCTCGTCGCCGCCACCGGGTGGCTCCGCGACCGGCCGGAGACCGCCGGCGCGCGCATCGGCTACTTCGGGGCGAGCACCGGCGCGGCGGCGGCGCTCTGGGCCGCCGCCGAGCCCGGCGCCGACATCGCCGCCGTCGTGTCCCGCGGCGGGCGTCCCGACCTGGCCGAGCGCCGCCTCGGCGACGTCCGTGCCCCCACCCTGCTCATCGTGGGAGGCGCGGACCGGCAGGTCCTGGGCCTCAACCAGCTGGCACAGGAGCGGATGCGCTGCCCGACCCAGCTGACCGTCGTGCCGGGCGCCACCCACCTGTTCGAAGAGCCGGGCGCCCTGCAGGCCGTGACCGACCACGCCAGGGACTGGTTCCTCGCCCACCTGCGCTGACGGCCACGGCCCGTGAGCTCATACGGCCCGTGCTCACATGACGGCCCGGGGCGCCGCGGGGCCGGCGGCGGGACGCGCCGCGGGACGTGCCGCGGCGGGTTCCGGCCCGCCGGCCGGCCGGAAGAGTCCGCGCAGCTCCTCGGGCAGCTTCCACAGGGCCTGGTCCACACCCCCGGGAGCCATCTTGGCGGACACGACCCCGGTGACGATCGCCGCCGTCTTGGGCACGTCGTCGCGTCCGATGCGCGCCTGCTCGGCGAAGTGGACGGTGACCTCGCGCAGGTCGTACTTGCGGGGCACGTGACCGGGGCTCCATCCGTCGTAGTACACCCCGCGCAGCAGTTCGGGCAGCTGCGCGGCCAGATTCGCGGCGGCCTCGACGGTCAGCCGGTCGCGCAGCGTGTGCATCCAGGCCCGGAGCGCCCGGTAGGCGAACCGGCGGTCCTCGGTGCCGAACGCCGCGGCCACATCGGCGATCCACCGGTTGGTGGTGTCGATGCTCCGATCCAGCCCATGTATCCCTGTGAATGTCATCGCAACGGCTCCAGAGCGGTCTCGGCGAACACGGACGATTCCAGCGTGCCGCCGCCCGAGCGCGCGGCGGCAGGGACGAAGGTCCCCAGGTCGGGAGCGTTTCCGCAGGTCCGGGCGGCTGTGAGGGTCAGCGGTGCGCCCGCAGGAAGGCGATCAGCTCGTCCGCGGGCCAGGTGTTGACGACCTCGCCCGGGGCGAGCCAGCCGCGCTGCGCGGTGCCGATCCCGTAGCGCAGGTGCGCCAGGTGCGGGACGGCGTGGGCGTCGGTGTCGACGGCGAACCTGACGCCGTGGCGGCGGGCGCGGCGGATGTGCTCGGCGGGCAGGTCGAGCCGGTCGGGGGACGAGTCGATCTCCAGGACGGTCCCGGTGCGCGCGCAGGCGGCGAACACCTCGTCCCAGTCGGCCTCGACCGGGGGGCGCCGGCCGATCTGCCGGGCGGTGGGATGGCCGAGGACGTCGACGTAGGGGTTCTCGCAGGCGCGCACCAGCCGCCGGGTCATCAGCTCGCTCGGCTGGTCGAAGTGGGAGTGGACCGAGGCGACGCACACGTCGAACCCGGCCAGGAAGCCGCCCGGCCAGTCCACGCCGCCGTCGGGGTCGATGTTGAGCTCGGTGCCGTGCAGCACCCGCATGCCGCCGCACCGGCCGTCCAGCGCGCGGACCTGCTCGCGCTGGGCCAGCGCCTTCTCGTCGGTCATCTGCTGCATGGCCAGGCCCGGCGCGTGGTCGGTGACGGCGTAGTAGGAGTACCCGCGCGCTGCGGCGGCGGCGACCATGTCGGGCAGGCTGGCCAGGCCGTCCGACAGGTCGGTGTGGGTGTGCAGGTCGCCCCGGACGTCGGCCTCGGTGACCAGGCCGGGCAGTTCCCCGCGCAGCGCCGCCTCGATCTCCCCGCTGTCCTCGCGCAGCGGCGGCGGGATCCACGGCAGCCCGAGCCGGGCGTACACCTCGTCCTCCGCCGCTGACACGATCTTGGACCCGGTCTCGACGTCGAACAGCCCGTACTCCGACAGCTTGAGCCCGGCGTGGACGGCGATCTCCCGGGTGCGGATGTTGTGCGCCCGGGACCCGGTGAAGTACTGCAGGGCGGCGCCCCAGTCCTCGGGCGGCACCACCCGCAGGTCCACCTGGAGGCCGGAGCCGGTGCGGATCGAGGTCTTCGTGTCTCCGGCCGCGATGACCTGCTCGACCAGCGGCAGCTCCACGAAGGACTTCATCAGCGCCGCCGGCCGGTCGGATGTGGCCAGCACGTCGATGTCCCCGACTGTGTCCCTCATGCGCCGCAGGGACCCGGCGAACGCGCAGCTCTCACAGCCGACGACCGCCGACAGGTCGGCCACGATGGTCTCGGCCAGCTCCATCGCCGTCCCGAGCGGGACGCGCCGCCCCGCCTTGTGCAGGATCTCGATCCCGTGCCGCAGGTTCTCCTCGGTCTTGGCGCCGAACCCGGCCAGGCCGTGCAGGCTCCCGGTGTCGAGGGCCCGTGCCAGCGCCTCCACCGAGTCGATCCCGCGCTCGTGGTAGAGGACCATCGCCTTCTTCGGGCCGAGCGTCGGGATCAGCGTCAGCTGCCGGACGCCCACCGGGATCCGCGCCCGCAGCTCCTCCAGCTCGTGGATGCTCCCGGTGGTCAGGTACTCCTCGATCTTCGCCGCGATCGACCTGCCCACGTTCGGGATGCCGCGCAGGCCCGCGTCGTCCAGGCCCGCGAGGTCGGCGGGGTCGCCCGCCACCGAGCGGGCCGCCTTCTGGTAGACGCGCACCTTGAACGCCTCCCCGCCGGTGATCGCCAGCAGGTCGGCGTACTCGTCCAGCAGGGCTCCCACCTCGTCGTTGACGCGCATGACACCCGTCCCCTCACATTCCCGCCGGGCCGCGGCGCTTCAGGCGTGACGGCGCTTCGGGCATGGCGGCGCTTCAGGCATAACGGCACAGGGCTCCGATGCCCTGCGCGGGAAGGTCCGGAGCCCCGGGCTCCAGGACGCGCACCTCCGCTCCGGTGAGCACGGCGGCGCGGACGGCGACGTCCACCAGCCGCCCGTGCTCCACCGGGTCCGCGCCCGTCTCGGCGAGGGACGTCCGCCGGTCGGACACCTGCGTCGGCGCGGGGCCGAACCAGGCCGTCCTCCGGTCGGCGGGGTCGTCGGCGACCAGCAGCGTGTCGACCTGGCCGCGGGCCAGCGCCCGCAGGGTGGCGGCCGCGCCCTCCACCGCCAGGCCGGACGGGCCCCGCCCCTCGTCCAGCCGCTCCAGCAGCCCGCGGGTCTCCTCGTCCGCCCACCGGCTCACCTGCTCCCGGACCTGCGTCTGGCGGCGCCGCCGCGCCCCGTCCCGGTTCCGTCCTCCGGAGACGTGGCCGACGGTCACCTCATGGCGGACGCCGTCGGGAAGGTGCTTGGTCAGGTACTGCATGGCGCGCACGTCGCCGCCGAGGAGCAGCACGTGCGCCCCGGTCGCGGCGAGGTCGTCCGCCAGGGCGTGCGCGACCCGGGTCGCGTTGTGCTCCCAGGAGTCCTCGGCGCGGTGCTGGTGGCGCGACTGGGACCAGCCGCCCGGCGCGTTGCGCACGATCTCGTCGTCGGGGCCGTCGATCGTCCTCGTGGTCGCGGTCCGCGTCCCGCCGCGGCACGCCTCGATGTCGGCGCCCTTGCGGTCGACGAGGGTGAGCACGTACGGCGGGCGCTCCTGGAGCCACGCCAGCAGCGGCAGGAGGCGCGGCACGGGGCCGTGGACGGCGAGGTCGGGCTGCCGGGCGTCCGGCATCTCCACCACCGTGGGCTCGGGGTCGCCGTCGAACGCGAACGCGGCCAGCGCCCCCGATCCCGGCTCCGCCCTCGCGACCAGCCGGTCCAGCGCGTCCACGACGGCGCCGCCGGCTCCCTGCGCGCGGAGCCGCCTGCCCATCCGTTCCCAGCGCAGCGCGGCGTCCTCCTCCCCGGGAGGGGCGGTCAGGTTGAAGTAGACCGATGTCACCGGCCCTCCGGAACAGAGCCGACGCAGGGTCTCGGTGGCGATCATCTCGTCCGGCCTCATGCCAACAGCCTGTACAGCGGGCCGCCGTCCGATTAGGGACGAAGGTCCGAAGGTCGCCGGACCTTCGTGAGTCCGCCCGTAACGGACCGCGGCGCGCGCCGCCTTCGCCCGCGCCGGGCCGTGCACCACACTGAGCGGGAGTCCAGGTGTCCAGGGGGAGGATCCGCGTGGCTCACGACCGCTCAGAAGCCGGCCGCCACTGGCTGTTCGGGGACCAGCTGGGCCCGCACTTCCTGCGGCCGGACGCCGAGATCGTCATGATCGAGTCGCGGGCGGTGTTCCGGCGGCGCCGCTTCCACCGCGCCAAGGCCCACCTGATGCTGTCCGCGATGCGGCACCGCGCGGCCGAACTCGGCGACCGCGTCCGCTACGTCCGGGCCGAGACCTACCGCGACGGCCTGGAGCAGGCCGTCGGCGACGCGCCCGTGACCGTCCACCACCCCACGTCCCACGCGGCCCTCCGCTTCGTTCAGGGCCTCCGGCAGGTGGAGGTGCTGCCGCCGCGCGGCTTCCTCGTCCAGCCGGACGCGTTCGCCCGCTGGGCGGACTCCGCCGGCGGCGGTCAACTGCGGATGGAGAGCTTCTACCGGCAGGTGCGCCAGGACCACGACCTGCTGATGGACGGCGACCAGCCCGCCGGCGGGCGGTGGAACCTCGACAAGGACAACCGCGAGCCCCCGCCCAAGGGCGAGGCGACGCTGCCGGTGCCCGCCCCTTACCGGCCGCGCGAAGACGAGATCGACGAGGAGGTGAGGGCCGATCTGGACCGCTGGGAGCGGAGCGGGGACGTCGCGTTCGTCGGCCGGGACGGTCCCAGGCTGTTCCCGGCGGGGCGCGCCGAGGCCCGGCGCGCCCTCCGCGCCTTCGTGGAGAAGCGCCTCCCCACGTTCGGTCAGTGGGAGGACGCGATCCTGGCCGAGGACTGGGCCATGAGCCACAGCCTGCTGTCGGCGTCGCTCAACCTCGGTCTGCTCGACCCGGCCGAGTGCGTCGAGGCCGCCGAGGACGCCTACCGGGCGGGCGACGCGCCGCTGAACTCCGTCGAGGGCTACATCCGGCAGGTCGCCGGGTGGCGCGAGTACATGTGGCACCTCTACTGGCACTTCGGCCCCCGCTACCGCGAGTCCAACGCGCTGGGGCACGACGCGCCGCTGCCCGGCTGGTTCGCGTCCCTGGACGCCGACGCCGTCCAGGCCCGCTGCCTGTCGACGACCCTGGCGCAGGTCCGCGACCGGGGCTGGGTGCACCACATCCCCCGGCTGATGATCCTGGGCAACCACGCCCTCCAGCGCGGCTGGGACCCGGCGGCGGTGACCGACTGGTTCCACCGCTGCTTCGTGGACGGATACGACTGGGTGATGCTCACCAACGTGATCGGCATGTCGCAGTACGCCGACGGCGGCCGCATCACCACCAAGCCGTACGCCTCGGGCGGCGCCTACATCAACACCATGAGCGACCTGTGCGGCCCCTGCGCCTACCGGCCCACCGTGCGCACGGGGGAGCGGGCCTGCCCCTACACCGCCGGGTACTGGGAGTTCGTCCACCGCCATCGCGAGCGGCTCTCCCACAACTACCGCACCGCCCGTGCCGTCAAGCAGCTGGAGCGCCTCAGCGACCTGGACGAGGTGCTCGGCGACGCCCGGAGCCGCGACCCCGACGCCGCGCCCTGACCGGTCAGGTTCCGGCGCCGGCACCGGGCTCTTGGAGGCGGCCCTCCCACAGGTGCAGGATCCGGTCGGCGGTTCCGGGCGGCGGCGGTGTGTGGGTGATGAGCAGGACGCCCGTCCCGGACGTGTCACCGAGGACGTCGGCGAGGAGGTCGCGGCCGGTCGCGGGGTCGAGGTGGGCGGTGGGCTCGTCCAGGACCAGCAGCCGCGCGCCGGACAGGAAGGCGCGGGCCAGCGCGATCCGCCGGCGCTGGCCGCCGGACACGCGGACGCCGTGCTCGCCCACGTGGGTGTCCAGCCCGCCGGGGAGGCCGGAGATCCAGTCCCAGACGCGGGCGCGGCGCAGCGCGTCGACGATCTCGGGTTCGGCGGCGTCCGGCCTGGCGAGGGCGACGTTGGCGCGGATCGTGGCGCCGAACAGATGGGCGTGCTGGTCGACCAGGCAGATCGCGCTCCGGACGTCGTCCTGCGCGTAGTCGCGCAGGTCGTGGCCGTCGAGGATGACGGCGCCCTCGTCGGGGTCACGGAACCGGACGAGCAGGTGCGCCAGGGTGCTCTTGCCCGCGCCGCTCGGGCCGAGCAGCGCGACCCGCTCGCCGGGACGCAGATCGAGGTCGACGCCGTCCAGCACCCAGGGCGAGCCGGCGGCGTAGCGGGCGCGCACGCCGCGGAGCCGGAGCAGGTCGCCGCGCGGCGCGGGCAGCGGGCGGGGCGGGTCGGCGGCGGGCGCCGGAGGGGCGGTCAAAGCGCTGAGGCGGGCGGCGGCGCCGCGGGCGGTGAGCAGGTCGCGCGCCGCGTCCGGCAGCGGCCGGACGGCCTCGAACGCCGCCGTGGCAGCCAGCGCGAGGGCGGCGAGCAGGACGCCGGACAGCGCGCCCCGGCGGACCGCGTCCAGCCCCGCGACCAGGACGGCGAGCGTCGTGGCGGCGGTGAGCAGGGTGACCGAGGCCGAGGTGAACCCGGCGGTGCGGGCGTCGCGGCGCGCGATCCGGGCGAGCGCGGCGTCGGCGGCGCCGATCCGGCGGAGCTGCCCGTCCACCTCCCCGAACGCGACATGATCGGGCGCGCCGTGCAGCAACTCCACGGTCTCGGCGTCGCGCACCGCGCGGGCCTCGGTCCGCCAGGACGCGGAGCCGCGCGTGAGCGCGACGGCGGCGGCGGGCAGGCCGAGCACGGCCGGCAGCAGCCCCAGCGCCAGCCAGAGTCCGGCGGCGGGCAGCATCCACGCGGTGGCGGCGGCCGTCCCGGCGCCCACGGTCAGCGCGACGAGCGGCGGGCCGAACCCGCGCAGGTACAGGTGCTGGACGGCTTCGACGTCGGCGACGAACCCGCTGAGCAGGTCCCCCGACCGGGCACCCGGCAGCCCGGCCGGGACGAGCGGCTCCAGCCGCCGGAACCACCGCACCCGCAGCTCCCACAGCAGCCGCAGGCTCACGTCGTGGGAGATCAGCCGCTCGGCGTAGCGGAACGCGGCCCGCGACAGGCTGAACGCCCGCACCGCCGTGATCGCCAAGGCCAGCGCGACGACCTGCGGCCGGAGCGCGGCGCGCGAGATGAGGTAGCCGGACGTCCCTATCAGCGCGACACCCGACCCGAAGGCGAGCGCGCCGCAGAGCGCGGCCCCGGCGAACCGGTGCGCGACGGGCCGCGCGGCCCTGACCAGCTCCGCCAGCGACCCCCCGCTCACGCGCACGCTCCCGTCCGGTCGATCATGTGAGGGCCCCCGCGCGGGAGCCGGTCAGATCGATCACCTGGTCCGCGCTCGCGGCGAGGCGCGGGTCGTGCGTGGCGACGACGAGCGTCCGGTCGCCGAGGGTCAGCAGGGCGTCGGTCACCCGCTGGGCGGTGGTCTCGTCGAGGTGGGCGGTGGGCTCGTCCAGCAGGAGGAGCGGGGCGGGGCGGGCGAGGGCCCGCGCCAGGGCGACGCGCCTCACCTCCCCGGCGGAGAGCCCGTCGCCCGCCTCGCCCACCGTGCGGTGCACCAGCGAACCGGCGCAGGCGAGCTCGGCCGCGGCGGCCGGGCTCAGCCCGCCGGGCTCGGCCGGGGCGATCGCCTCCAGCACGGGGCCGGGACGCAGCCGCGGGCGCTGCGGCAGCCAGGCGACCAGGCGCCGCCACTCGTCCGGGTCGAACGCGGCGAGGTCCGCGCCGTCCACGGTGATGAGCCCGGACGACGGCTCGGCGAAGCGCATGAGCAGCGCCAGCAGGGTGCTCTTGCCCGCGCCGCTGTCCCCGACGAGCGCGGTGAGCTCCCCGGGGCGGATCTCCAGCGACGTCACGGTCAGCACGGGCGGGCCGTCGTAGGCGGCGGTGACGTGCTCCAGCCGGACGGTCCCGAACGCGGCCGGACGCGGGCGCAACGGGGCCGGCACGGCCGGAGGCAGCGCGAGCAGCGCGGACAGCCTTCGCGACGCGGTCAGCCCGTCGGCGCCCGCGTGGAACTCGGCCGCGAGCCCGCGCAGCGGCCCGTACAGCTCCGGCGCGAGGACGAGGACCGCGAGGCCCGCCTCCAGGCCGATGCCGCCGGTCGTCAGCCGCAGCCCGATGCCCACCGCGACCAGCGCCGTGCCGAGGGTGGCGGCCAGCTCAAGAACGAACGCCGACAGGAAGGCCGTGCGCAGGACGCGCATCGTCTCCCGCCGGTAGCGGTCGCCGGTCGCGGCGATGGCGGCCGCCTGGGCGCGGCCCCGGCGATGGGCGCGCAGGGTCGTCAGCCCGGTCACCACGTCCAGGAAATGCCCGCTCATCACGGCGAGGGCCCTCCACCGCTCCCGGGTCCGCGCGCTGGTCGCCTGGCCGATCAGCGCCCCGAACACCGGGACGAGCGGCAGCGTCCCGGCCATGACCAGCGCCGACGGGACGTCCCGGAAGGCGACCCACGCGAGGATCGCGGGCGGTGCGAGCGCGGCGGTCGCCAGCTGCGGCAGGAACCGGGCGACGTA
Organism: Actinomadura sp. NPDC048955; assembly: GCF_040649435.1. Taxonomy (NCBI): domain Bacteria; kingdom Bacillati; phylum Actinomycetota; class Actinomycetes; order Streptosporangiales; family Thermomonosporaceae; genus Actinomadura; species Actinomadura sp. NPDC048955. Next base: position 144,933 of record NZ_JBEZJI010000003.1, read on the forward strand.
GGTCTCCAGCGCCTCGACGCCGTCGGTGGTGACGGTCACCGCCTCGCCGGTCGGCGCGCTCCCCGGGCGCGCCCGCACGATCCGGCGCAGCACCCGCCCGCGCAGCTCGGCGACCATCCGGGACGCGGCCGTGCGGGCGCCGGTCTCCGACGTCCAGCCGAGCGCGGCGCGCGCCGCGCCCACCCCCGCGAAGCCGAGCAGCGCGGGCACGACGTCCCGCACGTCGCGGCCCCCGAGGAAGCCCGCGGCGACGATGTGGGAGAACAGCACGGCCTGCGCGACTGTGAGCGCCGCCGAGCACGCGGCGGCCGCTCCCGCCGCCGCCAGGAACCGGCGGACGCCGGGGACGTCCCGGGGCAGCCAGGGATCGAGCGCCCGCATCGGCGGCCTACTCCCCGTCCCCGGCGGACGCGCCCCCCGAGGACGACCCGGGCCGCTTCGCCGTGATCATGTGCAGCGGGGTCGGCGGGCGCGCGAAGTCCTCCCGCGAGAGCCGCGCCCGGAACACCCACAACGCCCAGACCTGGTAGACGAGCACCACGGGCACGAACACGGCGGCGATGATCGTCATCGCCACCAGCGAGTAGTGGTTGGACGCGGTGCCGTAGACCGTCAGGCTGGGCGACCCGGCCGTGGACGACACCATGACCCGCGGGTACAGCCGGGCGAACAGCGCGGCGACCAGCAGCACGGTCGCGGCGGACGTCCCGGCGAACGCGGCCAGCGGACGCTTCAGCAGGGCCAGCGGCCCGGACGCGGCGGCCGCCGGCAGGCTCAGCCCCAGCAGCACGTACACCGGTGTGGGATAGGGCGCCGACGACGACGCCTGCACGGCCGTCCACACCGTGAACACGATCAGCAGCACCGCCGCGACGGGGTAGAGCGCCAGCGCGAAGCCGCGCGCCCGCTCCTCCAGGCCGTCCCGGGTGCGGACGGCGAGGAACAGCGCGCCGTGCAGCGCGAACGCCGCCACGAGCGTGAACCCGGCCAGCACCGAGTAGCCGCTGAACAGCACCCCCTGCCCGCCGGTGACGTCGCCGCGCGGGTCCAGCGGCACCCCGCGCGTGATCGCGGCGAACACGACGCCGAGCAGGAACGGGATGGCCGCGCTGGAGATCGGCATCGCGACGTCCCAGCGGCGGCGCCAGGACGGGGAGTCGTGCTTGTTGCGGTACTCGATGGCGACGCCGCGCACGATGAGCGCCAGCAGGATCCCGAAGAACACCAGGTAGAAGCCGGAGAACATGCTCGCGTACCAGCCGGGGAACGCGGCGAAGGTCGCGCCGCCCGCCACGATGATCCAGACCTCGTAGCTGTCCCACACGGGCAGGATCGTGGCGAGCAGCGCGTGCCGCTCCGGGTCGTCGCGGCCGAGGAACGGGTAGAGCATCCCGACGCCGAAGTCGAAGCCGTCCAGCAGGAAGAACCCCGTCCAGAGGATCGCGATCAGCGCGAACCACAGCGTCTGGAGGTCGAAGTGCCCTGCGGTCTCCATGGCGGTGCGCCTCCGATGGCAGGTCAGTGGAGCATGGGCGGCAGCGCGTCCTCGCGGGTCACCTCGGGGGCGGGGCGTTCCGGGCCGGCGCGGACGGCCCGGACCATCAGCCAGCCCATGATCGCGGCGAGTACCCCGTAGACGGCCGCGAAGCCGGCCAGCGTGGTGATCACGTGGCCGGTCCCGACGGTCGGGGAGATCGCGTCGTTCGTCCTCAGCAGCCCGTGCACGATCCACGGCTGGCGTCCCATCTCGGTGACCAGCCAGCCGGCCGTGTTGGCGAGGAACGGCAGCGCGAGGAACGCGTAGGCCGTCCACGCGAACCGGCGGGACGACGCCCAGCCGCGCCGGTGGATGATCCACAGCCACGCGGCGCTGTACAGCAGCACGAGGAACCCGACGGTGATCATCAAGCGCCACGACCAGTAGACGCTGCCGATGATCGGCGTGTAGTCGCCGGGGCCGTACCGCCCCTCGTACTCGCGCTGGATGTCGTTGATCCCGCGGATCTCCCCGTTCCAGTTGTTCGTGGACAGCACCGACAGCCCGTGCGGGATGGCGATGTCGACGTTGTTGCGTTCCGGGTGCTTCTCCCAGGGGCCGATGGCCAGCAGGGACAGCGGCGCGGGCGCCTGCGTCTCGTAGAGCGCCTCGGCCGCGGCCATCTTCATCGGCTGGTACCTGACCAGGAGCTGCGCCTGGAAGTGCCCCACTCCGATCACCACCACCGACGCGACCGCCGTCACCCAGAGCGCCCCGTGCGCGGCGGCGCGGAACAGCGTCACGTCCGGATCGTCCGGTCCGGTGCCCTCCCGCCGGGCCCTGCGGAGCCGGTAGGCGGCCACGGCGACGACCAGGAGCCCGGCCGTCACCAGCGAGGCGGCGATCGTGTGGAAGAAGTGGGTGATCTGCAGGGGCTGGAGCAGGACGTCGCCGAGCGACGTCATCTCGGCGCGCCCGCCCTTCATCGCGTAGCCGACCGGATGCTGCATCCAGCTGTTCGCCGCCAGGATGAAGTAGGCGGACGACGAGGTGCCCGCCACCACGAGCCAGATCATCGCGAGGTGCGCGCGCGGGGGCAGCCGGTCCCAGCCGAACAGCCACAGCCCGATGAAGGTGGACTCCAGGAAGAACGCCACCAGGCCCTCGATCGCGAGCGGCGCCCCGAACACCGATCCGACGAACCTGGAGTAGACCGACCAGTTCATGCCGAACTGGAACTCCTGCACGATCCCGGTGACGACCCCCAGCGCGAAGTTGATCAGGAAGAGCTTCCCGAAGAACCGCGTCATCCGCAGGTAGTGCTCCTTGCCGGTGCGGTGCCAGGCGGTCTGCATCCCGGCGACGAACCAGGCCAGGCCGATGGTGAGCGGCACGAACAGGAAGTGGTACACGATGGTGACCGCGAACTGCCATCGGTCCAGGACCGCCGTCGTCCCCACCGCGCTCCCTTCCCGTCGTCGGAGGTCTCGGCGGCAGGGCACCGTCGCGAGCCGCCGCCACCGGGCAGGTTCCCGGCCGTCCGGCTGACGAAAGACAGCCCGCGGTCAATCGTTGATCAAGTCGCGGGCCGCGCGGAGGGCTTCGCGGGCGGCGCGCCGGGTTCCGGTGCCGGGCGGGCACGGAGCCGGCGGGCGCGCAGCGCGGCCTCGACGGCGAACCGGGTGCCGGGGTCGGCGAGCTCGTCGCCGAGGAGGTGTTCGAGGACGCGCATCCGGTACCGGACGGTCTGCACGTGCACGCCGAGTTCCTCGCCGATCCGCGTGGCGGGCGCGCGGGTGCGCAGCCAGACGGCGAGCGTGTCGACGAGCGGCAGCCGGCGCCGCTCGCTGAGCGGGGCGAGGGGCGCCAGCCCGCGGCGCGCGATCTGGTCCATCAGCGCGCCGTCGGCCAGCAGCCACAGGCTCATCAGGTGGTCCTCGCACAGGGTGAGCGTGCCGTCGTGCAGGACGTCGCTGAGATCGAGCAGCCGCCTGGCCCAGCGGAGCGAGTCGGCGGCGCGGGCCGGCGGGACGGTCAGGCCCACCGCGGCGCGCTCCCCGGCCAGGGCCGCTTCGAGCATCGCCCGCCGGTCGCCGGTGAGCGGGCCGGGGACGAGGAGGCAGGGCGCCGGGTCCTCCGGGTCGAGCAGGACGTCGGCGTCCAGCAGGGGGCAGACGGGCAGCGTCCCCGGAGGCAGCGCGACGAGCGTGACCTCGTCCGGGAGCGGCCAGTCGGCGGCCGGGTCGGGCCCGATCGGCGACGGGGGGCCGACGAGCGCGCGCAGAAGGGCCAACCGGGCGTCGGCGCGTTCGCCGCACGCCTCCGCCTTGGCCCGCTCGTAGCCCTCCCGGGACAGGGCCGCCGCGTCGTCCATGTAGGCGATGACGGCCTCGGCCAGCGCGGAGACCGCCAGGACGGACGCGACCCGGTCGTCCAGCATCGCCCGGATCCGGGACCACGCCACCTGCGTCGCGGCGCGGTAGGCCGACTGGATCACCGTGAGCGGGCGCCCCTCCATCACCTCGAACGCGCCCATCTTGCGGCACAGCTCGTCGCGGCGGTCGAGCGGCCCGGCCGGGTCGGCCAGCCAGTCCAGGAAGCCGAGCACGTTGCGTTCGACCGCGGTGCGGATGACGCGGTTGTAAGCGCTTCCGGGAGGCCGCGCGTAGGCGGGGATCGCGGCGCGGATCCTCTCCACGATCTCGTCGACGAGGCCCGGGACGACGGACGTCCGGACGTCCGGCGACAGCGCCGCGACGAGCTCGCGCAGCTCGGCGGACTCCGGCGGCGGCAGTGGCCTCGGCATCGCACACGCTCCGTGGGGTGGGTGGCGGGGGTCTCAGGAGGCGGGCCGTCCCGGCGCCGCCCGCCGGCGGGCCTTCAGGACGGCCTCCAGGACGAAGCGCGTCTCGGGGTCGTCCAGCCGGTCGCCGATCTCCTTCCTGATCTGCCGCAGCCGGTACCGGACGGTCTGGGGGTGCAGGTGCAGCCGGCTTCCGACGTCCGCCGCCGTGCTCCACTGCTCCAGCCAGACCCGCAGCGTCTCGGTGAGCGCGCGCCGCTTGCCCTCGGGCAGGCCGGCCAGGCCGCCGAGCCGGCGCCGCGCGATCTCCTCCACGAGGGGCGGGTCGCAGGTCAGCCACAGGTCCAGGAGATGGTCCTCGGCGCGGATCAGCGGCGCGGCGCCGATCACGCCGTCCTCGGCGAGGGCGAGCACGCCGCGCGCCCAGCGCAGCGCGTCGGGGATCTCGCCGAGCGGCACGGTCAGGCCGACCACGACGGGCCCGCGGTCGAGCGCCGCGCCGAGCAGCGCGCGCCGGGCCTCGTCCACCGCGCCGGGCACGAGCAGCCAGGGCGCGGCCCCGCCGAGGGCCGGCAGGACGTCGCGGCGCGCGGCGGCGGGCCGCCAGCGCGTGCCGCGGCGGACCACGACCGGCGTCGCGGTCTCCGGCACGTTCCATCCGAGCCCGGCCGCGAGATGCTCGATCACCTCGCGGGAGGCGACCGGACGCGTGGAAAGGCCCCGCATCAGCAGCCTGCGCGAATGGACGAGATCGACCGGCGCCTTCAGTCCCTGGTCCAGATAGGCCTCGACGATCGGGTCGATTATCTGGTCCATGAAGGCCATTTGGAATTCCGCGACGCGGGCCAGGTCGGCGCCCGACACCTTGTTGCGGACGCACACCTCGGTGATCCGGTGCCAGGAGGTGTCGAAGGCGATGTGGATCGCGGCGTGCAGCGACTCCAGGCTCCGGTTGCCCGTGACCTCCTTGCGGCCGAACGAGTGCAGCAGTTCCAGCAGCCCGTCCAGCGGTTCGGCCGGGTCGGCGAAGCGCGCCATGTAGCTGCGCATGGCCTCCCGCAGGACCCGTTCCGGGGTGGGCGGGCCGCCGTCGGCGACGGCGTAGTCGGGGACGGTGGCGCGGACGGCCGTGTAGATCTCCTCGGCCAGTCCGGGGAGCGCGGACCGCAGGACCTCCACGAGTTCGGGAGGCGCCGGCTCGGGTCGCACGATCGCACCCTCCCGCCGGAACGCCGGAGCGGGCTGACCCACCGGAAGCGACATGCCGTTCAAAATACCCAGGGGCTCCTAGTCGGAAAAGGGCCCGAACCACGGCGGGAAAAAGGAATAGGGTCGCTGACAGGCTTTCATCGCGGAGAGTCAACGGCGCTGCCGGTATCGGCGAGCCTCCATTACGCATTCCGGTCTGACCGCTTCAACGGTCCCGGTGCCTCCTCATCGGCGTACAAACTTCGCGAAGCGTTTTACTCATCCGTTGACAGACCTTGCCGGAATCGGCGTCGGCCCCGCGTCCGAACCTTGTCCGCCGTGAAAATCTCCGCTTACCGTACCGGCTAGTAGGTGAATGGTGAGCTCACACCCACCCACGCAGGAAGGCCCGTGCCCGTCCCCAGGCACCCGGTCCCACCCCCAGGAAAGGTCATTCCCCGTGCGCAAGATCACCTCCGCGGCCCTCGCCGCCACGAGCGCGTCCGCGCTCGCGCTGTTCCTCAGCCCCGCCGCCTACGCGGCCAACCTCACCGCGACCGTGACGAACGGCGGCTCGGTGACCGCCACCAACTCCGGCAACCTCGTCATCACCGACACCACCACCGGCGTCGCGGTGACCTGCACCGCGTCCACCGGCACGGGCAGCATCCCGAACGGGGTCAAGAGCGGCGCCTCGCCGCTCCAGGTCGGCACGATCGGCGCCATCTCGTTCACCGGCTGCAAGGGCGGTGGGTTCACCTTCACCGTGACGACGAACGCCCTCCCCTGGAAGGTGAACGTCACGGGCGCCACGTCGGGCGGCGTCACCGCGGGCAGCATCAGCGGCATCTCCGCGCACGCCTCGGCCGCCTTCGGCGTCTGCCAGATGGACATCGCCGGCACCGCCTCCGGCTCGTACACCAACGCCACCGGCAAGCTGACGGCGGGCGGCAGCGGCCTGGTGATCAGCAACGTCACCGCCGGCTGCCTGGGCATCGCGGGCAACGGCCACTCCGCCTCGCTGACCGGCGCCTACATCGTCAAGAACAGCGGCGGAACCTTCCCGCAGATCAACACCACCTCGCCGTGACCCCCTGATCCCGCGCACGCCACCGCGGAGGCGGCGCCCCCCGCACGCCGCCTCCGCACCGCTTCGGCGAGCCGGAAACGCCGACGCGTTTCCGGCTCGCCGCCTGTCCGGACGGCGCCCGCCGAGCAGGCCCGTGGCCCGCGCCCGGCGATGTGTTCCGGAACGTCCCGGTGTACCGGTTGGCCGCTAGCGGCCCGTTCCGGCGATCTTGCTTGACTCTGGACACTCCAGCGTTTCTATTGGCCCCCGTGGTCCTTCGCGATCACCGTTGCTCCTGTCGGCTTTCGGGGATGAGGAACCATGGGAGGCGATGGCATGCGCCATCGACGTACACGGGCCGGATCACTCGCCCTCGCCGCGGTGCTGGGTCTGAGCCCGCTCGCGGCGGTGCCGCCGGCATCGGCCGACGGCCAGGTGACCGAGGTGGCGCTGCCGGTGCCCGACGTCGCGCCGGTCGGTCTCGCCGCCGGACCGTCGGGCACCCTCTGGTACGCCGCCAACGCCGGCGGCATCGGCCGCGTCGGCGCCGACGGCAAGGTCACCGAATTCGAGATCAGTGAGAACTCGCAGCACCAGGTCGGCGTCCCGGACGCGATGACGGCCGCGAGCGACGGCGCGCTCTGGTTCACCGACATCTCCTACAGCGTCCCGCGGGTGGGGCGGGTGAACCCGGCGAGCGGCGCCGCGACGCTGTTCGAGCTGCCGACGACGGGCGATGTCAACTTCGCCAACGCGCAGGTCAACGGCATCGCGCCCGGCCCGGACGGCTCGGTATGGATCACCGGCGGGTACTCCGGCTCGATCGGGCGGGTCGACCCGTCCGGGAACGTCACGGCGTACGCGACGGGACTGAGCCCGTACGCGGTCACCGTGGGCCCGGACCAGGCGGTGTGGTTCACCGACACCAGCGGCCGGATCGGCCGGCTCGACCCCGCCACCGGCCAGGTCACCTCCTACGACACGCCCTTCACCTTCCAGGGCTACCCGGGCATGGGCGAGATCGTGTCCGGCCCGGACGGCAAGGTCTGGTTCACCCAGCCCGGCGTCGGCCGGATCGGCAGCCTCGACCCGGCCACCGGCGAGGTCGCCGAGTACGCGACGCCGCGCCCCGACTCCGACCCGACCGGCATCGTCGCGCTGGACGGCAAGCTGTGGTTCACCGAGGCCGCCGCCAGCAACATCGGCAGCCTCGACCCCGCCACCGGCGAGATCGCCGAGTACCCGCTGCCGGCGACGCTCTCGGCGCCGACCCGCATCGTCAACGGCCCCGGCGGCCACCTGTGGTTCACCGAGCCCGGCCGCGGCCTGATCGGGCACTTTGACCCGGCGGCCCCGCCGTCCGGCTCGTCCCACCCGGCGGTGCCGGCCTCGTCCCCGGGGTCCAGCCCCACGCCGGGCGCGCGGTTCCAGAACCAGTGCGCGGTGGAGTCCCTCTGCCAGACGCAGGTCACCACCGGCGGCGACGTCAAGATCGGCACCTTCCGGCAGAGCCTGCCGAGCGGCGCCATCCGCATCACCGGCTCCCTCGGCGCGCCCGACGAGACCGGCGACTTCGTGCTCGACCCGCCCGTGGTCGGCGACCAGCTCATCTCCCGGCAGGTGGAGGTGCCGGGCGGGCTCATCGGGCAGCTGCCGCTGATCGGCCCGATCCTCGGCAAGTCGCCCGCCGCGATGTGGGACGTCAACCGCCTCACGATCAGCCAGACGCTGGCCGGCAAGGTGCACGCCTACCTCACCGACACCGGGCTCGGCGTCCGGGTGCCGCTCAACGTGCACCTCAACAACCAGCTGCTCGGCACGACCTGCGTCATCGGCCCGATCACCGCGAGCCTGCCGACCACCTTCCTGGCCGGCTCCCCGAACGGCGACCCGCACCTCGGCTTCGTCCCCGCCGCGGTCTCCCTGGAGGCGCCGATCGAGGTCCCCGCCGCGAAGGGCTGCGGTCCGTTCGGCATGCTCGACGGCGTCATCAACCAGCTCATGGGCCTGCCGTCGCCCGCGTCGCAGAACTCCATGAAGCTGACCGGCGTCCTCAACCTGGGCAACGGGACCAACGCGAGCAACATCCCGCAGAGCCTGGCGTCCGGACCGGTCGCCGCCAAGCTCAAGCAGATCCTCAAGTCCGCCAAGACCCCGCGCAAGACGGCCAAGGCCCCGGCTCGGGCCCCGAAGAAGGCCACCTACAAGGTCAAGGCCCGCCGCTAGGAACGACACCGCGAGCGGAGGCGCCCCCGAAGGCCCGTCCTTCGGAGGCGCCTTCGCGCCGTCCACACCCTGTGGACGGATGAACCGCTTCCCCCGGGGAAGTGAGGGGAACTCCCCGGTCGCCGCCGCGCTAGGTTGGACCGAATGGTCCAGATCGCGGAGGCGGGGGCGTGGGGAAGAAGCTGACGGCGAAGGGTGCGGCGACCCGGAACCGGATCATCGAGGGCGCAGCCGAGGTGGTGCGGGACAGGGGAGTGGCCTTCGCGACCCTCGAAGACGTCATGACGCGCACCCGGGCCAGCAAGAGCCAGCTGTTCCACTACTTTCCCGCCGGCAAGGACGAGCTGCTGCTCGCCGTCGCCCGGTACGAGGCCGGCCAGGTCCTGGAGGATCAGCAGCCCTACCTGGGGCGCCTGGACTCGTGGGAGGCCTGGCGGCAGTGGCGCGACGTGGTGGTCGATCGCTACGAGACGCAGGGCGACCGGTGCCCGCTCGGCTCGCTGTTCCTCCAGGTCGGCCGGGCCACACCCGGAGCGCGCGCCATCGTGGTCGAGTTGATGGACCAGTGGCAGGCGAGCCTGTCCGCCGGGATCCGCTCCCTGCAGGCGGCCGGGCACCTGCCCGCGGGCGTCGACGCCGACCAGCGGGCGGCCGCACTGCTGGCGGGCATCCAGGGCGGCGTGGCGATCCTCCAGTCGACCGGCCGGTCCTGCCACCTGCGGGCCGCGCTCGACCAGGCGATCGACGACCTGCGCCGCCTCGCGCCCCGCTGATTGGACTTGCGGGTCCATTTTTTCCCTTGCAGAGTGACGGTGCCGCTCGGGCTCGGGCGGCGCCGGACGTACCGAGGGGAGCGCGTGATGAGCGGACGGCTGCAGGGCAGGCGGGCGCTGGTGACCGGATCGACCAGCAACATCGGGCGGGCGATCGCCGAGGCGTTCGCCGCCGAGGGCGCGCACGTGGTCGTGTCCGGCCGCAGCGCCGAGCGGGGCCGGGAGGTCGTGGACGGCATCCGCGCGCAGGGCGGCCGCGCCGACTTCGTCCAGGCGGACCTGGACGGCAGCGCCGAGGCCTCCCGGGCCCTGGCGCGGGACGCGGCGTCGGTGCTCGGCGGCGGCATCGACGTCCTGGTCAACAACGCGGGCATCTACCCCGCCGACGCCACGGCGGCCACCGACGAGAAGACCTTCGACCGGGTCTACGCGGTCAACGTGAAGGCGCCGTTCTTCCTGACCGCGGCGGTCGCCCCCGCCATGGCCGAGGCCGGCGGCGGCGCGATCATCAACCTGGGGTCGTGGATCGCGCGCCTGGGCGTCCCCGCGGGCGCGCTCTACAGCTCCACCAAGGGCGCGATGGAGACGCTCACGCGGGCGTGGGCCGCGGAGTTCGGCCCGCACGGCGTCCGCGTGAACGCGATCTCTCCCGGTGTGATCCTCGAACCCGCGCCGGGAGAGCCGCACCCGGGCGAGGCCATGATGGCCGGCACCCCGGCCGGGGGCATGGGCAGGCCGGGGGCCATCGCGCACGCCGCCGTCTACCTGGCCGCCGAGGAGGCCGCCTTCGTCCACGGCATCACCCTGGACGTGGACGGCGGCCGCACCACGACGGCCGTCATCGCCGCCTGACCCGCGCCCCGGCGCGTGCCTCACGGCGCGATGGCGAGCTCCTTGGAGTTGGGACGGGACGGGTGGCTGCGGCCCAGCGGCCCCGCGGCCATCGCCCGGACGAGCGTGTCGGTCACCCGCATGGTGAACGCTCGGCCCGCCTCGTCGACCCCATGGCCGCAGGCCCGTCCCCGCATCGCGCACACCCAGCGCATGGTGCCGGTGGCGAACACCCCCGCCCCGCTGCGGGTGGTGTAGTAGGACGCGTGCGCGACCGCGGTGCCGGTCCCGCAGCTGATCGGGGGGCGTCCGACGATCTCCAGCGTCGGCGGTGTCGGGCCGCCGGGGGCGATCGCGTCGGCCTCGGGGCCGACCATCCCGGGGAACCGGGTCCCCGCGCGCACGCCCGTGCCGCGGAACAGCCAGAAATCGGGCCGGTAGACGGTGAACGCGCCCTCCGCCGGAAAGCACATGTACTGGATGCCGATGATGTCGCTCTCCGGCCGCGGCTTCGGCGGCAGCCGCCAGTCCTGCGTCGACTCGGCCGGATCCGTCCGGGCGACGGGATCGGCGGAGGAGTCCTTGTAGCAGACCACCAGCCGGTCGGTGCCCAGCGGCGTGGTCTCGAACCGGATGTGCCGGTTCACCGCGTTGGCGCCGAGGAAGGCGATGTTGACGCCGTGGTCGCGGGCCTGCGTCGCGCGCTGCCGCATGGCCGACGACCAGTACTCGTCGTGCCCCAGGGTGAGCAGCCCGCGCGCCTTGCTCAGCAGAGCGGGGTCGCTGTGCAGGTCGTTGTCGGTCGCGTACGCCAGCGGCACGCCCGCCTTCTCGGCCAGGGCGATCGCGGGCTGCTCGTAGGTCAGGAACTTGCCCGCGCCCGTCTTGTCGTACGGACGGTCGAAGCTGACCGCGTAGGACCGGTCGTCGTAGCCGGACGGCCCCTCGTACAGGTCGTGGCCGCCCCACATGTTGTACGCCTGCCAGGTGGTGGTCGCGTTCAGCACCACGACCCGCCCGGCGGTGTCCGGCGAGCGGACGGTCACCGGCACGCACCGCTGCGCGCCCGACACGGCGGTCAGCCTGACCAGGTAGCTGCCCGCCGGCCAGCCCGCCGTGGCGACGGTCAGCGACGGCCGCCACGGCGCCGACACGGTGCGGGTCTTCCGGTCGATCAGGGCCGCCGCCTGCCGGACGCCGGCGACCTGGCCCGACCGCCACACGCGCCGCGCGTTCGCGCCTCCGTACCAGCCCATCCGGAACGCCTCGGCGCTGAACCCGGACGTCGTGGTCGAGACGAACAGCCGGAACGACTGGCCCGGTAGCACGCTCACGCGGTCGGCGTACCCCTCGATCTCGTGCTCGGCGCCCTTGCGGCGGACCTGCCAGTCCGCCGTGCCCGGCTTGGCGTTCTCGGGCGTCTCCGCGACCGCCGCGCCCGCGTTGGCCGGCCGCTCGCCGCCGGACGGGCGGCGCGACGTCGAGCACGCGCCGGCCAGGACGAGCGCCGAGACCAACGCCAGCGCGACCGGAACCCGGAGCACGCGCGCGAACACACCCTCGCTTGAGGGACTCCCCTTTTCCACGGCGGACCCGCCCTCACCCTGAATCCCTGTGGGCAACCCGTCCACCGCCACGTACCGGAGATCGTCTTCCCGCCCCGCGACCGCATAACCACCGGTCCGGACCGAGCTCAACGGACCGCATCTGGTTCGGGAGAGTTCATGCCATTATGTCGGCGCGCTCGGCCCCCTGCCCGCGACGACCCGCCGATCGTCGGCGCAGGTCGCCCGTTCTACCCTCGTGTTCCTGACCCCCACGCGCGTGGCCGGCTCGTGCGGCGGTGAGAGGAGTGGGGAGCGGTGGAAGCGCAGGGCTTGACGATGGTGGGCCGGGACGGCGAGCGGGAGCTGCTGTCCGCGTTCGTCGCGGCGGACACCGGGCGGGCGCTCGTCCTGCGGGGAGAGGCCGGGGTCGGCAAGAGCGCCCTGCTCGACCACGCGGCGAGCGTCGCGGCGTCGCACCGGTACGAGGTGATCCGCGCCGCCGGGGTCGAGGCGGAGGCGGAACTGCCCTTCGCCGGCCTGCACCAGCTCGTCCACCCGCTGCTGACCCACCTGCCCGGGCTGGACGACGGGTACCGCGCCGTCTTCGACGTCGTCTTCGGGCGGCGCGAGGGGAAGGCGCCGTCGGTCATGTCGCTCGGCATCGCCGTCCTCGACCTGCTGTCCCTGGCGGCCGCGAGGAATCCGCCGCTGCTGCTGATCGACGACGGCCAGTGGCTGGACGCCGCCAGCGCCGACGTGTGCGGTTTCGTCGGGCGCCGTCTCGCGGGCGTCCCGGTCAAGATGCTGATCGCCGTACGGGCCGACAGCCCTTCGAGGTTCGACACGGCCGCGCTCCCCGAAACGGCGGTGGCGGCCCTCCCGGACGAGGCCGCCGGGCGACTCCTGGACCTGCGCTACCCCGACCTCGATGCGCACGCCCGCCGCGTCGTCCTGGAGCACGCCCAGGGCAACCCGCTGGCCCTCCTCGAACTGCCGCCCCACCTGGACGACGAGCGCGCCGGGGACGCGGCCGGAGAACTCCTCGACATCCCCCTTTCGCGTCGGCTCCAGCACCTCTACGGCACGCGGATCGAGCGTCTCGACCCGTCCGAGCGTGCGGAACTTCTGAAAGGCGCTCTGGACGGCGTCGGAGCGGGCATCGCCGCGAACCGCGCCCACGGCGCGCGGTACCGCATGCGCCACGTGGACCGGGCGGCCGCGTCCGGTCTCCTCGACGTCGATCCCGCCGGCGGCGCCGTCGTCTTCCGCCACCCGCTGATCCGCTCCGCCGTCGTCCAGTCCGCGACGCCCGGCCTGCGGCGAGCGGCGCACGCGGAACTCGCGGCCCTGCACCGAGGCGACGTCGAACGCCGCGCGCACCACCTCGCGGCGTCGGCGGTCGACCCCGACGAGGAGACGGCCGCCGCGCTGGAGGCCGCCGCGGACTCGGCGACCCGGCGCGGGCACGCGACGGCGGCCGTGACCTGGCTGATTCGCGCCGCCGAGGTGAGCGAGGACCCCGCCGCGCGGTCCAGAAGGCTCGGCGACGCGGCCTTCATCGCCGGGCACTCCGCGCTCCTGGACCGGGCCCAGGCGATCGTCCGCTCCGTCCCGCCGCCGGACGGGTCCGAGCCGCCGTCCACGGCCGTCACCGCCGGATACGTCGCTCTCCACGAGGACGGGGACGTCCGTTCCTCGCACCTCCGGGTCGCCGCCGCGATCGAGAGACTCGCGGGACGGGACGCGGGGGAGTCCGGAGAAGCGCTCGACCGGCTCATGATCCTTCTGCTGGCCATCGGCCAGTACGCCGGTGACGGCGCCACGTGGACACGCACGAGGCGACTCCTGCGCTCCCTCGCGGACCGCGTCGACCCGAGGGCCGCGATCTACCACGACGCCTGGAGCGACGTCGTCCGTCACGGCGCCGGCCTGCGCGAACGCGTCGAGCGCGCCTTCGCGGACCCGTCCGGCCTGGAGCCGTGGGACGTCTCGCGCCTGGCCATCGCCGCCTCCCAGGTCGACGCGTTGAGCCGGTTCCGTCCCTACCTGCGGCGAGCAGCCGACCAGGAGGTGAAGACCGGTGCCGTGGCCAACGGCATGACCGTGCTGCAACTGCTCATGCTCGACCAGATGGCGGCCGGCGAGTGGGACGACGCCGAGCGGACCGGCCGCCGCGCGCTGGAGCTCACCACGTCCCACGGATACGCGCTGCTCGCCCACCAGAGCCGCGCCCACCTCGGCCTCCTCGCCGCGATGCGCGGCGACCTGGACGGTGCCCGGGAGGCGCAGGCCATCGTGGACGCCTGGGCCCGTCCGCGCGGAGTGGGGTTCCTGACCCAGATCGCCGATGCCGTCGGCACCGCCGCGGCCCTCAGCGAGGGGGACTACGAAGGCGCCTACCTGCACGCCATCGGCATCACCGCGCCGGGCTCGTTCGAGGACTGCGCGCATCAGGCGTCCCGGACGCTGCTCGACCTCGTGGAGGCGGCGGTGCAGACCGGCCGCCTGGAGCAGGCGCGCCTGCACGCCGTGGCCGCACGCGACGCGCGCCTGCCCGACATCTCCCCGCGCCTCGCGCTGGTGACGTACGGGGCGCTGGCGATGACCGCGTCCGGCGAGAAGGAGGCGGACGACATGTACGCGCGGGCCGAGTCCCACCCCGAGGCCTCGGGTTTCCCGTTCGAGCTGGCCCGCGTCCGCCTCGCCCACGGCGTCCGGTTGAGGCACACCCAGGGGCCGAAGGCGGCATGGCCCGTCCTCACCGGTGCCGCCGAGTCCTTCGAACGGCTCGGAGCCTCGGGCTGGGCCGGGCGCGCCCGCGCCGAACTCCGGGCGTGCGGGGCGCCCGCCCGCGCCTCGCTCCCGTCCCTGACGGCCCTGACCTGGCAGGAACGCCGCATCGCCGAGCTCGCCGCCACCGGACTGACGAACAAGGAGATCGGGGAGCGGACGCACCTGTCCCCGCGCACCGTCAGCTCCCACCTCTACCGCGTCTTCCCGAAACTGGGTATCACCTCACGGGGCGCCCTGCGCGACGCCCTGGCCAGGGCCCGGGACACCTGATCCGCAACGACTGAATCGGGTCCCACCGTCAAATGACGGATGTGGCCGCATCCCCTCCGGAACGAGAGTCGACGGTGCCGGCACAGCGCCGGCACACATCGGGCACACGGTGGGACCATGATCGACAGACGTACTTTCGGCAAGGGGCTCGGCCTGGTCGCGGGCGGGGCCGCCGCCTCCGCGGCCGGCCTGCCGGACGCGTCGGCCGCCGCGCCGAGCCCGGCCCCCGGCGGCCGCACGTCCTTCACCACCCTCAAACAGATCAGGGCGGGCCTGCTGGACGTCGGTTACGCGGAGGCGGGCCCCGCGCGCGGGCCGGTGGTCATCTGCCTGCACGGCTGGCCCTACGACATCCACAGCTTCGTCGACGTCGCCCCGGCGCTGGCGGCGAAGGGCTACCGCGTGATCGTCCCCTACCTGCGGGGGCACGGGACGACGCGCTTCCTGTCCGCCCGGACGTTCCGGAACGCCCAGCAGTCGGTGATCGCCCTCGACGTCATCGCCCTGATGGACGCCCTCAAGATCGAGAAGGCCGTCCTCGCCGGCTTCGACTGGGGCTCCCGGACCGCCGACATCGTCGCGGCTCTGTGGCCGGAACGCTGCAAGGCCCTCGTCTCGGTCAGCGGGTACCTGGTCACCGACCGCGAGGCCAACCTCCGGCCGCTGCCGCCCAAGGCCGAACACGCATGGTGGTACCAGTACTACTTCGCCACGGAGCGAGGACTGCTGGCCATGCGGGACGAACGCAAGCGGCACGACCTGGCCCGGCTCGTCTGGGACACCGTCTCCCCGACGTGGGGCTTCGACGACGCCACCTTCGAGCGCACGGCCGCGGCCTTCCGCAACCCCGACTACGCCGCCATCGTCGTCCACAACTACCGCTGGCGGCTGAGCCTCGCCGACGGCGAGCGCCGCTACGACGGCCTGGAGAAGCGGCTCGACGCGCGGCCGGTCATCACCGCCCCGACCATCGTGCTGGACGCCGACCGCGACCCCTTCACGGCCCTGAGCGACGCGTCCTACCGGGACAGGTTCACCGGCGCCTACGAGTACCGCCTGCTCAAGGGCATCGGCCACAACGTCCCGCAGGAGGCTCCCGCGGCCTTCGCCCAGGCCGTCACCGACGCGGACCACTTCTGACCGAGACCACTCTCACCGATAAGGAGGAACGACCATGGCCAGGACATGGCTGATCACCGGGGCGTCGCGAGGACTCGGACGCCACCTCACCGAGGCCGTCCTGAACGGTGGTGACCGTGTCGTCGCCACCGCGCGGCGCCCGGAGCAACTGGACGACCTGGCGGCCCGGCACGGCGAACGGATCCGGGCGGTCGCGCTCGACGTCACCGACCCCTCCGCGGCCGCCCGCGCGGTGACGGAGGCCACCGGCGCCTTCGGCCGCCTCGACGTCGTCGTCAACAACGCGGGCTACGCCAACAGCGCCCCGATCGAGGAGATGGCCGAGGACGACTTCCGCGCCCAGATCGAGACCAACCTCTTCGGCGTCGTGAACGTGACGCGCGCGGCGCTGCCCTTCCTGCGCGCGCAGCGCTCCGGGATGTTCGTGCAGATCTCCTCCATCGGCGGACGCGTCGGCGGCACCCCCGGAATGGGCGCCTACCAGGCCGCGAAGTTCGCCGTCGAGGGCTTCTCCGAGGTACTCGCCGCCGAGGTGGCGCCGTTCGGCGTGAAGGTCCTCATCGTCGAGCCGGGCGCGTTCCGCACCGACTGGCAGGGCTCGTCCATGGAACTCCACCCCGTCGGCCCCGACTACGAGGAGACGGTCGGCGCCGTCAACGGCTACCGGCAGGCCAACGACGGCACCCAGCAGGGCGACCCGGCCCGCGCCGCCAGGGCCATCGTCGACGTGGTCGGCGCCGGCGAACCGCCCCGCCGCCTCATCCTCGGCAGCGACGCCCTCGCCCTGGCCCGCAGGTCCGGCGAGGCCCGCGCCGCCGAGGCCGAGCAGTGGGCCGCGGTGACCGGCTCGACCGACTTCCCGCCGGACGACCGCTAGCCGCGGGCGGGCCGCCCTGCTCGATCAGGCGGCCGGACCGCGGGCGATGTAGAGGTTCATGCCGGTGAAGTCGAGGGTGACGTTGTAGGGCTTGAAGAACGGGTGGAAGAAGGCGCCCAGCGAGTCGAACCCGGAGCGAGGGGGTCTGCTGGTCGGGTTCGCCACGCAGTAGACCTCCCTGGCGACGGCGTCGCCGAGGCGGATCTCCTCCGGGTAGCAGGGGTAGGTGACGGCCGGGTGACTGTGCGCGAAAGTCTCCAGCGGGCGGTCGTAGTCGGTGCGGATCCGCAGCTGCTTGGCCGTCTCCTCGGGCATGGCCACGGCGCTCTCGCTGGTCCCGCCGATGGACAGGCCCACCACTCGCGTGCCGGAACCGCCGATGCTGCCCCTGCTGTACAGCCCGTGCTCATGGGCCAGCCACAGCGGCAGCGGCTCGGCGCCCGCCCGAGCGGCGTCGCGCCGTGCCCTGCGGGCCGTTTCGGAAGTCGGGCGGCGCAGGATCAGCGACCGGCCCGCGTAGTCGAAGGTGGTCAGCAGGTGGTAGAAGATCCACGTGCCGATGATCCCGTCGCTCGGCCCCCCGGGTGAGGCCTGGTCCGTCTCCGTCCACTCAACGGGGAGGTTGCGCAGTTCGATGCCGCCCAGCTTGAAGGACTCCAGCACCCCGAAGTACTGCCACGCGGTGCCGTCCAGGTAGTCGATCTGCTGCTTCGCCACGGCGGTCAGCCCGGCCTCCCTGGCCGCGTCCGCGGACAGGCCGAGCCACGGGGCGCCGGTGTAGAGCATGAAGCGCTTCGTCGGTCCGCCGTTGACCGATCCCTCGACCTGCGGTGACGGGTCCATCTGCTGCCACGGCAGCCGCGCGGTGTCGCCGTGGACCTGGTACGGCTCGCCGTGAACCGCCCCGAACCATTTGGCGAAGACGTCCTTGCCGGCCGCTTGCCAGCACGGAACGGACAAGGAGAGTTTGTCCTGCCGGATGTAGCAGTCGCCCAGGAGCTGGTTGGTCTCCTTGTCGCCGGGCGCTAGTTCGGACGCCATTAGGAGATATTTCTCGGCGACCGGGAACTGGTTCACCAGTAGCGCCACGTGGCCGCGCTGCCGGGCCGCGTGCACGTTCGAAGGATCCTTTCTCAGGATCTCCTCATAGGCGCGGCCGGCCTGTTCGAACTCTCCGGCCTTGAACAGCGCGTCCGCGTCGGCGTCGTCGGCGCGCGCTGCGCCCGTCCCGCCCAGCAGCGGCGCGCTCGCCGCGGCACCGGCCACCACGGCGGCGCCCCGCAGCAGCGAACGCCGATCCCATTTCCCGTTGTCGGCCACGGCCTTCTCCATTCTTCTCCGGCGATCAAGATGCGCCTCGAACGCTACGAACCGGCACATATCGTCGGCGTATCGAAAACACCCCGGGGCGCGCCTCCCCGCGCCCCGGGGTGCGGTCAAAGGCCCGCGTCGGCCCCGAGGGCCGCCTTTAACAGGACGACGGCATTGACGGGGCTGTCGGCCTCGCACATCCAGAAACCGCCCTGGACGAACCACCAGCGGTCGCCGTCACTCGCGCGACGGCGGCACTCGACCTCCACGCCGCAGGCCTCCGGCTCCTTCGCCACGCGCAGTCGCAGCGCCGAAACGCTCTCCACCGCGAGTTTCTGGCCTCGCAACAGATTCCCGAGCGTGGTCGTGAACTCCACGCCCGTCGGGCCCGCGCCGGGCCCATCCGGATTCGACGGGATCATGCCGCTGCCGCCACTTCCATCTGGTTCCTGATCTGGCGCGCCGCTCCGGCCAGGTCGTTCGCCGGCCCGATGAGTTCCCCGCTGTGGACGTGGTAGAGCCACCAGGCCCCGTGCCTGCTGTAGCGGCACCCGATCGTCAGGGAACGCCGGGCCGGTTCCACGGGGATCACGTTGAGGACGGCGAAACCCTCGATCGCCGTGAACGCGGTCACCACGCCGGTCCACGGGGCGAGAACGTCCGCGAGAAGGACGAGAAAGGTGATCCGCTCGCGTTGCGGGATCACCAGCGCGGGCCCTCGCGGCCGGTTCAGTTCGGGGAGTGGCGGCGGAAGGCGGCGTCCTTGGGAAGTCCGCTCGTGCGCTCCCACGGCGTCACGCTCCGGGCGCCCGGCGGCGGACGCCCGGGGATCGTCGGTTACTTTTCATGATCGACCTCTTTTTGGTGCGGGGGACAGTTGATCCATTTGATGGGGCGATGCGCGGAACGGGCGCCCTGTCCGGCTCGCCGTGATCGCGGATTATCGCGATTCACTCCCGTGCTGACTCCGAGTAGAGCACCATGAAAGCAACGTCCGCAAGCAATCGGATCGATTCTCGGCCGGGAATTTTCGCAGGTCAGAGCCTGTTGCGGACCGGGCGAGGGGATGCTTTCATTCCGGGTGAAAGGCGGCCCCGAGATGCGAGATGGAGGTGATCTGAGTGTCGGAAGCAACCACGGGTTCGACCGTCCCCCGGCGGCAACTCGGCCGGTACCTCCGCGAACTTCGGACTAATGCCCGCTTAACCGTCCAAGTCGCGGCGAAAGCGCTTGAATGGTCCGAAGCAAAGATGTGGAGGATCGAGACCGGCCAAACGTCCCTGCGTTCCCACGACGTGGAGACGATGTGCCGCGTGTACGGCGCACCCGAGGAACTGAAGATCGCCCTGATGGGCCTCGCCAAGGAGACCAAGGGAAAGGGATGGTGGCACGCCTACGGCGACGTGATCCCGGAGAGCTTCGATCTCTTCATCGGCCTGGAGGAGGCAGCCAGCAGCCTGGAACTGTATTCGCCGGAACTGGTACCCGGCCTCTTCCAGACTTCTGACTACGCCCGCGCGGTCATCAAGAACAACTCTCGTCTTCAAGAGGAGGAGATCGACCGCCGAGTGCAGTTGAGAGTCCAGCGACAGACGCTGGTGACACGCTTCACGGAGCCGACCATCCTCCGCGCGGTCCTGAACGAAGCCGTCATTCGCCGGGCCGTGGGCGGGACGACGGTCATGGCAGCTCAACTCACCTGGCTGGCGGAACTGAACGAACGCCCCAACGTCTCGATCCGTCTCGTGCCCTTCTCACTGGGGGCGCATCAGGGGCTTGACAGCGGCTCCTTCATACTCATGCGGTTCCCAACCGCAGGGGATGGACGAAACCACGAACCGCCAACGGTGTACATACAAGGCTTCACCGGAGCCTTGTACCTGGATAAACCCCGCGAGATCGACCGCTACGCCGCGGGCTTCGCGGCCATCTGGGACGCCGCTCTGCCGCAGGAGGAGAGTTCGGCATTGTTCCGACAGACGGCAAGGGAGATGATCGGGCCATGAACGCTGACTTCGCAGGGGCCCAGTGGCGCAAGAGCAGTCGCAGCAACTCCGAGCAGGAGTGTGTGGAGGTGGCCCAGTCGCCGATCGCCATCGGTGTCCGGGACAGTAAGAATCCCGAGGGCGGGCACCTGGCCCTCGACCGCAGCGCGTTCAACGGGCTTCTCGCTCGTGTGAAGGCCGGTGACCTGGACCTCTGACAACGCTCCCCGCGAGAGGCGTCCCGGTCACCTCCTGGGACGCCTCTCCACCCGGATGAAGCCCGGCATTGTCGGGCGGCGGCCGGATTTCTTTAGCATGCGGTGCGGGCACGTCCACCATGCTGTAATCGTCCGATGACCTTCGGTGTTAATCGGGCTTCGGAACGTCGGCGCTGGACGTTCGCAGCCGCGATGATTCTGGCGGCGGGCATGGTTGCGAGCTGCGGTGACGACGGCAAGAAGCCTGGTGTTCGCGTCCCGGTATCAGACGGCTACACGGTGCCGAAACCACTTACCTCCGCCCCACCCGTCGGCGCCCCCCGCCTCGACCAGCTCATGCATCACATGGAGGAGGCGACCGTGAGGGCCGGGGGCGTGGCCGCACCGACCAAGGCACGTTGCGAGACCGACAAGAAACGAATCGGGACGCGCCCCGAGACCTTTGCGTGCACGGTGTCCTACAAAGGCAAGACCGCCGAGTTCCGCGCTAGCGTCTCAGTGCTGTCGAAGCGGCTGACGTCCGAGCCCGGACAGAACTTCCCGAGCGGGACCGAGTACAAGTACAGGCTCACGGCCGTTGCGACGAAGCTCGTGCTCACCCGCGAAGGCGTCCACCGCCAGTGGGGCTACCACCCGTCTGGTGACGACGATAACGAGTACCGCTGCGACGCCCACATCCCAGAAGCGATTGTGGTGCCCCCGGGACCGACGCCTTATCGCTGCTATGACCTCTACCGCCTCGGTTACAAAACCAGGGTCGCCGCCTTCCGTGTGGTCTTGTCCGCAGAAGATGGCGAACGACCCGACGGAAGCCTCTCCTTCAAACCGGCCCCGACCGAGGAACCCGTGCGCAGGGACCAATGACGCCCCGGCAGAGCGCCGCTCAAATGAAGGGCCTGATCCAGGTCTCGAACCGTGCCCCGAACTCGTCCCGGGCCGCTTTGATCAGGTCATTGGGGTCGCTCACCGGAGCCAGGCCGAAGTGCTGCTTCAGCCATGCGACGTAGGACTGGTGTGCCTCGGGGGCGCCTTCGCGTTCGCGGTGGTACCCCTCGTACTCCGCGAAGTAGGCGTCGTCCCAGTCGATCGACAGCGGCCGGTCGCTCGCGAGCTGGCAGAGCAGATCCCGGAGGTGGCGTGCGGTGAGATGGATTCCTCCCTCGTCACCGAACGCCGCGATCGGCAGGGTGGCGAGGTCCGCGCGGTCGTCCACGCGCCAGAAGGCGTAGAACGAGCCTGAGCCGTTGGCCTGCGCGAAGGGGAGGAACGCCTCGACGAACTCCTGGGCGTCCGACCATGAGTCGTGCTGGGGCTCTCCGAAATCGGTCAGCTCGAACCCGTCCGAGATGAACTCTCCGCCGAGCCGCTCCTGCAGTTCGCTGAGCAGGTTCAGCTCCGGCACGGGCGAGAAGGCACTGTCCATCGGGGCGACGTCCGATCGGCTGGGGGGCGAGAGGCGAGATCGTTCGCGAGAACATACCGGTTCCGGCGGCCGCGTTCGTCATCACGAGCCGCCATAGCGGGCGGCGATCGCGGCGGCGCGGTCGCGCAGCGAGCTGCGCAGCCACTGCGGAGCCAGAACTTCTGCGTTCGTGGCGAGCTGCCACAACGCCCACACGGCGTGCCTCGAATCCTGGAAGGTCACCTCCATCCGCAGCAGGCCGTCCGTGTCGTCCTCCTCGGAGAGGACGGCCAGCGCGGTGCCCACCAGATCCTCCCGGCGCGCCGGAGCCACCCGCAGGAGGACGGCGACCTGGTCGCCGCCGGTCCGAAACCGCGTGCTGCGCTCCTGCCAGGCCCGGTCCAGATCGACCTGCTCCGTCCGCTGTGCGGGTTCGTCGAGCTCCTCCGCGGCCAGGATCCGTGACAGCCGGTACGTGCGATCCGCGCCTGATCTCGTGGCCAGCAGGTAGCCCTGGCCGCGAGCGGTGACGAGGCCGACCGGGTCCACCGTCCGCCACTTCGGGGTCTGGTCCACGGCCGCGTAGTGGATGCGCAGCTTGTGCCCGGCGAACACCGCGCGCCGGACCTCGGCCACGACCGCGTCGGGGACCTCCTCCACGACCTGCCGGCGCGCGAGAAGGTCGGCCTCGGGATCGATGAGCAGCCGCCGGGCCGCGTCGGCCGCGGTGTCCCGGTAGCTCGCGGGCAGCGCGTCGACCACCTTGAGCATGGCCGAAGCGAGCGCCGAGCCGAGACCGAACGCCTGCGCGCCGCGCCGCGACCCGGCGACCAGCAGCGCGAGCGCCTCGTCGTGGTTCAGCCCGGTGAGCTCGGTCCGGAAACCGGGCAGCAACGCGAAACCGCCGTGCCGGCCGCGCTCGGCGTAGACCGGGACGCCCGCCGCCGACAGCGCCTCGACGTCGCGCAGCACGGTCCGGGTGGACACCTCCAGCTCGCGGGCCAGCGCGGTCGCGGACAGCCGACCGTGCTGGCGCAGCAACAGCACCAGCGAGACCAACCGGTCAGCACGCACACGAGGAACCTACCGAAATACACGACACAGGTTGTCGTGATTCGTTGGGAGGCTCTCACCACCACGTCGAAGAGCGGCTGCGAGCCGGCGACGTGCGCACTGTCGACGAATCGAACGGAGCTGAGGCGGCAATGGAGCGAACGACGATCAACCCGTGGACGTGGTCGGCGGACCTGGGCTACGACCAGGGCGAGGTCGTCTCCGGACACACCCGGACCCTGTACTGCTCAGGCCAGACCGCGATGAGCGCGGACGGCCAGCCGCAGCACGCCGGCGACATGGCGGCGCAGCTGGCGCTGAGCATCGACAACCTGGAGGCCGTACTCGCCGAGGCAGGCATGTCCCTGACGAACCTCGTCCGCCTCAACGTCTACACCACCGACGTCGACCTGCTCTTCCAGCACTACGGCCTCCTGGCCTCCCGTCTGGCCGCCGCCAAAGTGGCCACGAGCACCACAATGCTGGGCGTCACCCGCCTGGCCATCCCCACCCTGCTGGTCGAACTAGAAGCAACCGCCGTCGCCTAACCCCACCGCCCCGCTGCTCGTGCCCCACCAGCACGAGCAGCACGCGACGGCCGTTGCACGGTGTTCCCCTGACCTGGACCGACAATTCCGGGATGCAGCGTCCATCCCGACCGGTTTTCATGCGCCCGGACGCACGCGGTCGGCCTTTCGCCGGCGCTCCTGGGTGATCCACCGCTTGCCTTCGGCGGCGACGCCCTCCAAGACATGAAGGGTGTGACCGAGACCCGCGGAGTCAAAGGTCACCTCCGAGACCTCTCCCAGGGTCTCGTCCACCAGCAGCTCTTCCGTTCCGGAGGTCAGTACGTCGACCCGGATCCGCTCTCCGTTGACGAGCGCGAGCTCGAACTTGCGTTCATCGCGCTCTGCTTGGCGCACCAGCACCGCTGCGACCGACTCGTAGCGGTAGTTGGTGCGTTCATGGCCGCGGAAAGCGCCCTCCTCGAAGTCGAGATCGGCCCTGAACTGGCGTATCCCGTCAGCTGTGAGGAGGAAAAGCGTCAGGCGATAGCGCGTGTAGCGCCACGGACCGTGCTTCAGTCTCGCGCGTCGGGTCGGGGTGCCGGGCGCTTCGATGAAGGCATGGGCGATCAGGTCGCTCATGGAGAGTTCGTAGTGGCGTAGCGCCTTATCCAGCAGCACTTTTCGGTCGCAGTCCAACCACGCGGCCATCTCCCGATCCGAGGGCTTGTCGGCCAGCTTCTCCTTCCAGCGCAGGAAAGCCGCACCGCATGCCGCACGCAACTGCGCGACCTCCGCCTCGTCGGCGGCGTGCCGTCTGCGTTCGAGGACGATGCGCAGCCAGGCGCGGACGGCCACGAAACCCGCCGCGAGCGCGATGGCCGTTGAACGCGTCGCCCCGAGGGGAGCGGCCTGTGTCGCCGTCACCATCGCATGGCAGGCTCCGATCACGCACGTGGCACTTCCGAGAAGTGTCACGGCCTTCGTGGACAGGGGGACCGCGAGTTCCCGGCGGTAGTCCCACAGCGTGTCGTTCTCCCACCGCTTCCTGACATCGCTGACCCGGTACCGGATAAGCCAGGCGATGCGTTCGGCCCCTGCCCGCTGCTCCCGGTAGACGTCGACCATCTCGTCCCGAATGCTCCGGCGAATGCCGGCCGTACCGTCCAGCCAGGCTGAGCGGCTCGTGTCGCGCGGAACGTACTTGGCGAAGTAGCGGTCGAAATGCTGGTCGACCCTGCTGGCGAAGCCGCCGGAAGGTGGACTGCCCATGCGAGCGCGAGGCGGCGCGAACTCGGCGTCCTTCGCTCGGAGCCGCTCGACGCGGAAGCGCCACTCTAGGCCACCGAGTGCGGCGAAGTAGCCGCCTCCGACGCTCAGCAGATACACGAGCATCGCGACTACCTGGAGGTCCCGGGCCAAGAGGTAGCCGATGTGAAACGCCGCCACGGCCAGGACTGCCGTTGCCGCCACCGCCTGGACCCAGAGGCTCCGGGGAGTGTTGGGAGGCCGTGGATCAGGTACCCGTGGATCCAAGGGCCGCGGCTGAAAGAATTTCCAGACACGGCCGGTCCGGTCCTTCGCCTTCTGGTTCTGTTCGGCGCTTTCCAGAGAACGTTTCCACATCTCGTCCTGGAGTGGCCCTTCCAGGAACAGCTCCATGTGTCGCAGGATCATCGGGCGCTGAGGCTCGGCAAGCCCGTCGAGATCCTTGAGGAGGAGACGCATGTCCGCGTCCGGCAGCCGTGCGGCCTCCAGCAGGTGGCCGATGGTCTTCACCCCGTCGGCCCATGCGTCTCCACCGGAGACGTGGCACAGACGCGGAGCCCGCCACAACATTTCGGCGTCCTCGGGAGGCATCTCGTGCCGGGTCCGGCCACTGACCAAGGCAAGCCGTAGGTAGAAGCAGGCTTCGTTGCCTCTGTGGCCGTCTACGACGGCTTCGCGCATGAGCTGCCGCGCCCTGTCTGACATGCCGCCGTCGAGCAGGCGGACACCGATCTCGAACCGCTCCGCGGGCGAGGCGTTCGCAGAAAGCGCGTAGTGATGGACGTCGCCGTGCACGACCGCAGCCTGGACGCCGATCTGGGCGTTGTCCGCCGCGTAGTTCGTCGCGGTGGCGTGCGGTCCGGTCATGACAGGCCCTGGACCAGGGCGATGATCGTCCCGACCTCGGCGGCCAGGATCGCGACGTCCGCGACGAGTCCGCGCACCTTCTTCAGCGCCAGCGTCACGGCGCCCATGTCCTGCGGCGCGGTCGTCAGCAATGTCTCGCCGGCGGCGGCGAGCTCCGCTTGGGCCGCCTGGTAGGTGTCCTCGTCCAGCTGGCCGGACGTCCGGGCCTGCTGGAGCCGGGCGGCCAGGCCGGCGATCGCTTCGGCCGGGTCGGCCGGTGCGGTTCGCTCGCTGGAAACGTGGATACCGCCGTACACCTGACCTGCCTGCACGCCCACCCGTGCGTTGTCCTTGGCCACGTTGCGGGTCGTTCCGGGCATGTCGGTGCTCCCCTTCGGGTCGTTCGCCTCGGACCGAGCGCGGTCCCGTTCCTCGCCGGCCAGGTTCTCGGCCAGGGCCACGGTGTACGCCGCCGCGTTGGCCACCGCCCGGGCCTGCCACTGTTCGCGGTCGGTGGCCTCCTTGGTGCCGTCGGCGCGATCGCTGATCCCCCGGACCACGACCACCGGCAGCGATCTGTTCAGGTGCGCGGCCTGAGCGACGCCGGCCCCTTCCATCTCGATCGCGAGCGCGTCGTTGAAGTGCTGCCTGATCCAGCGGGCGTACGCCGAGACCTTGGAGTCGAGGACGACCTCGCCTGCCGCGATCGGCCCGAAGTGCACCTTGCCGGTGCGGCCATCGTCCGCCCATGCACGGTCGCGAGCGACATGCCGTGCGAGCTGGTCGGCGCCGTGCGACGCCTCCCACACGCGGGGCCGGCTCTTGAAGCCGTCGTCCTCGCTCGTCCCACCGTGGAACGCGTACACGTGGGTGGCGACCACCAGATCCCCCAGGGGGATATGGGTGTGCAGGGCACCCGCCACGCCGACGAAGATCAGCGCGGCGGGGGAGAACTCGGTGATGGCGCGTTCGGTCAGCACCGCCGCGGACTGGTTGCCCTTGCCGACGAGCCCTAACGCGATCTGGCACTTGCCGCCCGCGAGCCGCCCCAGCTCGAACCGTGTGCCCTGCGGATGGCGGTGGACTCGTGGAGCGTCCAGCTTCCCGCGGACGGCCTCGTACTCGACGTCGAGCGCGGTAAGGACGACGATCGGGTTGTCGTTCATTCCTCCGGTCCTTTCGTTTTCGATGGTTCGCTGGGCCGGATCATCGGCGGGTACAGGACTTTGCGCGGACCCGCCTTGAACAGCCGGGCCGGTCTCCCGGACGTCACCTTTCGCTCCGGCCCTGCCGCGACGATGAACCCGCTGGTCTTCTGAACCTTCCGGTAGAAATTGCGCGGATCGAGGGAGATCCCCCACACCGCCTCATAGACCCGCTGGAGATCGGTGATGGTGAAGACCGGAGCGCAGAACGCCGTCGCGAGGGCGGAGTGCTCGAGCTTGGCGCGGGCGTTCTCGACACCGTCCTCGACGATCCGCCGGTGGTCGAAGGCGAGCTCCAGTTCCCCGGAGAGGACCTGATCGGCCGGCTGCCACCGGGCGCCGGCCGCGTCCGTGCCCGCGGTCGGTTCCGGGAGCCCCGGCGCGATCGCCAGATAGGCGACGGACACCACGCGGCCGCGCGGGTCGCGCCCCGGAGCGCCGTAGACCCCCAGGTGCTCGAGGTGCAGCGTCGCGGCGTCCATCGCCGCCTCCTCCTCCAGCTCGCGGCGGGCCGCCGCGGTGAGGTCCTCCTCGGCGTCCCGCAGGAACCCGCCGGGAAGCGCCCACGCGCCCTCGTAAGGCTCGACACCGCGCTCGATGAGCAGCACCTTCAGGCTCGACTCGCGCAACGTCAAGATCACTAGATCGACGGCGAGCATGACGGCGGGCGGGGTCCAACGGTCCTCGGTCACGCAGCGAGGATAGCTTTTTGTCTCTCTGACAAAAAGGGCGGAGATGTTGGCGTTCTGGTCACCTCTGCGTTACGGGTCGGATAGCTCTGGCCCCGCCAGACGGGGGCCGATGCCCGCGCAATCAGGGTTCCGTGTTCGGGCCGAGGGGGGCGGGCGGCGGGCCTGGCTGGGCGAGGACTCGGCTCCTGCAGGTGGAGCAGTGGACACGCGGGCTCGTGGGTGCGGTGGTCCGGCTGGCGGCTGTGGGCTGCGGTGGCCGTTTGAGGTCAGGGGTGGAAACTCTGATCTTGCCAGCAGATACTGGCATTGAATGGTCGTCGTTCCGGGAGGTGCTGTGGATCGAAGCTCGATGAATCCTCTGCTGTCGCGTCGCGCCTTTGGACTGGGGGGTGCTGCGCTGGTCGGGGCCGCCGTTGCCGGGCCGCTGGGTGGGGTTGCGCGTGCCGGCGCACCGTCGGCGGGGGAGTGGGTCGACGTGCCTGTGCCGCCGTTGGCGGGGCGGAGCCATCTGCTCGGTATCGCCGCGCCGGACCCGTGGCACGTCTTCGCCGGGGGCACGGAGAACGCGTTCCAGCCGGACTCCCGCGCCGTCATGCTGCAGCGGACTCCGCGCGGCTGGACGCGTGCCGCGATGCCTGAGGGATTGGTCGTCGTCAACGATGTCCGTGCGCACCACGCCGCCAACGCGTGGGCCCTGGCCGCAGGTCGGAACGCCCAGGAGCGCACCGACCTGCTGCACTGGAACGGGCGCCGCTGGACGGCGGTGGCGGGCCCCGCCGGCGAGCAACTTCAGGCCATCGACGTCGACCGGGCCGGCGGACTGTGGGCGACCGGGATCAATGGGGACGCCACGACCGTGTCGGTGCGGCGGCACGGCCAGTGGAAGAACGCGCTCACCCTTCCGCAGCCCTCAGGGCTCAACGCCATCGCCGCCGGTAGCGCCTCGGACGTCTGGGCCGGGGGATACGGCGAGTCGCAGATCGGCCCGACACCGCTGTGGCACTTCGACGGGGCGGACTGGAAGCGCACCCCGTGGGGATCGGAGTGGGCCCACTGGATCCTGCAGATCGAGTACGTCGCTCCGGACGACGTCTGGTTCTACGCCCTCGAACAGAGCCCGCTGTTCCCACCGCCGACGCTGCACCACTGGGACGGCTCCGCGTTCACCGTGCATCGTCTTCCGAGCCCGTCCGACCCGGTCGGGGAGGTGCGGCCGAAGTCCGTGATGGGGTTCCTCGGCTCGATCGCAGCCGATGGACGGGGCGGTGTCTGGGTGTCCAGTCCGTACGATCCCGCGCACCTGCTGCACTTCGACGGCACGTCCTGGATACAGGCGACGCCGCCTCTCGGGGTGACCGCGTACTCGATGACCCATGTCCCGCACACCGGCATCATCTGGGCCGGTACTCAGGTGGGCACCGTCTGGCGCAAGTCCTGACGCCGGGTCGTTCGCGCTCACCCGGGGCTGGTTTGCTTGGGCGATGATCTCTGAAGACGGAGCCGTCGACTACGCGGATCTGGCCCGCGAGCTCGCCAACATGGTCCATGGCTATCCCTACGGCGATCCTTTCGCGTTGCTCGGTTGGATCGCCTCCGAGGTGAAGTCCGACCCGGGGTCGCGGCGCGGGCGGGCGATGACGGCCGCGCTCTGGGCGAGCCGCTGGTACGCCAGGTGGCGGGTCACCGACCCCGCGCTCATCGACGACCTGATCGAAGCGGCCGGACATGCCGCGACGGTGCTGGAGGCCGCGGGCTGCACGGCGCCCGGTGCGCACGAGGACCCGCAGGTCGACGAGGACCCCGAAGAAGCGGGCGACGTCGTAGCTCGCATCGGGGATCCGGAGGGGTGGCTCGCCCGCCACCCGGACGACGAGGACATCGAGGCGTACGCCTGTCCCGGTTTCGTCGCGGGGCTGGCGGCCGAGGCGGAACAGGTCCTCAAGGACGCGCGGGCGGAGCGCTTCGACGCCCCGGACACCGCGCACCTGGACGAGCGCTTCCTGACGGCGGACGGCCATACCGACATCGACGCGTTGATGACCGACATCGAGCGGCAGAGGGGCAGCAGGCTCGACCCCACGGCCCAATCGGCGGCGCTGTGGACGGCACGCCGGCTGCTCGGCGACGCGCGTCCCGAAGAGCGGACGTCGCTGGCACTGGCCGTGAGCCACCTGGCACAGCACTGCGCCTGGGGTTCCACCGCCCCCGGCGTGGTCACCCTCTACCGCGAGGCCCTGCTGACGTTCGATCTCTCGGTCCTCGACCGGCCGTGCCCGCACCCGGAGGCGCACCCGGGGATCGGCCTCCGCGACGTGCCGTCCCTCGCGCGTGCTGTCGCGGCGGGCGTGGACGGCGGCGAGGGATGTCCTCACCGCGTCGCCGCGCACGTCCGGAAGATGATCGACTACACGGGCGGTTACCTGGGCGTCGAGGACGCCCCGGCTTGAGCCGGCGAAGCCCGAGGTCAGGTGTTGGAGGAGGACGTCCGCCGCCGCGGCCTGCGCGAGGGGGCGGCGGTGTGGGAGGTCCCACGCTGGGGGCGGGACGCGGCGGGACGCGGCTTGCGGGCCGGGGCCGGGTTCGGGGCGGCGGCCGCGCGGGCCGGCGGGCGGGCGCCGGTGATGCGGGCCAGGTCGGCGTCGCCGGGCCGCACCCGGACGGTACGGGGGGTGATGCCCGCCTTGGACATCATGTCGTCCACCTCGCGGCGCTGCTCCGGCAGGACGAGGGTGACCACGGTCCCGGCGTTGCCGGCGCGGGCGGTGCGCCCGCCGCGGTGGAGGTAGTCCTTGTGGTCGGCGGGCGGATCGACGTTGACGACGAGATCGAGGTCGTCGATGTGGATGCCGCGGGCGGCGACGTTCGTGGCGACCAGCACCGTGACGTCCTTGCTGTGGAAGCCGTTCAGCGCGCGGTTGCGCTGCGACTGCGTCTTGCCGCCGTGCATCGCCGCGGCGCTGATCCCGCGGGCGGTCAGCTTGCGGACGAGGCGGTCGGCCTGGTGCTTCTTGCCGACGAACATGATCACGCGGCTCTCGCGGGCCGCGATGTGCACGGTCGTCTCGTGCTTGTCCTCGTCGCTGACGTGCAGCAGGTGGTGCTCCATGGCGGTGACCGCCCCGGCCGGCGGGTCGACCGAGTGGGTGACCGGGTCGCTGAGGAACCGGCGGACGAGCCGGTCGACGCCCCCGTCGAGCGTCGCCGAGAACAGCATCCGCTGCCCGTCCGGCGGCGTCTGCTCCATGAGCCGGGTGACCTGCGGCAGGAAGCCCAGGTCGGTCATCTGGTCGGCCTCGTCCAGCACCGTGGTCCGCACGTCGTCGAGCCGGCAGTCGCCGCGCTCGATCAGGTCGGCGAGCCGCCCGGGCGTGGCGATGAGGACGTCGGCGCCCTGGGCCAGCGCGTTCGCCTGACGGGCGATCCCCAGGCCGCCGACGACGGTGGTCATCCGCAGGCCAACGGCGTCCGCGTACGGTTCGAGCGCGCCGGTGACCTGCTGGGCGAGCTCCCGGGTGGGCACCAGGACCAGAACGAGAGGACGGCGGGGCCGGGCGCGGTGGCCCGCGGTACGGGCGAGCAGCGCCAGGCCGAACGTGAGCGTCTTGCCCGACCCGGTGCGTCCGCGGCCGAGGACGTCCCGGCCCGCGAGGGCGTTCGGGAGGGCGGCGGCCTGGATGGGGAACGGCGCGGTCACGCCCTGGCGGACCAGCGCCTCCTGGAGCGGGGCCGGCAGCGGCAGTTCGGCGAATGACGCCACGGGGGCGGCCGGAGGCGTGGCCTCGACGGCGGGAGCGGCGGGGCCTGCCGAGCCTCGGCGTCCGTCCGCCGGACGGCGGGCGGGGCGAGACCGGGAGCCTCGGGCGCTCGAACGAGGGGCGCGGGGCATGATGAAGCCTTCCTTGGGAGCGGTGCGTGTCAGGGAAGTGCTCCGTCAAGCGGGACCGCGGGCTCGGCGGCAGGCCGAGTGGAGAATTCTCAAGAACGAACCGGGAGCGGTCCAGCGGGGGGTTCCGCCGCGGACCGGTAGAGCTGAGGGCGCGGATCAGGCGCCGAAACGGCAGAGCGGTGCGCGGTCCCCAGGACCGCGCACCGCCGGCGCCGCGATGATCAGGCGGGGACGATGTTCTCCGCCTGCAGGCCCTTCTGGCCCTGGGTGACGTCGAACGACACCTTCTGGCCCTCCTGGAGCTCACGGAAGCCCTGGGCCGCGATGTTGGAGTAGTGGGCGAAGACGTCGGCGCCGCCGCCGTCCTGCTCGATGAAGCCGAAGCCCTTTTCCGCGTTGAACCACTTGACGGTGCCGGTGGCCATGATCGTCTCCTTCAGGGGTGGGTCCCGTCCGCACACCGTGCGCGGACGGACGCCGCGATGGCCCATCCGGAAGATCCAGAAAAAACAAAAGTGCGCCTGAGGTCAGATCCAACAGGCGCACGCACATGTCTATGGGAACCGCAACTGCCGTCAACGGTATCACAGGATCCACCGGCCCGATCGGGTGGGCGGTCGCCGCGATAATTTACCAGCAGGTCGGGCGAGAATGCTTCGCCGAACCGCCCGGTACGCGCATAATGAGGTAATGAAACCCACCGGCCCCGCCCGACGGCGACACCTGCCCACCAGCCCCTTCAAA
This sequence comes from Actinomadura sp. NPDC048955, assembly GCF_040649435.1. NCBI lineage: Bacteria > Bacillati > Actinomycetota > Actinomycetes > Streptosporangiales > Thermomonosporaceae > Actinomadura > Actinomadura sp. NPDC048955. The sequence goes on from NZ_JBEZJI010000003.1 coordinate 177,044, forward strand.
CCCCCGCCCGCCGCTCCGCCGGCCAAGGAGTTCACGCTCGACGACCAGGTCACGCACGACAAGTACGGGCTCGGGCGCGTCCTGGAGGTCGAGCCGGGCAACGCCGTCCTGGTCGACTTCGGGACACGTAAAGTGAAGATCCTGTCACCGTTCACGAAGCTTTTCAGGCTCTGAGAAACCGCCGGGGACCCGGCACGGCACGGCCCGCGCAGACGGGACGGGCGAGCGCCGCCGGCCGGGCCCGACAGGCCCGCGCAGGCCGTTCTCCCGGGCGGCAACGGCGCCGCCGCCGCGTCGGACTCAGCCCGACGACTGCGGTCGGAGGGTGGGCTCGGCGACTCCCGGCGGGGCGCTCGGGAGGTGCGCCCCGGCCACCTCGATCACGCGGGCGGCCATGTCGGAGAACAGCAGCATCTGGCGCGCGGTCGCCGGGCTGAACGGCTCCGCGCCGACCCGTCCGAGGACGGCGAGCACTCCCCGGGTGGCCTCCCCCGTCTCCAGCGGCAGGATCAGGATGGGACCGGCCGGAAGGCCGGTGAGCGTCTGATCGGCGGCGATCCGCGCTGATACGGCCCGGCGGGACGTGTACGCCCGGCCGAGCATCGACCTGCCCCGCCGCACCGTCAGCCCGCGGATCCGGTCGCCGCCGGGGCCGTCCGCGACCTCGACCCGCAGCGTGTTGCCGTCCTCGCCGGGCAGGGCGACGAACGCCAGCGGGACGCGCGCCAGTTCCCGGGCGCGCGCCGCCACGAGGGCCAGCATGCCCGGTACCCCGGTCCCGTCCAGGACCACCGCGCTCATCAGGTCGAACGTGGCCGCGAAGCGCCGCCGGTCCGCCTCGCTCGGCGCGGCTCCGGCGGCTCCCCACCCGATCGATCCCGGGTCGCCCGTCATGCCGTCATCCCGTCCTGCCTCTCCGCCGGGGACGGGCCGCGCGCTCAGGCCGCGGCCGATCGGACGCGGGCGGCATCGATGGTGGTGCGGACGGCGAAGACCCGGGACAGGCCGCTGACCCGCAGGAGCCTGGCCATGTGCGGGCGCGGAGCGGCGAGGACGAGGGAGACGCCCTCCGGCTCGGTGAGGCGGCGGGCGCCGGTGAGCAGGGCCAGCCCGGCCGCGTCGCAGAACGTCACCCCGGACAGGTCGACGACCACGAGGGGGCCCGCGTCCCGCAGTGCGGTCTCCAGCGGCTCCCGCAGGGACGGCACGGAGGCGATGTCGAGATCGCCGGTGATGGTGATGACGGTGTGTTCCGCGAAGGCTTCGCGGCGCAGCCCGGCCTCGGGGGAGGCGGTGCCTGCGGTATCCATCTGGGGCTCCGATCAGGAGTGTGCGTGTGGCCGGGACCGCTCAGTGACCCGCGGGCGCCGCGCCGCGGCCTCGGCGGCCGTCGGGTCCGTCGCCGGGAACGGGCGTCCGTGTTCGAGAGGGACGGTGGAGCGGCGTCATGCGCGCCGGCCTGTCTGGCCTCAGGGAGACCGATCGTCGGAACCAGGGGGACGCCGGCTTGGCCGCCCGCATCGAGAACCCCTAGCTCACCGAGAGTCTACGCCCTCCCGCCCCGCACCCGCCGGGCTCAGCGGCGAGGTCCCCCCGCGGGCGGACGGCGGCTCGCTGATCAGCGGCGATGCCGGTGGGCCGCGCCCGGGCGCCCGGGCGAGCGCGAAGCGTACGGGGCCCTCGATCCGGGCAGGGGACGCACATGAGCGAAGTGTGGATCTCCGCCGCCGACGGTGACGACCTGATCCGTGCCGACGCGATCGTGATCCTCCGCATGGACAGGACGGGCCGGCTGACCGTGCAGCTCCGCGACGAGGCGAAGGTCAGCGTGACGCTCCTGGAGGGCTCGCCGGGCGGCGCCCGCCCGCCCGCCGACTTCCACCGGCGGTTGATCCGGCTGATCGCCGAGCTCGCGGACGCCGGGGGGACGCGGCTGATCCGCGCCCGGCACGAGAACGGCGCGTGGCACTGGACGAGCGAGGACCTCTAGGCCTTCCCGGCCGCTGGAGAGAAGCCGGGGTTGTGATCTACGAAACTCTGTAGTGATCAGAGTAGATTTTCGACCCGGGGTCGGGTAGTGTTCCTTCCATCGAAGAGAGACGGGTCCATGAGAAGCGGCAGATGACGAACTGCCGGAACGTATGGATGACGTCGGCCGGGCGTGCCGGGGCCAGCGCAGTGGAAGGGGCCTCGGCAGCCGGTCGGCCCGGTGGCGGACGAGCCGCCGGAAGCAGTGGAGAACAGCAGGAACGCAGTACCCGAACACAACGCAGTACCAGAACACGCAGTACACGCAGTACAGGTAGTGATGTCGAGGAAAGGAGAGATCGGCGCCATCGGGATCGCCCGCAGCAGGCTCCAGTCACGCCGCGCGGGTACCGCAGTTCCCCGGATTGGACGGTGGTCTACGGTCACGCATTCGCGATCCCCGCGTCCCCGCCCCCGCAAGGGCGGCCTACGCGGAAGACCGGCTCATCAGGGCCGGTAGATGGTGTTGTACCTCTGGGCCCCGGCGCCGCAGTCTGGCGTCGGGGCCCCTTGCCGTCGGTGCCTGCCGATCCCACGGCATTACGGAAGGTTCTGTGAGAGCACCCCACGCGGCTGAGACCGGCGACCAGCCCGACCCGCAGCGACCAGAGACGGGCGCGGAAGACGACGCGGCCGCTCTGGAAGACAAGTTCGACGACGAGGACTATCCGGCCTACAGCATGGGCCGCGCCGCCGAGATGCTGGGCGTGACCCCGGCGTTCCTGCGCAGCCTTGACACCGCCCGACTGATCGTCCCGCAACGCTCGTCCGGCGGACATCGCCGCTACTCCCGCTACCAGCTGCGCCTGGCGCAGCGCGCCCGCGATCTGGTCGACGAGGGCACCGCGCTGGAGGCGGCCTGCCGCATCATCATCCTGGAAGACCAGCTCGCCGAGGCCCAGCGCCTCAACGCCCGCCTGCGCCAGGACCGTTCGGCGCACGGGACGCCGCGCCCGCCGGAGTAGCGGCCGGCTCGTCCTTCACCGCAGGGCCTGGGCCTCGCGCCGGTTCAAGGGCAAGGGCTCCTGAGCGGTCGTCTCGCCCACGAGACGACCGCCAGAAGGCACGTGCAGGCTCGGCCGGCCGGGGATGGCCCATTTTTCGTTCCCTCATCTGGGCGCCCGGCCGGTCCAACAAAAGATCATCCAGTCTGCACGTGCATCTGCATTCGCAATTTGAGATTCACAACTAGGCAACGAGAACTAGTCGTTATTCGGCGCCGGGTTTGCGTCGCGGGACACTGTCGAACAAGATTGAACATGTGTGGCGGTGTTCGTTTTCCGTGGATCGCCGGCGCCACTTGTTTAGTTTGGTGTAGGCATTCCGACATGCACCTTTTCGTCCGAGTTGGGGCGCAGGTGAGATGTGCCGGATGTCGGCCGCTAGGTCTATGCTCCCGATACCTAGAAGGATCACCGCCGGTGAATGACCGGACGGTCGGTGCCCACCGGCCCGCCGCCCGGAAATCACGCCCGGCACCGACGGGAGACAAGGATGTGTAATGGAACTCATCCCGCCAATGCTCGTGAGTTCGGCACCGGCCCCGCGAAACCCTGCAGGAACAAGGCCGGCGGGAGGTCGGTGACGGTCGCCCCGGTTCCACACCCGACCGACTCATGAGCCCCTTGCTTCGGGCGCCGGACAGGACCCCTCGCGATATCGAGGTGTTCCTGGAGGAGACCCATCCCGGCTCGGATGCCGGCACTCGGCTGCACACCCTGATCTGCTGCCTCTATCACGCCCCGCTCTTCGAGGGGCGTGGCGGCAGGCAGGCCGTCGCCGGCAGAGCGGCGGAGCGAGGCGTCACCCCCGCCAAGCTCCGCCAGATCGTCGCCGGTGACCTCTCCGGCATCAAGTGGCCGGCGCTGGAAGCCGTCCTGGTGGCCTGCGGCGCTTTCCCAGCCCATATCGAGGTCGCGCAGAACCTCTTCAACCAGGTCCAGGCCGTCGACCCGCACACGGTCCCGCCCGCCAGGGCCGCCACCTGGACCGACCCGCTGGACGACTGGGCGCCCGTCCGGCTTCCCCGGCAGGCCCCTTCATCCCGCGCCGATTCGTCCCGCCCCGAGCCGGCCGGCCCACCACCGTGGACCCGTCCGGACGAGGCCCCTCGGCATGACACCCCGGCCGCTCCGGAAACCCCGGACGACCCGGAAAACGAGGCGCCGGGCGACCCGGCCCCCGCCACGACGCCCGCGGGTCACGAAACGCCGGTTCGATGCGGCGCGGACGTGCCCGGGTGCATCGCCGCTGCCGGAGGCGCGACCGCAGACGCCGAGAGCCGGGACGCCGGAGGGGACGCCGCCTCCATGGCCCCGGTGACGCAGACGCCCGCCCCCTCGGCGGACGACAAGGACGATCACACGGATGTGTCGGTCGACCCGTGGACGGCCGGAGATCCCCGCGCGTTCGTGGCGCTGATGCAGAAGTTCCGCGTCCTCAAGGGCGAGCGGCCGTACCGCGAGATGGCAAAAGTCTGCGCGAAACACCCGGCGGTGCGGCGCCCTTACGCGTACGCGAGCTTCTGCACGATCGCCAAAAGCGGCAAGCTTCCGCGTCGCGACCTGGTCTGCGCCTACATCGCCGGGGCCGGAGGCAGCGACGACGAGATCGACCAATGGCTGAAAGCCCACGCGCGGCTGGCGGTCCGGTCGAGCGGCGCCCCTTCCGCGAACGAGAGATGACCGACCGTTCGGCGGTCCCGAGATAGACGGCGGCCTTCCCGCTTCCACAAGTGAAGCGAGAAGGCCCCGCCCGGACCGTCGTCTCGTGGCAGCGAGGCGACGGCCCCTTTCATCGAGAAACCCACCGGGTTCAGAAAGGCAGGTACTCGCCTTCATGCTATTGCCGGAACAGCGTGAGCCACTGACCACCGTCGGACACATCGCTCGAACGCCGGCCTGGCGCAAGAGCAGCCGCTCGCTGGGCGGCACCGACTGCGTGGAGACCGCGCGGCTGGATTCGACCGGCCACGTGATCGGGATCCGGGACAGCAAAGACCCGTCCGGTCCGTTCATCGCGGTCGCCCCCGCAGAGTGGCGGCTTCTGATCGAGCGGATCAGGCGAGGCAGGTACGACCTCCCTTAGATCGGCACGGGCTCGTCATTCCACCGGGGCGCTCGCGACCGGCCCCGGTGGAACTTCGAAGAGGGCGTCAGGGGAGGCGGGTGAAGCGGCGGGCGGCGCAGAGCAGGGCCGCGATCGTCAGGGCGGCCATCAGGGCGCATTCGAGGGGGAGCGGCGGGTTCCAGGAGCCCAGGGCCAGCGGTCGGAACAGGTGGTGCGGGGCGTCGGGCAGGTAGGCCGCGATGGTGCGGCGCATCACGTCGACGGCGTAGGTGAGCGGGTTCGCCAGCGCCAGGCCCTTCATCCAGGCGGGCATCGCGCTCAGCGGGAAGAACGCCCCGGACAGGAACACCATCGGCGCCATGATCACGGTCAGCACGGTGCCGAAGGTCTGCGGCCGGCGCAGGACGGTCGACAGCAGGACGCTCAGGACGGTCATGCCCAGCGAGACCAGCACCAGTTCGCCCAGCAGGAGGGCGATCAGGACGCCGTCGAGCGGGACGCCGACCGGGGCGGCGGTGGCGAGGAGGACCGCGGCCTGGCAGCTGGCCACAGTGGTGCCGCCCAGGCACTTGCCGATCAGCAGGGACGCGCGGCTGACGGGGCCGGCGAGCATCTCGCGCAGGAAGCCGCCCTGCCGGTCCCACATGATCGAGGTGCCGGTGGCGAGCGCGGGCCCCTGCGCGGCCGTCACCAGCGCGCCCGAGAAGAGGAAGAGCTGGTAGGCGTCGCCGTTCGGGCCGGGCATCAGGTTCGACAGGCCGATGCCGAGGACGAACAGGAAGATCAGCGGCTGCACCAGGGAGATGGCGGCCCCGACGCGGTCGCGCCGGAAGTGCAGCATCTCGCGCCGCCACACCATCCCCATGGCGCGCAGCTCCGCCCGGAAACCGCCCCGGCCCGGCTCGGACGCCGACGGCACCCGCACCGGGGCGGCGGACGGTTCCGGTGCGGCCTCGTCGCGGATCCGGTGCCCGGTGTGGTGCAGGAAGACGTCGTCCAGGCTGGGCGGGGTGACCCGTGCCTCGTACACGGGGACGCCGAGCTCGGTGAGCAGGAGCGGCAGCACCCGCGCCCCGTCGGGGACCTGGAAGCGCAGCCCGCGGCCGTCGCGGGTCACGTCCAGGCCGAAGCGCTCGGCGATCAGCGGCGCCGCGGCCGCGTCGTCGCCGGTGCGCAGCTCCACCCGGTCGGCGCCGAGCACCGACTTCAGCTCGGCGGGGCTGCCCTGCGCGACGATCCGGCCCGCGTCGATGATCGCGATGCGGTCGCACTGCTCGGCCTCTTCGAGGTGGTGGGTGGTGAGGAAGAGGGTGACGGACTCGGTCTCGCACACGTGCCGCAGGTGGCGCCAGACCTGGGCGCGGGCATTCGGGTCCAGCCCGATCGTCGGCTCGTCCAGGAAGAGGATCTGCGGGCGGTGCAGCAGCGCGCGGGCGATCTCCAGGCGGCGGCGCATGCCGCCGGAGAAGGTGTGCACGACGTGGTCGCGGCAGGCGGTCAGCCCCACCAGCGCGAGCGTCTCCCCGATGCGCGCCTCCACCTGGCCGGGCGGGACGTTGTACAGGTCGGCGTGGAACCTCAGGTTCTCGGCCGCGGTCAGCTGGACGTCCAGGGTGGACTCCTGGAAGATCAGCCCGATGCGGCGGCGCGCCGCGGCGGCGTCGGTGCGCGTGTCGTGGCCGGCGATCTCGATCCGGCCGGACGTGGGCAGCGCCAGCGTGCACAGCATCGCGATCGTGGTCGTCTTGCCCGCCCCGTTCGGCCCGAGGAACCCGAAGCTCTCACCGGGCGGGATCGTCAGGTCGAGCCCGGCCACCGCCTCGACGCCGGGGTACCGCTTGCGCAGCCCGACCGCCCTGATCGCGGGCGTCGCCGCGGCGGGCGCGGCGGCGCCGGGCGCGGCGGTGGCGGGACGGGCCGTCACGAGCGGCCCGCGATGGCGTCGAGCCAGGTGTCGGGGACGTGGCAGCCGAAGCTCCACCGGTGCCGCGGCGTCGGGTTGACGATGCAGTGCCAGAACAGCCGGTCCGGGTCCTGCTCCACCTTGAAGAACCGCGCCAGCCGGGGACGTTCCCGCAGGGTGACCAGTTCGCCGGTCTCCGGGTGCTGGTACCGGAAGAACGAGGTGTGCTCGGCGTCGGGGAACTCCCCGTCGAAGTCGATCAGGTACATGCGCCAGCCCGGCTGGTCCTCGTTGGTGTGCCACAGCCGGTAGCTGGACGGCGGGTACCACAGGTTGCCGGACAGCCGGACGTCGCCGCCGAAGACCTTCTCCAGCGCGCCGACCAGCCTGATCTTGGCCGCGTAGTAGGCCTCGTAGTCTTCGTGCCCGGTGTGGGAGTCCAGGTTGACGAGGTGGAAGTCGCGCCGGCGCGAGGTGTCCAGCGCCGCGCGCCACCGCTGGTACTCGGCGCCGTCCGGGGCAAGCGACGTGGAGCGCAGGTCGTCCGCGCGGAACTCCTCGTCGAACTCGGCGAGGTCGACCGTGGACGGTTTGATCTTCAGCGCCGGCAGTTCGGCGAGGACGGCGTCGAACCCGGGCAGGTCTTCCATGGCGTACTCGTAGTGGTAGAACGCGGTCGGTTCGGCCGCGGCGGGCGCCGCGGACTCCGGGCCGGACGCCGTCGCTCCAGACGCCGTCTTGGGCGCGGCCTCGGAGAAGTCCGGCGACGACGACGCCGCCGCGAGGTCGCGGGCGTCGAACAGGTAGCCGTGCGTCTGGCCGAGGCGGACCATTTCCGCGACCGCGGTCATGGCCTTCATCTGCTGCCTGATCCCTGTGTCGCGGAGGGCGAACCGCAGGAAGGCCGTGCAGGATTCGACGGACATGGGTGAGATCACTCCTCAGATCGACGCGGGCGGAGGGTCCAGGAGGAGCGCCGAGGGGACCCGCTCCGGATGGGCCAGCCGCAGGAAGTGCATGCCGAACCCGGACATGCCGAGCATCAGCCCAGGGAAGAACCCCGTGGCGGACGCGGGCGGGGCGTCCTCCAGGTTGCGCCACTGCGCCTGCACCTGGACGTTGGCCTCCAGACGGAACGCGGGCTCGTCCGCCAGAAGCGCGAACCGCAGGAACAGCTCGGCGTTGCCGGACCGGCCGTGGCACAGGGAGTCGTTCATCAGGCGCGGGAAGTTGCGCATCGTCGCCGTGAGCGCGCTCCTCGCCTCGGTCAGCACCGCGTCGTCGTCCTTGCCGAGCGCCGCCCAGCTCTGGATGCGGCTCAGCCCGATGCCCGCCGCGCCGTTGCACCAGGCATTGGCGTAGTGGCGTCCCTCCCAGAGCATCCCGCCGGGGAACTCGCGCAGGTCGTACCAGTCCTGCGCGCTCTGGTCGAAGTGGAGGGACTCGTAGGCGAAGGCCCGCCGCCCCGCCGAGACGTAGTCGGCCCGGTCGGTGAGACGGCCCAGCGTGATCAGCGCCCATCCGACGCCGCCGGCGCCGTGGGACAGCCCGGTCAGGTTCGCCCCGGCGGCGCCGAGGTCGGAGCCGGGCCAGGACAGGGCGTCGCCGTCGGCCTCCGCGCGGCGCAGCAGATGCGCGGCGCAGCGGTGCGCCTGCTCCAGGCCCCGCCCGTCCGCGACGCCGGCCAGGCCGATCAGCACCGGGATGAGGCCGGCCGCGCCGTGGAAGACGTCCAGGTGGCGGTCCCCGTCGACGCGTCCGGCCAGCTCGTCGCTCAGTTCCAGGGCGTGGTCGAGCAGGGCGCGCTCGCCCCACAGGCGGTACAGGTGCGTGAGGACGTAGACCATGCCGCCGAGCCCGGTGAAGGCCCCGATGCGCTGCCGCTCCCAGGTGGCGACGGCGTGGTCGAGCGCCCGCCGCGCCGCCGCGCGGAACTCGGGACGCGGGTCGAGGGCGTCGAGGTAGGCCAGGAACAGGGCGATGCCGCCCGAACCGTTGTAGAGGTCGCCCTCGATGTCGACCTCGTCCCGCCCGTCGGGGGTGATCACGAAGGACGTCCAGGGGGCGGGCGCGTCCGGTTCGCGGAGCATCGCGCAGAGCTGCTCCCCGAGGGCGGCCGCCCGCTCGACGCACGTCTCGGCGAAGTCGGCGCTCGTGACGTCGCCGCCGGACAGCCCGGCGGCGATGTACTGGCGCTGCTGGGCGCGGTTGCGCGCGGACAGGCCCCTGATCCGGGACGCGGCGTGGTCGAGCGGGCTCGTCTCCAGATCCGCCCCGACCGCGGACGCGTGGTCGTGGACGAGCCCGGTGCCGCCCGCCTCGACGCTGAACAGCGGGACGTCCCGGCGCCACATCGACGCGACCTCCCAGTCGGGCAGGGCCGCGTCCTGGTCCCACTTGCGGGGGAAGGTGCGGACCGTCTCGATCAGCAGGTCGGCCTCCAGCGGCTCCAGCAGGCACCGGGGGTGCAGGGCGGCCGCGAGGAGCTGCGAGTAGACCTGGGTGCTCCAGTTGACGAAGCGCACGCCCGCGCCGGCGAACAGGTCGCGGACGCAGGCGATCGCCTCGTCGGGCCGCTTCCGGAACCACTCGTAGACCCGGTCGAAACCGGACCCGATCGCGTCGACGAACTCCTCCGCGTGCGTCAGCTCCTCGCCGATGAAGATCCGGTTGGAGGCTCCCGGGTCGACGCGCACCCCTTCGCGGTAGCTGACGGACGACGCGAAGGACTGCAGGCGGTCGACCTGCGGCACCGGCATCGGCATCTCGTAACCGCCGCCGCCGGTGTACCCGCTGATCCGCATCTCGCCCTCGGGCGCCGCGCCGCTCCTCGGCCACTCGATCAGGCCGGTCCTGAAGACCGAGTCCATCAGCGTCCCGGACGGGCGCGGCCACCCCTTGGGCAGGGCCCCGAGCACGGTCTCGCAGTCGCAGATGTAGGCGTGGCCGTCGGCGACGAGGACGTTCTCGAAGTGCAGGTCGCCGCCGCCCAGCACGTAGAAGATCGCCAGGTAGCCGCCGAGTTCGGCGTAGACGCGCTCGGCGTCCTCGCGGGTGGCGACCCGGTTGCGTCCCGGCGGGATCAGCGCCTCGAAGCCGTAGCCGTCCTTCGGCAGCACGGCCCGTCCGGCGAAGCCGAGGACGCCGTCGTCGCGCAGCCGCGCCAGCAGCCCCTGGAACCCGGCCTCGCCCTCCAGGCCGCGGGGCTTGTAGACCACGGACTCGTGCGCGCCGTCCGCGAGCTCGACCTCGACGATCGCGACGCTGCGGCCCCCGGCGTGGTGGTCGGAGCGGCCGAGCCGCGCGGTGCGCACGGCCACGATGGGCCGCCCGAAGAGCGCCCCGGACAGTTCGGCGGCGCCGTCGCGGATCCTGCCGATCATCTGGGCGCCGTGCTCGGCGAGCTGCCCGGTCGTCTGGGCGAGCCAGCGGCCCAGCAGGGGGAACTCCAGGTAGAAGCGGTGGTAGGCGGCGGCGTCGGCGAACGTCTTGTCGAGGTAGGCGAGGTAGTCGTCGCGGGTGGCGCTCGCCGGGTCGATGCCGTGCAGCCGGCAGTGCACCTTCGCGTCGGTCTCCACCGCCCAGGCCAGCGCCAGCTCGAACCGGTCGAGCAGGTAGGCCTGGAAGTCGGCCACCAGCCGGGGGTCGACGCGCACCGCGGCCGCGCCGGCGCCGATCTCCCCGGTCAGCCGGCGGCCGAGCTCCACCAGAAAGGGCTCGCAGGCGGTGGCGAGCCGGCCGTGGTAGACGTCGTCCGCGCGCCAGTCCGCCGCGGCGAACGCCTCGTCGCCGGGGTCGAACCCGTCCAGCGTCGCCCGGTAGACCGGCAGCCAGCCCCGGTGGAGGTCGGTCAGCATCCGGCCCAGCCGGCCTTCGGGGTCGGTGAGGCCGAGCTCGTGCGCGCGATAGGCCCGCAGGATCTCGCGCAGCGACTCTTCCGTGTGGCGCTCCGGCCGCGGGCTGGTCTCCGCGCCGAACTTGGCGGCCAGCCTGCCGGCCAGCCGGTCGATCCTCCAGGCGTCGAAGGCCTCCAGCGGGTCCGCGCCGGACGGCGGACCGAGGGCGGACACGATCTGGATCCGCTCGGACAGGTTCGCGGCCCGGGCCGCGAGGTCCACGGGGAAGGTCGGCTTCACTCGGGCGGGCTCCTCGCCTGTGGGACGGTCTCGCCTAGGGGAAGGACGGGGGTGATGGGCCGATGGCTTCGGCCCATCGGTCTCCGCGCGCCCGGCGCGAGGGCCGGCCGCTAACGCGGAGGCGTTACTTGGTGCTTCCGTCGCACGCGAAGGTGAACGGCCCCGAGCTGCACGTGGACGCGCACGCGTAGGCGTCGACGGCGGCGACGCCCTCGGTCCAGTAGCCCAGCGAGGCGGTGTCCGGCTGCGCGACGGCGGCGGGGACGGCGGCGGCGGCGACGCCGAACCGTCCCGCTCCGGCGAGCAGCTCCGTGCGGATGTCGGCGTCAGCGGCGGCGTGCCGCAGAATGGTGCTGGGTGACATTTCTTCCTCCTGGTTCGTTGCTGTTCACTCGACCGTTCGAGGCGCCAGTCCGATGCCGAGCCGGCGCTCGGCCTCCTGAAGCTCCTCGACGGCGATGTCCATGCTCGGCTTGTCGTTCTGCCAGTCGATCAACTCCCTTTCCTCGGGGGAAATGCCGACCCGAGTCCAGAAGAACTCGAGCCAGGTCTTGGTGGCCTGCGGGTGGAGGTCGCGAATCGGCTCGACCCCGTCCGGGAACTCCTCGTTCCGGACGTCGAGCGCGAGCCTGAGCATCTCGCGCGCCTTCCCGTCCGGCGGCAGCACCGAGCACAGGACCATCAGGAACTGGATCTGGCGGACGGTCTCGATGCCCTTGTGCTTCGTCAGGTCGCTGGGCGGCTTCGGGCCAGACCTCACGGCTCACCCTCCTTGCGTTCTCGGCCGCCGGCGCGCCATTCTTCGAGGCGATTCGACGGCCCGCGGACGGACATCGGATGAAACTCTGCGTGTGCGTCTCTATACGCAGAGTGACCATAACAAGGGGTGCCGGGCTGGTCAATGGCGAGAAAGCCGGCCGTACCGACCCGTCGATATCGGAACAACGAAGCAATTCGATGGCCGATTGGATCCTTCTCGCCCGCTTTGTGAGTACCTCGCCTGGCCCCCAAGGTCAGGTTTCAGTACCCCTCGGGCACCCTTCCGCATCCCGGTTCCCGCGCCCGCCGGGACGTCGTGCGGCGACACGGGCCCCGGTCAGCGCCACCGGCGGGCGTCGTGCGCCGCGCGAGCCGTACGCCCGGCGAAGTCGCTCGCGATCCGGCGGCCCACCTTTGCTTTCAAGGGTGAATGCCGGTTCGTCCCAAGCGATATCCCGGGCTTCGGGAAAGGGGCGGGAACGGTCCCTATGAAAACCTTCTGAAAGCCTTGGGGAAGGTAGTTGAGATCGAAGGCCCTCGGATACGGTCGCCCGATCGACAGTCTTCAGAAAGGCCGACCATGCCGGACACCCTCTGGGGCCTGCCCGTCCACCCGCTCATCGTCCATCTTGTGGTCTTTCTGGTGCCGCTGACCGTGTTGGCCGCCCTGGTGGTGGCCGTTTGGCCCAGGGCGCGGCGGCTGCTGGCCCCATGGGTTCTCGGCGTGGCCACCATCGCCCTCATAACGATTCCTCTGGCCACCGAAAGCGGCGAACATCTGGAAGAACAAGTCAGCCGGTCTTCCCTGGTGGAGGAGCACGCGGAACTGGGAGACACCCTGCTTCCCCTGATGGCCGCGCTCTGGGTGGTCCTCGCAATCATCGTCGCCGTCGACTTCTACGTCCGGCGGAAGACGGATGGGCCGCCGAGTTGGACCAGAGTGGTGATGCCGGTGGCCATGGTCCTCACGGTGGGCGCGTCTGCCGTCACCGGCGTCCAGGTGGTCCGGATCGGGCACAGCGGCGCCAAGGCGGTCTGGAGCGATGCGGGCACCGGTCAGCGCGGCTGATACGCCTTGGGCAGCCGCATGCCGCGGTCGGCCATGATCTGGCGGACGCGGTCGGGGTGGTTGGTGATGACGCCGTCGACGCCCATGTCCATGAGGGCCTCGACGGTGGCGGGGTCGTCGCACGTCCAGGGGACGACCTTCAGGCCCCGGGCGTGCGCCCGCGACACCATCGACCGGTCCGGGTAGAAGTGGAAACCGGGGTCGCCGACCTTGCCGCTCTGCGGAAAGCCGTAGTTGGGCGACAGGGCGGTGACGCCCGGGACGGCGGCGGCCGCCCTCACGAAGTCGCCTCCGTAGTCGTCGACGTCGAGGCCGCCCAGCCAGGGGGAGGCGCCGGGCCGGTCGACCTGGAGGAAGTCGTAGTTCGTCAGCGCGACCAGCGGCCACCCCGGCGCGAGCCGGTGCATCCGCTCCAGCGCGCCCCAGTCGAAGGACTGGACGGTGACCTGCCGTTCGATCCCCGACGCGCGGATCTCCTCGAAGACCCGGCGGACGAACACCTCGCGCGGCGCGGTCTGCTCCGGCGCGCCCGCCTCGACCTTGGTCTCGATGTTGAGCTTGACCTGCTTGGCGCGGTAGCGCTTGACCAGGTCCAGCACGTCCCTGAGCTCGACCATCCGGAAACCGCGGACGACCTCCTGCTCGGGGAAGCCGGGCAGTTGCCGGTACCCGCAGTCCATGGTCTTGATCTGGGCCAGGGTCAGGTCCTTGATGTACTTGCCGACGTAGGGGTACATCGGGTCGCCGGGCGTGGCCGGCGCGGTGTCGCGGCATTTCTGGGCGCTGATCTGCCGGTCGTGGTTGACGACGACCTTCGCGTCCTTGGTGACGTGCGTGTCCAGCTCCAGGGTGCTGACGCCCAGGCGCATCGCCTTGCCGAAGCCTTCCAGCGACTCCTCGGTCGTCATGCCGATGCCGCCGCGGTGGGCCTGGAGGTCGAAGTGGGTCTTCTGGGGCGGGACGCCGGGACCGCCGGCGGTCGCCGCGCGGGCGGACACCGGCGCGGCGACCGTGGACGCGAGAGCCAGACCCGTCAGGACAAGGCGCACGGACATCGAGACCTCCGTCGTTTCGATCAACTCCCGCGACGCTAGACCGGGGCCCGGCACCCGTGGTTGACGTGGCGTGATGGCGTCATGAACACCCGGAGGCCACGAGCCGGATCACCGGGCGGTGAGGGGCAGGCCGGCGCCCCCGGCGTCGCGGGCGGAGACGAAGAATCCGCCGTCGACCGTGCGGGTGGGGGTTCCGCCGTTCTCGACGAGCGTGCGCGCGGCGGCGACGTCGTCGACCGCGATGGTCATGGCGGCCGGGTAGGACGCGGCCGGTACGGGCTCGCCTGGCAGTGCCCGCTCCGCGTCCGAGGCGCGGACGAACTCGAGGCGGCCCTCCTTCAGCTCCACCACCGTGAGGTGGCCCCGCCGATCCGGCGAGGCCTGCACAATGCCGGCGTACCGGGACACGACCGCGTCGAAGTCGGCGTCGCCGACCACGATCAGCACCGCCTCCAGGGCCCGTGCGCCGTTCGGGTGGCGCAGGTAGCGCGGCTGGTGCACGTACTCGCGGGTGAGGTGCTGGGCGATTCCGACGTATCCCTCGGGCGTCGAGCGCGGGTCGAGGTGCACGGCGCGGGCGCGCATGGTGCGCGTCCCGTCCTCGGTGTCGACGTCGCGTTCCAGGTCCAGGACGCCGGAGGTGCGCAGGCCGGCACGGGTCAGCCGCCGGTCCGCGGTCTCGGCGTCATCGGTGTCGAAGTTCAGCAGCCGGAACCCCTCGTGCCGGTCGACCATCGCCTTGGTGTGCCAGGGGTCGGGCGCGGACTCGTCCACGATGCCCAGCAGTTCGATGTAGGCCCCGCCGAACAGGGCGCACCGGTTGGCCGTGCAGCCGGGGACGGGCGGCTCCCCGGGCCGCTCGTTCAGCAGGTGGCGGGAACGGGGGCTCAGCGTGAAGCCGAGCGAGATGTAGGTGCGCTCCAGCCTGTCGAGATCGCGGACGACGATGCCGGTGTGGTGGAGACCATGGATGCCGTGGGTCATGGCGCCGATGCTGCGGCACCCGTCGGCGCCGCGTCACCGAAGAGCGCTCCGGACGCCGCGATCCGACACCGACGTACGATCTTCTGGTGGATTCGGCCACGCTCGGGGAGCTCGACCTGCGGCTGCTGCATGCGCTCCATCTCGACGGGCGCGCCCCGTTCAGCAGGATCGCCGAGGTCCTCGGCGTCTCCGACCGCACGGCCGCCCGCCGCTTCGCGCGTTTGCGCGCCACCGGCGCCGCCCGGGTCACGGCCGTCCTCGACAGCCGCGGCTCCGGCCACGCCGAGTGGCTCGTCCGGCTCCGCGTGCCGCCCCCCGCCGCCGCCGATCTGGCCCGGGAGCTGGCGCGGCGCCCCGACACCGCCTGGGTGACCGTGCTGTCGAGCGGCACCGAGATCGTCTTCATCGTCCGCGCTCCCGCCGGGCGCGCCGCCCCGCTGGCGGGGCTGGCCCGCCACCCGCGCATCCTCGGCGTGGAGGCGCACCGGCTGCTGCGCCACCTGATGGAGCACCGCTGGCCCGGCCGGACGTCGGCGCTCACCGGCGAGCAGGTCGCCGCGCTCCGGCCGGCGCCCGGCGGCGCCGCGACCCCGATCGCCCTGAACGATCTCGACCGCCGGCTGCTCCCCGTCCTTGCCGCCGACGGCCGGGCCGCCTATCCGAGGCTGGCCGGCCGCGTCGGCTGGTCGGAGTCGGCGGTCCGGCGGCGCCTGGGGGAACTGCGCCGCTCCGGCGCGCTCCGCTTCGACGTCGAGGTCGATCCCGTACTGCTGGGCTTCCCGGCCCAGTGCCTGATCTGGCTGGCCGTCGCTCCGTCCCGGCTCGTCTCCACCGCCCGGGCCCTGGCCGCCGACCCCCAGGCGGCCTTCGTCGGGGCCGTCACCGGGCCGCACAATCTCCTGGTGATCGCCGTCTGCCGGGACGAGGACGCCCTCTACACCTACCTCAGCGACCGGCTCGGATCGCTGGACGGCGTCGAGCGGGTGGAGACCGCCCCGATCACCTCGTACGCCAAGCGCGTCGCCCCGCCCACCTGACCCGCCGGGACCGGCGGGGTCAGCAGCGGCCGAGGAAGGCGGGGCGCAGCGAGCTGACCGTGTAGCCGAACTGGCCCGTGTTGCCCTTGGCGCCCACGAGCGGCTCGCGGGGGTACTTGCGGGTGTCGCCCTTGAAACGGGCCTCGGAGTACATGCACCAGGTCTTGCCGGTGCGGTTCCAGAAGGACATGGCGTGGTCGTTGAGGCCGCCGCCGAGTTCGCTGAGGTCGCGCGCGACCTTGGCGTAGGAGCCGCGCGAGCCGCGGGCGTTGGGGAGGCGCCAGATGCACATCCGGCCTTGCGGGCAGTCGGTCCAGGAGCGAAGGGCCACCGGGGCGGCCGGGGCGCTCGGCGTGCTCGCCGAGGCGGCGGACGGGGCCTGGACGAGCGCGGCCCCCGCGGCCAGGACCAGGACGGCTGGGGTCATTCGGATCGACGGCATCTGCGATCTGCCTCCCGTGTTCTTTTTGTATCCAACTGACTACTCTCTGTAGTCAGTTGGCAGTGTAACCGGCCCGCGCATGGGCTTCCAGCAGCGGAAACGCCTCCCTCTCCTCCGCGCGACGTTCCGGCGCGCGTCCCGGCTCCGGCCTCCGGGGCGCTGCGCGGGGGTTCCTCGGCGGACCTTGCCATGGTGCGACGGTTCCGGCGGTTGTAAGATCGCCCGGACTCCGGACGGTGATCTTTAGCGCGGTCGGACGCGGCGCAGGCCAGCGCGGACGCACCGCGGATGGATCCGCGATCCGATCTCCGATGCGGCGGAGGCGATGCAGTGCCCAGTTCCATGGCGTCGGCGACGCCGTCGACACCCGGCCGCCCCCCGGCCGGTCCGGCGAGAACCTCTGTGCCGTGGAGAAGGCCTGCGCCGATGGCCGTCGACATGCGCGGGCCTGGCCCGCACCGCGAAGCCCACGGGACGAAGGAGCGGTCGTGAAGCCGGGGAAGAAGGGCGCCGAGATGATTCGCGCGCGAAGCGGCTGGTGGGCCGCGGCCGTCCTGGCCACCGTCCTGCTGCTGGCCACGCTGATGGGCGGGGGCCGGGTCGGCCTCGCCGTCGCGGCCGCCGACGGCAGCGCCTGGCTGTGGAGCCGGTCGGCGGGAGAGGTCGACCGGGTCAACCCCGACAGCGGCAAGGTGGACCAGCGCCGCGCGGTGACCGACTCCCGCGGCCACCGGGTGCAGGTCACCCAGAACGACAGGTTCCTGCTCATCCACGACCTGGACACCGGCCGCGTGTCGTCGCTCGACCTCAACGGCCTGGGCTTCTCGGGACGCCTGGACATCGGCACCCGCGGCGATCCGCACCTGGCGATGGGCTCCGACGGAGCCGCGCTGGTCGAGCGCACCACCGGGGCCGTGCGCGCGCTGGACCCGGCCACGCTGCGTCCCGTGGGCCCGGTCCTGCAGCTTCCCGGCCCGCTGGTCGGCGGCGAGTTCGACGACGCCGGCCTGCTGTGGGTGGCCGTGCCCCGGCAGGGCACCGTCATCGCCCTGAAGGTCTCCCCCCAGGGAGCCTCCGTCGTCCGCACGGCCGAGGCCGCGCCGCCCGACCACGATCTGACGATGACCGTGCTGGACCAGGGCGCCCTCGTGGTCGACCGAGGCGGGCGGGACCTGGTGGTCGCGACGGGCGACGGCACCCGCCGGGTCACCGCGCCGGTGCCGCTCGCCGGCGCGATGGTGCCGGAGCGCACCCACGGCGCGCTCGCCGCGGTCACCGTGCCCGGCGCCGGCTCGGTGGTCACGCTCGGCGACGTGCGCAAGGGCGGCCCGGTCCGGTCGTTCCCGCTGACCGACCCCGTCCAGGAGCCCGCCGTGCCGTTCGCCGGCAAGGTGTACCTGCCCGTGCGGGAGACCGGCCAGGTCCGGGTCTTCGAGCCGGCGGGGCGGCAGACCGGCATGCTGTCCATGCCGGCCGGGCGCGGCGACATGGAGCTCCAGGTCCGCGAGGGCAACCTGTTCGTCAACTCGCCGGGCAGCACGGACGCCCTGGTCGTCGGCGGCGACGGTGTGGCCCGCAAGGTCGGCAAGTTCCCGGGCGGGCCGGGGCGGGGCGGAGAACGCCCGGGCAAGCCCGGCGGCGAGGCGAGCAGCCCGCCCCTGATCCCGGCGCCGCCGGCCGATCCGGTCTTCCCGGACCCGTTCGACCCGATCATTCCTCCCGAGCGTCCCGAGGCGCCCGTGCCCACCACGCCCGAAGCGCCCCCGCCCGGCCGCACGGAAGCGCCCCGGCCCCCGGCGACGCCCGGCCCGCGCACCCCGTCGCCCCGGACGCCCTCACGGACGCCCACGACGGCGCCCACGACGCAGTCGCCTCCCAGGACCACGACCCCGACCCGGACCACGTCGCCCACGAGCAGGCCGACCACACCCAGGCCGACCACGCCCAGGCCGACCACGCCCAAGCCGACCACGCCCAAGCCGACCCCGACCCCCACCAAGCCCAAGCCCACCCCGACCAAGCCGAAGCCCAAGCCAACCCAGACCCGCAACCCGTACACGCCGGCGCAGGTCTGCAACGCGACCGCGGGCGGCAACTACCAGGTCCAGCGGTCGTCGTCGTTCCCGGGCGGACGGATCTACCAGCTCTACAGCGCGTCCACCAAGAAGAACTGCGCGGTCACGATGAAGACCACGGACATCGGCAAGGGGACCAACGCCTGGATCCGCCTCCAGAGCCAGAAGGGCGGCAAGGTCGCCTCCGACAACGGCACGTTCAAGTACTACGCCGGACCGGTCTTCGTCCTGGCGCCGGGCGACTGCGTCCGGTACTCGGGCGGCGCCTCCGGCGCCAGCGCCTCGTCCGGCTGGGGCAACTGCGGCTAAGAAGGGTTACGAGTGAGCACCACGACCGCGATGCCGGCGCTGCCCGACGAGGAGGCGCTGCTGGCCGCCGCCGCCTTCGAGCGGATGGCCGCCGGCATCCAGGCGGCGGCACGCTGCGATCCCGCCACGGTGCGGCTGATCCTCACCGCGTTCGCCGCGGGCGGGCACGTCCTGCTGGAGGACCTGCCCGGCATGGGCAAGACGACCCTGGCACGCGCTCTGGCGGCGGTGACCGGCGGGAAGATCGGCCGCGTGCAGTGCACTCCCGACCTGCTGCCCTCCGACGTCACCGGTGTGACGATCTTCAATGAGCGCAGCCGCGAGTTCGAGTTCCACCCGGGCCCGGTGTTCGCCAACGTCGTCATCGTGGACGAGATCAACCGGACCTCGCCGAAGACGCAGTCGGCGCTGCTGGAAGTGATGCAGGAAGGGCGGATCACCGTGGACGGGAAGGCGCACCCGGTGCCGCGCCCGTTCCTGGTGGTGGCCACGCAGAACCCCATCGACCTGGAGGGAACGTTCCCGCTGCCCGAGGCGCAGCTCGACCGCTTCCTGATGCGGCTGTCGCTGGGCTACCCGGGCGAGGAGGCGGAGCTGTCGCTGCTGCGCGGCTCGTCCCTGACCGAACCCGAGGACCTGGCCCCGGTGCTGATCGGCGAGGAGATGGCGCGGCTCGGCGCGGCCGCCGAGCGGGTCGCGGTCGCCGAGTCCGTGAACCAGTACGTCCTGCGGCTGGCGCAGCGCACGCGGCGGGATCCGCGGCTGCGGGCCGGCGTCTCCCTCCGGGGCTCCATCGCGCTGTGCCGGACGGCGCGGATCTACGCGCTCGCCGACGGGCGCGGGTACGTCACCCCGGACGACGTCAAGGCCCTGGCGCGGCCGGTGTGGGCCCACCGGCTGGTGCCGCTCTCGGGCGCCGCGGGCTCGGCGGAGACCGCCGAGCTGCTGGACGGCGTCCTGGCCGAAGTCCCCGTCCCGGCACCGCAGGGGAACGGCTAGACCGTGGCCGGCGGCACCCCCCGCCCCACCGTCCGCGGCTGGGCGCTGCTCGTTTCCGGAGCCGTCCTGTGCGGCGGGGGCCTCGGTCTCGGCTACCTCGCGCCGGGCGTGCTGGGGGCGCTCGCCTTCCCGGCCGTCGCGCTGGCCATGGGCCTCGCCGGCCGGCTCCCGGCCGCCCGGGTCGGCCGCCGGCTCACCGCGTCGCGGGTCCGCGCCGGAGAGTCCGTGACCGTCGTCCTGGAGGTCGCCGCGGACGGTGGCGCCCGGAGCGCCGCCGTCGCCGAGCACGTCACCGGGACCGGAGAGCCGGTCGTCCTGCCTCTGGGCCCCGCCCGCCCCGTGATCCGCTACGAGCTGACCCCGCAGCGGCGCGGTGTGGTGGAGGCGGGGCCGCTCCATCTGGTCCGCACCGACCCGCTGGGGCTCGCCCGCGCCGTCCGGGCGGCCGACGACGTGCCCGTCCGGGTGCTGGTGCATCCGCGCCACCACCACCTCGTCCCCGTGCCCGCGGCGGGCGGCGGCGGCCGGGACACCTCCTCGGCGTCGGTCCGGGCCTCCGAGGGGGCCTTCGCGGGCCTGCGCGAGCACGCGCCCGGCGACGACGTGCGCCAGATCCACTGGCGGACGTCGGCGCGCCGCGGGCGCCTGATGGTCCGCGAGCACGCCGACTCCGCCGGCACGGGCATGACCGTGCTGGTCGACGACCGGTACGGCCCGGACGAGCTGGACGTCCTCGTGGAGGCCGCCGCGTCGATCGTGCGGTCCGGCCCGGACGTCCCGGTCGAGTTGCGAACGGCCGGCGGCGCGCGTTCGGCCGCGGCGGCGGGCGTCACCGCGCACCTGGACGTGCTCGCCGAGGCGGCGGCCCGCCCCGGCGCGGACTTCCCGGCCGCCTGCGCCGGGCTGCGCTCCGCCCCGACGGGACGCGCGATCGTGCTGCTGTCCACGACGGCGGCGGACGAGGACGTCGCCGCGGCAATGCGACCGCTCGCGGCGCGGCACACCGTCTCGCTCGTCGGCCTGATCGGCCCCGGCGACGACGGCGGCGGGGGCCTCGCGCCGCCCGCCGGGGTGCGGCTCCTGCGCGCGGCCGACGCGGCCGGGTTCGCCGAGCGGTGGAGCGAGAGCAGGTGGTGGGCGCGGTGACCCGGATCCGGACCGCGCTGTCGTCCGCCGCCGTGGCGCTGGCAGCGGCCGCACCGGCGCCGCTGCTGTCGGCAGGATACGACCGGCCCCTTCCCGTGTTCGTCGTGCTGGCGGTCACCGCGGCCCTCGCCGCCGGGGTGACGTCGGCGGCGTACCGGATGCTGCGCGGGGGCGGGCCCGCCGCGATCCCGGCGGGCCTGCCCGTGGCCGCGCTGTGGCTGGTCGCGCTCGCCGCCTGGGCTCCCGGGCCCGTCAAGGGGCCGGTGCCGGCCGCCGTGGACGCGGTGCTGCACTCCGGCGCCCGCATCCTGACGACCGCGCCGCAGGCTCCGGTGACCGTGGACCTGCTGGCGTTCCCGGTGGCGGCGGTCTGGCTCGCCGCGGCGATCGCGACGGTGCTGTGCCGTGACGGCCGCGTCCTGCCCGCGCTGCTGCCGGGCGTACTGCTCCTCTGCGGGGCCGCGGCGCTGAACCCGCAGGCGGCCGGGCCCGGCTACTGGTCGGCCGCCCTGGTCGCCGCCGGCGCCGCCGCGCTGCTGGTCGCCGCACCGCGTCCCCGCCCGGACACCGCGAGCGCCGGGTTCACCGTGCGCGTACCGGACCTGGCGGGCACGGGAGCCGCGCCCGCCCGGAGCCGCCCGCGCCCGCGCACCGGTGCGGCGGTCGCGGCGGTGGCCTGCGCCGTGGCCCTGCCCGGCGCCGTCGCCGTGGTCGGCGCGTCCGGCGTGCTGACGGACTGGCCGGTGAAGGCGGCCGATCCCCGCAGGGCCGCCGAGGCCCCCGCGGCACCGACCCAGGAACGCAACCCCCTGTCCTACCTGTCGGCATGGTCCGCCGATCCCGGCCTTCCGCTGATGAACGTGTCGGGTCCGAAGACGGAGCTGCGGTGGGCCGTGCTCTCCGAGTTCACCGGGCCCACCTGGCTGCCCGACAGCACCTACCTTCCCGGCGGGGCGAACCTGCTGCCCCCCGCCGAGACGCCTCCGAGCCCGGTGCGGACGACGGTGCGCGTCTCGGTCGGCAAGCTGCCGGGCGGCTGGGTGCCGGTTCCCGGGGCCCCCGTCCGCGTGGACGGCCTCGCGGTCGAGCAGGACGAGGACTCCGGCACGCTCCTGTCCTCGGACGGCCCGGTGGCCGGGCGGACGTACTCGGCGACGGGGGACGTCCCGGAGTGGAGCGGAGCACGGACCGCCAAAGCCGTGACGGCCTCCGGCGAGGAGGACCAGCGCTACCTCCGGTTGCCGCCCGGTGCGCCGCCGAAGCTCGCGGAGATCGCCGCGAGGGCCGCCGGGGACGGCACCGCGCACCAGCGCGCGTCCCGCCTCGCCGAGTACCTGCGCAAGTCCTACACCTTCAAGCCGGGCGCCCCGGGCGGTCACGGCTACGCCGAACTCGCGAAACTGCTCGTCGCCCCGGGGCGCAAGGGCGGAGGCGCGACGTCGGAGCAGTTCGCCAGCGCGTTCGCGGTGCTGGCGAGGGCGGCCGGGCTGCCGAGCCGGGTGGCGGTCGGGTTCGGGCCGGGGATCGGCGACCGCGACCGCGTGGTCCGTACCGGCGACGCGGTCGCCTGGGGCGAGATCTACTTCCGTGACCTGGGCTGGGTGCCCTACGACCCGAACCCGCGGGAGCGCACGCCGGTGTCCGCGCCGACGCCCTCGGGGGCGCAGACCGAAGAAGACGGTTCGCAGTCTGACGGTCCCGACGCCCAAGACCTCGGCGGCCGGGGCAGCACGGGCGGCGGTGGCCGCCCCGGTTCGGGCTCCCACGAGGAGATCCTGCTCGTCCTCCCGGCGCTGGTCCTGCTGGCCTTCCTGCTCGGGACCCCGATGCTGGGCGCGATCCGGTTCCGCCGGCTGCGCAGGGGCACCGCCCCCGACCGGATCCGGAGGGCCTGGATCGAGCTGCTGGTGGCGACGCGCGTCGCGGGCCTGCCCGTTCCCGCGTCCGCCACCCCCGTCGAGATGGCGGAGCGGCTCGCGAGGGAACTGCCGCGCGTTGATCCCGAACGGCTGCGCAGGGTGGGCGGGCTGATGAACGCCGCCCGCTACGGAGGCTCGGTCACCCCGGAGGACGCCGCGTTCACGGTCGCGGAGGTCCGTTTCGCGACCGTCGCGCTGCGCCGCTCCCGGCCGCTCCCGCGCCGCCTGCTGTGGTGGTGGGACCCGCGCGCGCCGCTGTGGGCGGCTCAGCCCGCCCGCTTGCCTCGGTGAGTGCAGATGGGCTTGGCGTAGGCGACCCGGTCGACGTCGAGCACGGCGACGACGGTCAGGCAGTAGTCCACGCCCGGGTTCAGGGCGAGGATCGTGGCCTTCGCCGTCCCCGCCGGCACGTTCGCCATGGTGGACGGTGTGCGCCCCACGGGGCCGCCGACCACGTAGTACGCGGCCTTGCCCCCGGTGGCGTCCTTCCAGCTGATCTCGATCGAGACCCGGCTGTCGACGATCCGCACCTGGCTCGGGCTGTACCTGGTCTCCGGCCGCACCGCCGTCGGGCTGGACGTGGGCGCCGGCGAGCCCGAGCCGGGAGCGGACGAGGCGGGAGCGGGCGAAGCGGGAGCCGACGAGGCCGGGTTCGACGCCGGAGGAGAGTCCGCACCGCGCCGCTCGGCCGACCCTGAGCCCGTCAAGAGGGAGACCGCGCTGAACACGATCGCGGCGAGTACGAGCCCCACCAGGGCCAGCAGCACGATCCGGGGCCGGTTGGACCTCGCGGGCGCCGCCTCCTGCTGGGTGAACGGTCCCTGCGGTTCCGCGAAGTGCAGGGGCTGGTCCGCGAAATCCGTGAGCGGTGCCTGCGGCTCCTCGAAGGGCACGTGCTGGTACGAGGGCTGCGCATGCCCTTCCCCGAAGGGCGCCTGCTGGTTCGTGAACGGCGCCTGGGGCTCCCCGAAGGGGATCTGGGGCGCCCCGAAGGGGGCCTGGGGCTCCGCGTAAGGCGCTTGGGGCGCCCCGAAGGGCGCCTGGGGCTGCGCGTAGGGGGCCTGCTGGTTCGCGTAGGGCGCCTGGTGGGTCGCGGCCGGTGCCGGAGGTTCCGCGAAGTGCACCTCCTGGTCCACGATGGTCGCCGGCTGTTCCGAGGCGGCGACCGGTGCCGGATCGGGTTCCGGCGCCGACGTGTCCCACGGCGCCGACGGTGCGCCCGCCACTCGGCCGTCCTGCGGAGGGGCGGCGCGGAGGCCCTCCTCCAGCGCCTCGGCGAACGCCCGGCTCGTGGGGTACCGGTCGGCCGGCTCGTTCGCCAGCGCCGTTCCGAGAGCGTTCGCGAGCCACTCCGGCACGTCGTCGCGCGGCACCCGGGGAACCGCTCCGTCCGGGGCGCGCTGCCCGTCGGCGGCGAAGGGGGCGCGCCCTGCGAGCAGGCCCCACAGGGTGGCCCCGAGCCCGTACACGTCGGACTGCGCGGTCTGCGGCTCCTGCCGCAGCGCCTCCGGAGGAGCGAACGCGGGGTTGACGCGTTCCCTGGCGACCGGCTCCAGGACGCCAGGCGCGGCGTGCGCGGCCAGTCCCCGTGCGGTGGCCGCGCCGGTGAGCAGCGGTCCCGCCTCACCGCGCAGGATCCGGCCCGGACGGACGTCGCCGTGGACCAGCCCTTCGTCGTGCAGCGCCTGCAGAGCCCATCCCGTCGAGATCGCGTATCGGACCGCGTCGCCGACCGGCATGGGCTCCGGCGCGGGCGCGCCGCCGGGGCAGTACACGGCCGCCGTGTACAGCTGCCCTGTCGTGGCGCGGCCGCTCTCCAGCACGCTCACCAGGTGATCGCTGCGGGAGGCGCGTTCGAGGGCCGCCAGTTCGTCCAGCGGGGTCTCGGAACCGTCGAGGCGCACCCTGACGGCGGCCACGGCGCCGGAGTCCTCCCGCACCGCGCGATAGGTCACCGAGCCGGTGCCGCGATGGAGCATCGACAGCCCGCCGTACCCGGGGATCAGGCTCGACGAGTCATTGGCGCGGGCACCGGCGGCACCGGCACCGATGCCGGCGGGAGCTTCGGCGGCGCTGACCCGCAGCTCGGGCGGGGGACCGTCGGACGGCCAGGTGAACGTCGTCCCGGCGGAGGCCGGCGGCGACTCGGGCCGGGCGGCGCCGAGCAGCTCCAGCAGCTCCTTCAGCGTCAGCGGCTTGGCCGTCGCGATCACTTCCGGGGCGAAGACGTCGCCGCGCTCGGTGAAGAAGCCGTGGACGACCACGGTGTGGCCGCTCGCCGCCAGCCTGTCGGCCAGGAAGGGGACGCCGGCGCCGGGAAGGTCCTCGTCGAAGTCGGGAGCGAACAGGAACGCCGCCGGGGCGCGGACCTCGCCGCTCTTGGACAGGTCCCGGAGCCCGCTGGCGGAGGCGGCGTCGAACACGGCGGGGAAGCGCCCGGTGCCGCGCAGCCTGCGCGCGAGGTCCGGGTGCCCCGCCACGATGACGTTCGGCGTGGTGACCATCATCGCGGGCACCGGCCGGGATGGTCGGACGTCGGCACAGAGACCCTCCTCGCTGACCCGTCGATCTTAGTGCCCCATTTCTTCTAGACGTCCGTGCGCGCCGTCATCGCGCAACCCGGCGGGCCCCCGGTCCGCCGACCGCTCCGCCCTCTCACCAGACGACGGCCGATGCGTCGCTGTCGTCGTCGCCCGCCACGCCCGGGTCGTGGGTCGCGGCGGGCGCGGCGGGCGCGGCGGGCGCGGCGGGCGCGGCGGGCGCGCCCGCGTGCATCTTCTGGATCAGCGCCTCGGCCGCCGCCTTGCCCCGCGCGATGACCTCGCGGTCCTTGCGCTTCCACCAGGGGGTGAGCCACATCTCGACGGGACGGGCGGTGCCGGCGACGACGGCGGCGCGGCCGAACGGCATGGTCCGCAGCTCCTCGGGGCTGAGGATCTGCTTCCCGTCGTGCTTGCCCACGAGGTCGGAGAGGTCGGAGAGGTCCTTGGCCGTGCCGGAGCCACCCGAGATGATCTTGACCGTGGCGTTGTCCCAGATGGACGCGGCACCGTCCGAGCCCCACACCTTGCGAGCCTCCGCCAGCGACGTCAGGTAGACGTGCACGCTGATGGAGTAGCCGCCGGACTCGCCCATGTAGGTGGACAGGCCGCCGAGGGGGCAGATATCGGCCACCTGGTTCAGTTCGAACGTCAGCGGCGGGTCGAGGCGGCCGCTCGGGTTCTTCATCGCCGTACCGCGCGCGCTGCGGAAGTACTGCTCGATGATGGTCGTGACGATGGGGGCGATGCCACCCCAGTCGCTCTGCTTCTTGGCGACGAAGTACAGGGTGTTCCGGCCCTGGAGGAACTTCTTGAAGTCGAACTCCTCGCCGGGATCCGGCGTGCAGTCCGCCAGCACCTCGGGTTGCGAGAAGCACGACATGACCTGGATGACTCCGGCCCACAGGTCCTGGTTCCGCATGTTGAACTCGAGCGTCCCCGAGTATCCGGCACCGACCCGTCCCTCGCGCTCGCCCTGGCGCAGGATCTCCAGTGCCTCCTCTCCGTTGGCCTCGTAGACCCAGCGCATCACCTCGCGGAAGTTGAGCCTGCCGATCGCGCCGGCGTGCAGCAGGCAGCGGATGATGGTGACGATGCCGCTGAGCAGATGGCCACCCTCGTGCCCGAGATCGAAACCGCTCGACTGCACGAGCGTCCCCGACCGGACCGCGGCCGCGTTCGGGTCCTCGCAGCCCTGCAGCGGCGACCAGCGCATCCGGTTGGGCCAGCCGGTCCAGTTGTACGGGTCGAAGACGTAGACCTCGCCGAACTGCGCCCGCACCATGGCGGTGTTGATGAACGTCTCCCGCCGGCTGGACGTGACGATGCAGGGGCCGGGCGCGTCGATGGTGAACGGCGTGACGAAGTGGACGTCCTTGCCCTGCCGCGGCGCCGCGAGGATGACCGCGGTGTCCTCCAGCGAGGCGTACAGCTTGCGCCGGGACCTGATGTCCCTCCCGATGTAGAACCCGACATCCTCGGGCCTCACCGAGCGCGCGGGGACGTTCTGCGTGGACGGCCGGACCTGCGCGGCCTTGCTCTGGACGGTCCGGGCGCTCAGCAGCTGGCGGACCTCCCAGCCGGAGGCGAATCCCAGCCGCAGCCGGCGGAACGTCCGGTGGCGGCGCCAGTTCATCAGGAGCCGGATCAGGATGTAGGCGCCCACGGCCGTCGACGTGAGCAGCACCGCGAGCAGGGCGAAGAAGATGGGGGCCGACCCCAGGGCCGCCGCGGCCACGGGCGGCCACGCACCGCGCGGATCGGTGGGATGGCGCAGGAGGTTCCAGGTGATGTGCAGGCAGTCCGTCGGGCTGGAGTCCGGCCATCCGCCGCCCGAGAGGACGCCGGACAACTGGCCCGCCAGCCATGTCAGGAAACTGCTCGCCCCGCCCAGCAGGGCGGTCACCAGGCCAATACCTATGAAGACCACGTAAACGTCGTCGTCGTCGTTACCGGCCATGGAGCCTCCTCCTCGATCGTGATGTCCCGATGTGCGGGACGAGCCCTGCGTTCACGCTGGTCATGCCGCTTCCGAGGCGATCAGGTGGCCGCTTCACGCGGTTCCGACCGCCGACACGCGCCACGGGGCGCCCGGGTCCTTGCGCTTGAGAGTGACGAACGCGGTCGCGTGGACCGGGGCGCCCTTCCACTTGTCCCGGCCGGTGGGGATGACGGTGATCGCCCAGCCCCGGTGAGCCAGCGTGGGCGTGTCGGTGGGGACGTCGCCCTGGGGGCGTTGCGGGGTGAGGCGGACCTTGGCGTAGGCGCGGTGCTCGGTCCACTGCCCGGGAACGAGGCCGCCGGGCTGAGCGGCGACCGACGCCTTGTAGGCCTCGTCCAGAAGGGGGGCCGCCCGCTGGTAGGCGTCGCGCTGGCTGTGATCGGTGGTGGAGTCGACGATCCACATCAGGGTGAGCGCCGCCTTGGAGACCGCGGTGGCGTCGTGCTGGTCGAGCCGGGTGAGGTCGGGCAGGCCGCCGGGCGGCGACGGGGACGCGGACGCGGGTGCCGGTGAGGAGATCGCGGCGGAGGGCGCGGCCTTGGTGTCCGGTGTGGTCCGGGGAGACCCGCAGGAGGCGACGGCGCACGTGAGCGCGACGAGGAACACGAGGCGCGGCGGGCGGCCGGGGGCGGCCATGGGCTCCTCCTGGAAGGTGGTGGGCGGGTTCGTGGTGCGGCGCGGTCAGGCCGCCCGCCGGTCAGGCGGCACGCTGGTCACCCAGCACGGAGATGTGGACGTGGTCGAAGTGGTTGGCCGTCAGGCCGCCGCGGTCCTCCATCTGCCGCCATCCCTCGGCGGCCCGGGTCGGGTTCCAGATGTGCTGGCGGTAGATGATGTAGTCGATGCCGAGGCGTTCGGCGTTGGCCTTGGCCCAGTTGGCGATGTCGTAGCCGAGCTTGACCTCGCCGGAGTCCGGCGCCCCCGAGCTGATCATGAAGTCGCAGGCGCGGCCGAGGGGGTGTTCGCCGCCGCCGGGGATGCCGCCCTCCTTGCGGTAGCAGCCGATCCCGCGGGGAACGCCGAACTGGGTCTTGATCTGGTCGCGGACGCAGGCCATCCGCCTGGTGATGTTGCCCGCGACCATGGCCCCGCCGCCGGGGCAGGCCGATCCGGGCTTCCAGTTGCCGGCCTCGCCGAACGAGGTGCAGGAGGTTCCGGCATTGTTGGCCCCGCCGAGGGAGAATTTCCCGCCCGCGTAGCGCTCGGCCCACGACAGCACCAGGTCCACATAGTCCCAGGAATGGTTGTAGGCGAAGATCGCTTTTCGGGTGTCGGCGGGCGCGCCGCTGGCGTGCAGGTAGTTCGCTGCGCTGAAGATCGCGTCCGATGGGTCGTAGCGGCTCTTCTTGCCGTCGGGCCTGCCGAGTTCGCCCTTCTCGTCGATGGTGGGGCCGTCGATCGCATAAGCGTTGAAGGTGGCTTGCAGGAACTGCATCGGGCCGCCCGCACCGGCGAAGTTCTCCCCCGAGGAAACGCCCGGCAGGGTGGACCGGCCGTGGTCGGTCTCGACCTTTCCGATCCCGGCGAGCACGTACCAGGGGATGCCGTACTTGGGCCCCGCGGCCTGGTAGAGCTTGACGTAGTTGGCGGGGATGCTGTTCGCGGCGGCCGGGGCGGCCGCGGCCACGTTCTGCACGGCTCCGGAATCGAGCGGTCCTTTACCCGGACTGCGGTGATAGGACACCGGAGCCACGGTCGGGCCCCCGGTTCCGGGGCTCGGCTTGGGCGCCGGACTCAGAGGGACGGGGCCGCCGGGATTCAACGGACTGCACACGTTGGTGATGCCGCCCGAAAGGACGTTCTGAATCGCTACGAACATCACCGCGACCATGAGCGCAAGAATGGCGACCGACCCGAGGCAGCCTGTCCTGAGGATGAACTTTCCCAGGCTGAAAGTCACCATCGAGGGTCATTCCCGGAACAGTTGATGACGTGACCTTCCAAGATCGGCGGTGCCGTCGCCGCTCTCCCCCACCGGGGGGACGGAGCGCCGAGCCGCCACCGTCGGCGTGCTCTTCGGGCATGCCCCAGCCGCCTGGGACCCACCGACCAAGACAGTGCGGTCAACGTGCGGTGACGCAAGGTGCTTGTTGCGTCCCGCGTGCCCCGGTTCGGGGGAGCGAGTAGCGGAGAGACGGGAACGTGGCGAGTTGACGGATATGACAGCCCACGGACGGTCACGGTAGTACGGTTGATCTTCACTGGCGCAGAGCCGGTGCCGGCGGGCGCAGAGCCGCTCGCGACTTTTCCGGAGGTGGGCACCCGTGATGCAGGCAACTGAGAGCGACGCCCTGCAGCGCGGGGGGAACGGCCCGGAGGCTTCGCCGGGCATGCCGGGCGCATCCGCGTACCCGGTGCAGCATGGGCGGCCCTCAGGCGAGGGATTCGCCGCACAGGCGGTCATACCCGCAGAACAAGGACCCGTGCCGAGGAGTGCGCTCGGGCTGGTCCGCTACAACGGCCGGGCCCCGGGTCTCTGGCTCTCCTCGTGCCACGGGGGAGCCGGCGCCTCGACGCTGGCCGCGCTCATCGCGGGCAGCGTGAGCGCAGGACGTTACTGGCCGACGCCCGCACCCGCGGGCCGGTCTCAGGTACTGCTGGTCGCCAGGAGCCACGCGGCCGGGCTGTGCGCCGCTCAGACGGCCGTGGCGCAGTGGGCCGCGGGCGTCCTCCCGGGCGTGGAACTGGTGGGTCTGGCAGTGGTGGCCGACGCTCCGGGGAAGCGTCCGAAACCGCTGGCGGATCTTCTCCGACTGATCGCCGGCGGTGTGCCCCAACTCTGGGACCTGCCGTGGGTGGAGGCCTTCCGGCTCGGCGACCCGCCGGACCAGGTGAGGCTCCCCGCCGGCTACGCACGTCTGGTCCGCGACATGAGCGGTCTGGTACCCGCGTGATCGTGTCAGAGTCGCCGCCGCGCGGCGCTTGACGATCACTTCGGCCCCCGGACCGTTCAGTACAAGCACAGAACCGTGCTCGGAAGGTGCCCCGCCGGTCCGGTCCCGACCGGCGCCAGACCCCTTCCGGGGGGGCTTATCGATCATTGGGGCGGTGGATGTGCCGCGACCTGCCGGTGACCCGGCCTAGTCGCCCACCGCCTGCGCACGGCTGGTCAGTACCTCGACCCACTCATCTCGGAGGACGCGCATGCTCGACGCGACGATCACGTGGACGGCCCACCTGCTCGACCATGCGGTCGCCCTTGCCAGGGACATCCCGAACCCCGGGCAGGGCGAGGCGCCGCCGTTCGCGAAGAAGCTCGAGAAGCTGCTCGGCTGGGCCGCCTGGGGCGGACTGCTGGCCTGCGTGGCGGGTTTCGTCATCATCGGCGCCCGGATGGGGATCCAGCACAAGAAGGGTGAAGGGGGCAGCCACATCGGAAGCATGTTCATCGTGGGTTTCGGCTGCCTGCTCATCGTGAGCGCGGGATTGATCGTCAGAAACCTCGCTTCTTGATGCCGGCGCCCCGACACCCCGGTGCCGCGGGCGGGAGGGGCCGCAGGAGCGGGGGGCCCGTGCGCCGGCGCGGGTCCGTCCTGTCCGCCGCGCTCCTCGCGCTGGGCGCCGCCCTGCTCGTGATCGGCCTCCTGCCCGCTCCCGTGCCCGAGGTCGTCCTGAGCGGGCAGCCCGGGACGCAGGCGTTGGAACGCTCTCAGCCGGTGGATCCGCTCGCCGCCGGACAGGTTCGGCTCGCCGTCGACGCCTTCCCGGCCGGCCGGGTTCCGGGCCGGGTGGCGACCGTCGGGCTGGCGGCGCTGGGAGCGCCGGTCGACTGGGACAAGACCGACGACATCGAGACCATCGACACCGACCCCGGCGGCAAGCTCCAGTTCGACCCCGAAACCGGCCGGATCAGGGTGTGCGACCACAACAGCGACGGCCACCTGGCGCGCGGCTATGCCCTCGTCGACGGGGAAGAAGTGGTCAGCGTGCGCGCGGGCGAAAAAGGCAAGTGCGACGAGGCGCAGATCCCCAACTACAAGCGCACCACGGAGCCGAAGTACCAGTTGAAGGTCTGCCTTCGCAGGAGCGACTCGGATCCGGACGGGTACTGCAACACCAGTAATACGGCCCAGTGGCCGAAGGAAGACAAGAAGAACGACTCCTGCTGGGACCTGAAGACCGACCAGGAGAAGATCGATTGCGTGGGGGGAGTGGAGGAGTACTGCAATCAGTGGCAGCACACCAGCGGGATGTTCCCGAAGCAGTGCATCAAAGACCATTCTGATAAGCAGACGAAGGTACTCAAGCCCCCCGTCGGAAGAAAGCCGGACATCAACGCCAGGCCCGACGCGGCGCTGCCGCGCGGCCACGCCAAGGGAGTGGGCGCGATCACCGAACCGGTGGAGCCCTTGCTCCGCTGGCTGCTCTGGACCGCTCTGACGGCCTGCGTGCTGGGCTTCATACTCATCGGCGGAAATATGGCGCTCAAGCACAAGAGGGGCGAGTTCGGAGCGCATGCCGTCGGCCTGGGATGGGTGATGATCGCATGCGTCATGGCGGGCTCGGGGCTGGCCATCGCCTTCATCAGTCTTCTGGTCGATCCCTTCTGAGAAGAAAGCCCATCGTGCGTGTGTCGATCGACTTCGTGGTTCCCGCTCCGTGCCGTCCAGGTGGTTCCTGATGGATGATCTGCTCAACGATGCATGGGCGTGGCTCGTCAACAAACTGCTGGACTGGGCGCTGTCCACCTTCCAGACGTTCCTCACCTGGTGGATGAGCGACAGCGCCTACAGCGTGCAGCTGACGGGTGAGAAGGGCGGAGTGCTCTTCATGCTCCGCGAGTACACCAACTGGCTGGTCGCCGCGATGGCGTTCGCCGGGTTCCTCGTCGCGGCCTTCAGGATCGCGATCCAGCGCAAGGGCGAACCGTTCCGGCAGGCGATGACCCAGTTCTTCGAACTGGCCGTCATCATCCTGACGCTGGCCACGCTGGTCAACCTGCTGAACATCGCCGGGGACAGGTACTCGCACTGGATCATCGAGGGCATGGGGCCGAAGGACGACGCCTGGATCGACAACTGGAAGAACGGCCTCGACCTGCTCGGCGGCGACCAGGGCGACACGTCGTTCATCCTGGCCTTCTTCGCCCTCGCCGCGGCGCTATCGTCGGCGATCCAGTTCGTGCTGATGCTCTTCCGGAGCGGCGCGCTGATCATCCTGGTCGGGATCCTGCCGGCCCTCGCCGCGGCGAGGTTCAGCACCTACGGGAACGCCGCCTACCGGCAGTGCGTCGGCCTGCTGGTCTCCTTCGTCGTGGTCAAGCCGGTCATCGCGACGATCGACGCCGGGGCCCTGGCGCTGATGGCGTCCAAGTTCGAGGCCGACCGCCTCTTCGGCCTGGCCCTCGCCGCCGGGTCGGTGTTCGCCCTGCCGGCGACCATGCGCGCGGTGATGCCCGCGGCCACGGAGGGGCTCAGCTTCTTCGGCATCCGCCAGGTCGGCCACTTCACCTACGGCGGTACCGCGATGACCATGCGCGGACGGGCGGCGGGCTTCGTCACGGGCCTGCTGAGCGGCGGTAGCAGCGGCAGCGCGGCGACTCCGGTGAGCAGCAACCGGACGGGCGGCGGCGGTGGTGGCGGCGGCTGGGGCGGCGGCGGTAATCCGGGCGGCGGTTCAGGTGGCGGTGCACCGACTCCGCCTCCGAACAACGGTCCGGGCGGCGGCCCCGGCGGCGGACCCGCGGGTGGGCCGGGCGGCGGCCAAGGCGGCGGACCCGGCGGACCCGGCGGCGGGCCGGGCGGCTCGCCCAGCGGCGCACCCGGCGGTAACACGGGCGGCGGTTCGGGCAACGGTCCGGGCGGTGGTCCGGACTACGGTTCGGGCGGGGATCCGCAGGGCCCCTCGGGGGCCGACCCCTCCTCCAGCGTTCCCCCGTATGACGTCCCCGCGTACGACGTTCCCGCGTACGACGTCCCCGATCCTGACTTCTCCTCCATCGGGGGCAATGGCAGTGAGGTTCCCAGCTACCGGCCCCCCGACCCCGGCTCCTCCTCGGGCGGGCCCTCGGGCGGGAACCCCGGGCGTACACCGCCTTCCGGGAACAGCGGCCCGAGCGGCAGCACCGGGGGCGGGAGGGGTCCAAGTGGCAGTCCGTAGCCGAAGGAATGAGGTGAACCGACGTGGCGTCCGACTATCGTGAACCCACCTACGGGAACTGGCGGAAGCCGGTCTCCCCGGGGATCGGGCGGCTGGGGCTGGCCGGCACGCTGATCCTCATGATCGGGCTGATCACCATCACCCTGATCGCGACGGTGTCGCTGATGGTGAGCCTGATCGGCGTCGTGCTGCTGGGGCTGGTCATGCTGCCGCTGGTCATCCAGGACGCGCACGGGCGAACCGCCCTCCAGTCGCTCACGGCGCGGGTGACCTGGTGGTCGGGGCGCTCCCAGGGGTGGCACCTCTACCGTTCGGGACCGCTCAGCGTCGTCCCGCACGGCTCGTGCCGGCTTCCGGGGCTGCTCGCGCAGTCCCGGCTGGTGGAGGGCCGCGACTCCTACGGGCGCCCGTTCGCCCTGGTCGTGATCCCCTCGACGAAGCACTACACCGTGGTGTTCGAGTGCAACGCCGAAGGGGCGGCGCTGGTCGACCAGAGCCAGATCGACACGTGGGTCTCCCACTGGGGGCAGTGGATGGCCTCGCTGAGCTACGAGCCGGGCCTCGTCGCCGCGAGCGTGACCATCGAGACGGCCCCCGACACCGGGACCCGCCTCCGGGAGGAGATCTACGCCAACACCGACCCGAACGCGCCCGAGCTGGCCCGGAAGGCCCTGGACGAGATCGTCTGGAACTACCCGGTCGGCAGCGCGCGGGTCTCCACCCGTATCGCGGTCACCTACGCGGCCCTGCCGCACCTCGGGGGCAAGCGCCGCGACCAGGACGCCATGGTGCGGGAGATCGGCATGCGCATCCCCGGGCTGGTCTCCGGGCTGTCGATGACCGGCGCCGGGTCCGCCCGTGCGCTGACCGCGAAGGAACTCGCCCGCGCCGTCCGGATCGCCTACGACCCGGACGCGCAGACGGTCCTGGAGTCCGCCGAGGACCAGGAGACGCGCTGGGAGGACGCCGGGCCGGTCGCGGCGCAGGAGTCGTGGGACCACTACGTCCACGACAGCGGCTGCTCCATCACCTGGGGCATGTCGGAGGCGCCGCGAGGCGAGGTGCTGTCCAACGTGATGACCGGGCTGGTGGCCCCGCACCACGACATCGCCCGCAAGCGCGTCACTTTCCTCTACCGGCCGCACGATCCGGCCTCCGCGGCCCGGATCGTGGAGCGGGACCGCCGCGACTCGCGGTTCCGTCTCGACGGCGCCTCCAGCGCCGCCCGGAACGAGATCGACGTCATCAAGAGCGACCAGTCGGCCCTGGAGGAGGCCCGGGGAGCGGGGGTCATCCGGTTCACCGTCCTTGTCACCGCCACCGTCCGCTCGGCCGAGGAGCTTCCGGTCGCGGCGGCCGCCGTCGACACCCTCACGGGCCCCGCGCGGCTGCGGTTGCGGCAGATGTACGGGTCGCAGGCGTCGGCGTTCGCGGCCGCCCTCCCGCTGGGCATCGTCCTTCCCGACCACCTTCAGGTGCCGGCACTGGTGAGGGAGTCCCTGTGAGGCGTTCCGCGAAACCGGCCCCCGGCGGCGTGACCAAAGCGCCTCCCGCCGAACAGGACGGCGGGAAGGCGAAGAAGGGCAAGAAGGAGAAGCCCGAGCTCAAGCCGGGGTTCCGGGGGTTCACCCGCCGGGGCGGCGGCCGGGCCTCCTACGTGGAGATGCCTTCTGAGTGGCGCGGCACCACGGTCCAGGTGTGCGGGCTCTGGCCGTTCGGGGCCGGGTCGGGGACGCCGATGGTGGGGGTGCCGCTCGGCCGGGAGCTCACCACCGGCGCCGCGCTGTGCTGCGATCCGATCTCGTGGTTCCAGCGGGCGAACCTGATCCACAACCCGTCGGCCCTGCTGTTGGGCAAGCCGGGGCTGGGCAAGTCGACGCTGATCCGCCGCATGGTGGTCGGGCTGGTCGGGCAGGGGGTGTTTCCCATGGTCCTCGGCGACCTCAAGCCCGACTACGTCGATCTGATCCGGGCGATGGGCGGGCAGATCATCAAGCTCGGCCGCGGGCTGGGCTCGCTGAACGTGCTCGACCCCGGCGCGACGGCGGGCGCGGCGGCCAGGCTCCCCGAGGCGGCGCGCAACAAGCTGATGGCCGACGCGCACGGCCGCCGGCTGAACATGGTCAGCGCGCTGGTCACGCTGCTGCGCGGGGCTCCGATCGCCGACACCGAGCGCACCGTCCTTAATGCGGCCCTCCGAGTCCTGGACGAGCGCCACCGCGGCGTGCCCGTGCTGCCCGACCTCATCAAGGTGATCGACGACGGGCCGGAGCGGCTGCGCGCGGTGACCCTGGCGCGCGGGGACGAGGCGCGGTACCGCGCGGCCGTCGACCCGCTGCACGCCTCCCTGCTCGGCGTCCTGGACGGTCCGATGGGCGAGACGTTCGCGCACCAGACCACCACCGCCATCGAGCTGGACAATCCGGGCGGCGTCTGCATCGACATCAGCGGGATCGACGACGCCGACGCCGAGCTGCAGGCGGCCGTCCTGCTGGCGTGCTGGTCGGACGGGTTCGGCTCGATCGAGGCCGCGCACGCGCTGGCCGACGAGGGGCTCGAACCGCAGCGGCACTTCTTCGTCGTGCTCGACGAGCTGTGGCGGGTGCTGCGGTCCGGGCGGGGCCTGGTGGACCGGGTCGACGCCCTCACCCGCCTCAACCGGCAGCGCGGCACGGGTCAGGTGATGATCACGCACACCATGGCCGACCTGCTGTCGCTGAGCGACCGGGCGGACCGGCTCAAGGCCAAGGGCTTCGCCGAGCGCGCGGGCATGGTGATCTGCGGCGGGCTGCCGCAGGCGGAGATGCCGATGGTGAACGAGGTGGTCCGGATGTCCTCGATCGAGGAACGCATGATCGTCGACTGGTCCACGCCGCCGTCGTGGAACCCCGAGCTCGGGCGGGACAGCGAGCCCCCGGGACGGGGGCGGTTCCTGGTCAAGGTCGGCGGCCGGCCCGGCATCCCGTTCAAGGTGGAGCTCACCTCCGTCGAGCGGGACGTCAACGACACCAACAAGCGCTGGACCAACTCGACCACGAGGCCTCCCGCCGGAGCCATCTGACCGGCACGGTCGCCACGGCGCCCGTCCTGCGGCAACGAGCCGCGGGGCGGGCGCCGTTTTTTCGCGCGCCCTCGTGCGCCCTCCTGCGTGCGCCCTCCTGCGTGCGCCCCTGCGCCCGCCCCTCGTGCTGCGCCCTCGCCTCACCAGATCTTGAACAGATCGTATGGACCTATTGAATATATCCATTAGGTGTTTTAGGTTGATGCGTCACGGAGACGCGTCGACATCGCAGGTCATCGCACCGGTGGTGTCCGGGACGGGCTGAGCCGCCCGCCCGGGGACGCCCGCCCTGGCTCTGCACGAGAGAAGGACCACGCCATGTCCGAGTGGACGATCGACACCACCGTCGGCGAACTGCTGCGCCGCGAGCACGGCCGCGAGGACGGAGCGAGGATCACCGAAGGGTGGCCGGACCTCGACCTCGGCACCGCCTACCGGATCCAGGACGCCCTGCTCGCCCGCAAGGCGAGCGCCGGGCAGACCGTCGTCGGGGTGAAGCTCGGACTGACCTCGGTCGCGAAGCAGCGGCGGATGGGCGTCGACGTCCCGCTGACCGGCTGGCTCACCGGCGCGATGGCCCTGACGCCCGGCGAGCCGCTGGCCGTGGGGGACTTCATCCACCCGCGCGTCGAGCCCGAGATCGCCTTCGTCATGGGCGCGCGGCTGAGCGGCCCGGGCGTCACGGCGGAGCAGGCGATGGGCGCGGTCCAGAGCGTGCACGCCGGGTTCGAGGTCATCGACAGCCGCTACCGCGACTTCGACTTCGCCCTGCCGGACGTGGTGGCCGACAACGCCTCCGCCTGCCGGTTCGTCATCTCCGGCCACGCCGTCCAGCCCCGGGGACTGGACCTGGCGGAGGAGTCCTGCCGGCTGGGCGTCGACGGCGACACCGTCGACACCGCGACCGGCGCGGCCGTCCTCGGGCACCCGGCCAACGCTCTCGCGCTCGCCGCCAACGGGCTGGCCGAGCGAGGGCTGGCCATCGAACCCGGCTGGATCGTCCTCACCGGCGGACTCACCGACGCCGTCCCCCTGCATCCCGGCGGCACCGTCTCCGTGGCGTTCGACTCACTCGGAGCCCTGTCACTCACTGGAACCCACTAACGCCCCACCGCGCCCACCGCGCCTTCGCCCAGGAGTACCGACATGTCCTTCTTCCAACGCGGCCGCCGCAGGCGCCTCACACCGCTCATCGCAGGCGCGGCCACCGCCGTGCTGGGGCTGACGGCCCTCACCGGCTGCGGTTCCGGCGCCGACGGCGAGGTCTCCGCCTCCGGCGAGGCGGAGGTGAAACTCGGCGTCATCCCGATCATCGACATCGCCCCGGTGAAGCTCGGCATCAGCAAGGGCGTGTTCGCCCGCCACAAGCTGAAGGTCACCACGCAGGACGCCCAGGGCGGCGCCGCCATCGTCCCCGCCGTGGTCAGCGGCGACTTCCAGTTCGGCTACTCCAACCTCGTCAGCCTGCTCGTCGCCCGCGAGAAGGGCGTGCCGGTGACCATGGTCTCCGTCGGCGCCCGCGCCTCCGACGACCCGGTGAAGGACGGATCCGGTCAGCTGATGACCGCGAACCCGGGGATCGCCAAGGTGGGCGACCTCAAGGGCAAGAAGATCGCGATCAACACCCTCAAGGGCATCAACGAGGTCGCCGTCGCGTCGGTCCTCAAGAAGAACGGGCTGGCGACCAGCGACGTGACCCTGGTGGAGGTGCCCATCCCCAACATGCCCGCCGCGCTGAAGTCCGGCCAGGTGGACGCCGCGATGCTCAGCGAACCGTTCATCACGGTCACCAAGGGCCAGGGCGCCAGGCCGCTGCCGGTCAGCTACGCCGCGATGGGCGCGAACCTGCCGTTCGCCGGCTGGTTCACCTCCAAGCAGTACGCGGCCAAGAACCCCGACGTCGTGAAGCGGTTCTCCGCCGCGCTGAAGGAGTCGCTCCAGTACGCCGAGCAGCACCCGGACGAGGCGCGGGCCGCGCTGAACGGCTATCTGAAGCTGGAGCCGGGGCTCAGCGACAAGGTGACCCTGCCCGGCTGGAACCCGGAGGCCGGCAAGTCCGAGATCGCGCCGCTCGCCCAGCTCACCGTCGAGACCGGCCTGATCGGCAGCACCCGTCCGCTGGACGAGCTGTTCGCCCAGTGACATGCCGCGTGACATGACGAGTGACCTGACGAGGACATCATGGTGATCAAGAGTCGGCGGCGCGGAGTCGCCGTGCCCGACCCGCTCCTCGGCCTGCTCGGAGTCGCCGCCTTCGCCGCCCTCCTGGAGGTGCTGCCGCGGACGGGCGTGATCTCACCGGA
Organism: Actinomadura sp. NPDC048955; assembly: GCF_040649435.1. NCBI lineage: Bacteria > Bacillati > Actinomycetota > Actinomycetes > Streptosporangiales > Thermomonosporaceae > Actinomadura > Actinomadura sp. NPDC048955. The sequence continues at coordinate 215,979 of NZ_JBEZJI010000003.1, forward strand.
CGAGCTGCCCCCGTTCAGCGCGATCGTCCGGGCACTGGGCGGTGAGGCCGGCAGCTCCGAGTTCTGGGGCGCGCTGCTCGACACGCTCCGGGGCTGGGGGTATGGGCTGGCCATCGCGGTCGCGGCGGGCCTGGGCCTGGGCCTGCTCATCGGCAGCGTCCCGGTCCTGCGCGAGGCGACCGCCTCGACCATCGAGTTCCTGCGCCCGATCCCCTCGGTCGCCCTCGTCCCGCTGGCCGTGCTGCTCTACGGCACGCGGCTCGGCTCGACGCTCCTGCTGGTGGTGTACGCCGCGAGCTGGCCCGTGCTGGTGCAGGCGATCCACGGGGTGCAGGACGTCGACCCCGTCGCCCGGGAGACCGCGGCCGCCTACCGGTTCTCCCGGTGGGGCCGGCTGCGGTACCTGATCTGGCCGACCGCGCTTCCGTACCTGCTGACGGGCGTGCGGCTCGCGGCCTCGGTGGCGCTGGTCCTGGCCGTCGCGGGCGAGCTCATCATCGGGTCCCCCGGGCTCGGCAGCGCGATCGGGCTCGCCCAGGCGAGCAACGCCGTCGCCGAGATGTACGCGCTGATCTTCGTCACCGGCGCGCTCGGCGTCGGCGTGAACCTGCTGACCCGGGCGCTGGAGCGGCGCGTCCTGGCCTGGCACGCGTCGATGCGGACGGAGGTGCCGGCATGAGGACCGTGCTCCGCGGCGCCGGACGGCTCGGCTACCTGCTCGGGCTGCCCGCGGTGCTGCTGACCCTCTGGTGGGTGCTGACCGCTTCGAGCACCGACTTCTACTTCCCCCCGCTGCGGACCATCCTGAGCGCGTTCGGCGAGACGTGGTTCTCCGGTCGCCTCGTCGACGACGTCCTCCCCAGCGTCGCCCGCCTGGCGGCCGGGTACCTCGGCGCGGTGGCGCTCGGCGTGACCCTCGGCGTCCTGCTGGGGTCCAGCCGCCGGGTCAGGCTGCTGGCCGAGCCCGTGCTGGAGTTCTTCCGCGCGGTCCCGCCGCCCGTCCTGATCCCGGTGCTGATGCTGTTCGTCGGCATCGGCGACACCATGAAGATCACCGTCATCGTCATCGGGTCGATGTGGCCGGTGCTGCTCAACACGGCCGAGGGCGTCCGCGCCATCGACGAGGTGCTGGCCGACACCGCCCGCTCCTACGGCCTGACCGGGGCCGCCCGGCTGCGCCGCCTGGTGCTGCCGGCCGCCTCCCCGCAGATCGTCACCGGCATGCGGCAGGCGCTGTCGATCTCGATCATCCTCATGGTGATCAGCGAGATGTTCGCCAGTTCCAGCGGCCTCGGCTACACGATCGTCCAGTTCCAGCGCGGGTTCGAGATCCCGGAGATGTGGAGCGGGATCCTCCTGCTCGGCCTGCTGGGGTTCCTGCTGTCGCTGCTGTTCGGGCGGTTCGAGGCGCGCGCGCTGCGCTGGTACCGGGGATGGCGCCAAGCCCAGAAAGGAAAGTCATGACCGGCACGGATATCGCGTCCCCCGCCGCGGTGGGCACCGGGAGCGGCTCGGTCCTGCTCGACGTGCGGGGGCTGAGGAAGACCTACCAGACGGCCGGCCGCACCGTGGAGGCGGTGCGCGACCTCACCTTCGGGATCCCCGCCGGAGAACTGGCCTGCATCGTGGGGCCGTCGGGGGCCGGCAAGACCACCCTTCTGAAGTGCGTCGCCGGCCTCCTGACTCCGAGCGGCGGAGAGGTGGTGCTGGAGAGCCGCCCCGTGCTGCGGCCGCCGGAGAACATGGCGGTGGTGTTCCAGGAGTACGGGCGGAGCCTGTTCCCGTGGCTGTCGGTCGCGCGGAACATCGAGCTGCCGCTGAAGCAGAAGAAGGTTCCCAAGGGGCGGCGCGGCGAGCTGGTGGCCGAGGCGCTGGAGTCGGTCGGCCTGGCGGACGCGGCGGGCGCCTACCCCTGGCAGCTCTCCGGCGGCATGCAGCAGCGGGTGGCGATCGCCCGCGCCGTCGCCTACGAGCCGGCGGTGCTGATCATGGACGAGCCGTTCGCCGCGGTGGACGCGCAGACCCGCGCGGAGCTGGAGGACCTCACCCGCGAGCTGTGGCGGCGGCTCGGCATGACGGTGCTGTTCGTCACCCACGACATCGAGGAGGCGGTGTACCTGGGCCAGCGCGTCCTGGTGCTCTCCGCCGCCCCCACAGTGATCATGGACGACATCCCGATCGACCTGCCCGCCGAGCGCGAGCAGCTGGCGACCCGCTCCGACCCGCGCTTCGCGGAGCTGCGCGCGCACGTCTACTCGCAGGTGCAGCGGGCCAAGACCTACCACCAGGGCGACCGCGCCCGTCCCGGGGAGGGCCGCGATGGATGACGGCACCCGCGACGTCCTCGCCGGCACGCTGGCGGAACTGACCTGGCACGAGGTCGAGGCGGCCGCCCGGTCGGGCGCGGTGCTGCTCTGGGCGTTCGGCGTCATCGAGCAGCACGGCCCGCACCTGCCGACCGGGACGGACGTCTACCTGCCCATGGCCCGGCTGCACGCCGTCCGGGCGCTGCTGGCCGAACGCGGCGTCGAGGCGCTGATCGTGCCGCCCTACTACTGGGGCGTCAACGTGGTCTCGGGGGCGTTCCCCGCGTCCTACGGGGTGCGGCCCGAGCTGATGCGGGAGGTCATGGTCGACCTGCTCGCCGGGATGGCGCGCGACGGGTTCGGGCACGTGTTCTGCTTCTCCGGGCACGGCGACGCGCTGCATAACCGCACCGTCCACGACGGGGTCAAAGCGGCCTGCGAGCGCACGGACGCGGACGCGAGCTTCGTGACCGAACCCGCGCTGGCCCGGCGCATCGGCCTCGCCGCCGACGACCCGTACCTGACCCTCTACGGACCGGACGAGGGGCCGCCGGACGGTCCGGTCGACGTCCACGCCGGGTCCTGGGAGACGTCCCTCATGATGCACACACACCCGCGCCTGGTGCGCGAGGACGTCCGCGCGCGGCTGGAGCCGAGCGGCCTCGGCCTCAGCGAGCTGGCCGTATGGCGCCGGGGCTACGAGCACGCACGCCGCGTCACCCCGGACGGCTACTTCGGCGACCCGGCCGCGGCCGACGCCGCCGAAGGGCACCGCATCCAGACCACCGCCGCCGAGCAGGCCGCCCACGCGATCGCGTCGCGCCTGGGGCGGACCGCCCCGGCCCACCCTCAGACAGGACGGAGGAACCATGGCTGAGATCAGCGTCGCCATGGCCGCAAGCCACGCTCCCGGCCTCACCGGCTGGTTCGACAAGGCCCCCGAGGCCGATCAGAGGACGGTGCTGGCGGCCTACGCCGAGATCCACGCCGCCCTCGTGGAGTCCCGCACCGACGTGCTCCTGGTCATCGCCAACGACCACATCGCGAACGGGCTGGTCAGCGACTACGCCGACTTCACCTTCGGCATGGCCGAACGGCACACCGGGCCCGACGAGTGGTTCAAGCCCTGGCTGCGCGTCCCGGACTACGAGCTTCCCGGACGCCCCGACGTGGCCGAAGTCCTGTACGAGAGCGTCAAGGACCGGGCGCCGCGCGTCCGCGCGGTCCGCGAGAACCTCCGCTACGACGACAACCTCTCGGTCCCCGTCACCATGGCGGACATCGTCTCGACCGGTGTGGCGGTCGTCCCCGTGCTGCAGAACTGCACGGTGCCGCCCGTCCCGGGCGAGCGCGTCTGCTACGCGCTCGGCGAGACGCTCGGCGAGGCCATCCGCACCCGGCTCCCCGCGGGGCTGCGGGTCGGGCTGCTCGGCTCGGGCGGCCTCTCCCACGAGCCGGGCGGGCCCCGCTACATGGAGATCGACGAGAAGTTCGACCGCTGGTGGATGGACCTGCTGGTGGAGGGCGACCACGAGAAGGTCCTCACCGACGCGACGTTCGAGCGGATGGAAGAGGCCGGCTCCGGCGGCACCGCGGAACTGCTGTCCTGGATGGTCGTCATGGGCGCCATCGGCCCGCGCCCGTGCGAGGCCCTGGGGTACGCGGCCGTCGACCAGTGGCGCTGCGGCTTCGGCGCGGTCCGCTGGGACCTTTCATGACCCCTCCGCCTACACGAATGGACGACCCGGAAATGGCACTCGAATACTTCGACCCGCTGCTGCGGACCAACGATCTGGTGCAGGACCTGAAATGGGACCGCGAACTGCGGGCCCGGTTCGAGTCGTCCGAGAAGGAGGTGCTGGACGCCTATCCGCTCACCGCCGAGGAGCGCACGGCGATCCTGGACCGGGACTTCCGGAAGCTGTTCGAACTCGGCCTGCACCCCTACCTGCTCTCCCAGCTCGCACGGCTGATCTACGGCACGGGCGAGACGGCCGGCACCTCCGGCGCCGCGACCGCGCTGCTCAAGTCCCTGCTGGGAGACCGGTACGACTCCTACATGGCCGAGCGTGGTGAGTAGGGCCGTGCCCCACGCAGACGAGGCCGGGCGCGGGCCCCATCCGCCGACGCCGGTCATCGACGTTCATACGCACGCGATGCCGATGCCGCTCCTGCGGCATCTGGAACGCCACGGGCTGGCCGACCTGTCCCGCGCCGCGGAGCGCGTGCTGAACCTCGACCCGGCGATCTGCGGGCTCGCGCCCGGATCGCCGATCCCGCTCGCTCCCGAACAGCACGACATGGAACGCCGCCTGGCCTCCCTCACCGCGATGGGGGTGGACCACCAGGTCGTCGCCGCGCCCCCGTTCCTGTTCGCCTCCGAGTCCGACGACGACCGGCTCACGCTGGAGGTCACCCGCCTGGCCAACGACGCGCTCGCCGAGTTCGCCGCCGGCTCGGGCGGCCGGCTGTCGGCCCTGGCGACCGTGCCGGTGGGGCACCCGGGCGCGGCGGACGAGCTGGCCCGCTGCCTGGACGAGCTCGGCATGGCGGGCGCCACCATGGGCACCTTCGGCGGCGGGCGGGAACTCGACGACCCGGTCAACGAGGAACTGTGGCGGGCCCTCGCCGCACGGCGCTGCTTCACGCTGCTGCACCCGAGCCGCGTCTCCTCCCGCGACCGGCTGGCGGACTACCACCTGGTCCAGCTGCTCGGCTACCCCATGGAGACCGCGCTGGCGACGTCCCGGCTCGTCTTCGGCGGTGTGCTGGACCGGCACGACCTGGTCCTCTGCCTCGCGCACGGCGGCGGGTGCGTGCCCGCCGTCAGCGGCCGCCTCGACCTCGGCTGGCGGCGCAAGCCGGTCGCGCGGGTGACGAGCCGCACGCCGAGCGACTACCTGCGCCGGCTCCTGTACGACACCGCGGTGTTCGACACCGGGGCCCTCGGCCGGCTGGTCGAGGACATGACGGCCGACCACGTCCTGCTGGGCACCGACACCCCGTTCGACCTGGTCGACCATGACCCCTTGCGGACGGTGCGCGCGCTGGGAGTCGACGCCGGGCAGGAAACCGCCATCCTGGGGGGCAACGCCGCGCGTCTCATCGGACTGCGCGTCGCCCGGCGGGACCCGGACGACCGGGTCGAAGAACCCTCCGCTCCCCCCATCCCAGTCGAAGGACACCCCACATGAGCACCGACAAGGCGGCGACCGAGCTGCCCCGGCTTTCCCTGGCGGAGACCGTGGCCAGGAGGATCGAGGCGCGCATCGCCGAGGACACCCTGGCCGGCGGCCACCGCCTCGGCACCCGGGACAGCCTGCGCCGCGAGTTCGACGTGGCGGCCGGGACGCTCAACGAGGCCGTCCGGCTGCTGACCGCGCGCGGCACGATCTCCGTCCGTCCCGGCCCCAAGGGCGGGATCTTCGTCGCGACCCCGCCCCCGCTGGTGCGCCTCGGCCGCAAGATGCTCGAACTCAGCGGCGACTCGGTCTCGGTCTCCGACTGCCTCGTCATGCGCGAGGCGCTGGAACCGCTGCTCGCGCGGGAGGCCATGCGGCACCGCACCGAAGGCGACGTCGCCGAACTGCGCCGGCTGGCGGAGGCGATGGCCGCGGCCGTGGAGAGCGACTCCGAGGACGGCGTCGGCTACCTCGCCGCCAACTGGGCCCTGCACCGCCGGATCGCCGAGATAACCCCGAACAAGGTCCTCCAGCACACCTATGTCTCCCTGCTGGAGTTCGTGGAGAACCGGTTGCGCGGCGTCACGTCCAACGAGCCGTCCACGAGGTACGTGGACGGGCCGGCCGTCCACAAGGAACTGGTGGAGGCCATCGCGGGCGACGACCCCGAGCGCCTGGACGCCGCCGTCGCGGCGCACGCCGCCCTGACCGCCACCCGCCGGGGTGGCACATGAGCGCTCCGCGGGCGGCCCTGCTCGTCATCGACATGCAGAACGACTACTGCCACCCCGACGGCGTGTTCGCGCAGGCGGGGCTGCGCGTCGCGGGGCTGGACGACCTCGTCGGGCACGTCAACACCCTCACCGCCGCGGCCCGCTCCGCGGGCCGGCCCGTCATCTGGGTGCGGATGGAGTGGGAGAAGGACGCCGACGTCGGGCTGCTGGCCGAGCGGAGCCCGTTCTTGCGCGCGAGCGGGCTGAGGCGCGGGACGTGGGGCGGCGAGCTGCTCGCCGGCCTCGACCGCGCCCCGGGCGACCACGAGATCACCAAGCCGCGGTTCGACGCCTTCCACCGCACGGAGCTGGACGGGCTGCTGCGCGACCTCGGCGTCGGCACGCTCGTGGTCGCCGGTGTGCGCACCGACTTCTGCGTCGAGTCGACCGTCCGCGCCGCCTTCTTCCGCGACCTGCGCGCGGTCGTGGCGAGGGAGGCGGTCGCCGGATACTTCGAGGACCTGCACCTGAACAGCCTGCGGCTGATGGGCACCGTCTTCGCCGAGGTCGTCTCGGTGGACGACGCGGCCGCCGCGCTGGCCCCGGCCGCCCGGACCCCGGGGGCCCGCTGATGCCCCTGATCGAGGTGACCCTGGTCGCCGGACGGCCGCCGGAGCAGCTGCGCGCACTGATCAGCCGTCTGACGGAGGCGGCCGAGGCGGCCACCGGGGCGCCCCGGGGCAACATCCGCGTCATCCTCCGCGAGGTGCCCGCCACCCACTGGGCCGCGGGAGACGTGACCATCCAAGAACGCGACGAGGAACAGCCATGAAACTGATCCCCCACATCATCGACGGCCGGGAGACCGAGTCCCCCGGAGGCGCCCGGTTCTCCACGGTCGACCCCTACACCCGGCAGGCCTGGGCGGAGGTGGCGCTCGGCGGCCCGGACGAGGCGGGGCTCGCCGTCACGGCCGCGCGCCGCGCGTTCGACGAGGGCCCCTGGCCGCGCATGGGCTACGCCGAACGGGGCGCGATCCTGCACAGGCTGGCCGACCTGATCGAGGCCAACCTCGACGACCTGGCCATGGCCGACACCACCGACATGGGCAAGCCGATCTCCGACACCCGCGGCAAGGACGTGCCGCGGTCGGCCTACAACTTCCGGTTCTTCGCCGACCACGCGCGGCTGTCGGCCGCCGAGGCCCTGCCGATGGACAGCGGCCACCACGCCTACACCCGCTTCGAACCGGCCGGCGTCGTCGCCGCCATCGCGCCGTGGAACTTCCCCCTCATGCTGGAGACCTGGAAGATCGCACCGGCGCTGGCGTGGGGCAACACGGTGGTGCTCAAGCCCGCCGAGCAGACCCCCGCCTCCGCGGCCCTGCTGGCGAGGCTGGCACTGGAGGCCGGGATGCCGCCGGGCGTGCTGAACGTCGTCCACGGCTACGGGCCCGGCTCCGTCGGCGAGGCGCTGACCAGGGACCCGCGCGTCGACCGCATCACGTTCACGGGCGAGTCCGCCACCGGCCGCGCCATCGCCGGGGCCGCGGCGGCGAACCTCACCCCGGTCAGCTTCGAGCTCGGCGGCAAGGGCGCCAACCTGGTGTTCGCCGACGCCGACCTGGACCTCGCCGCCTCCTGGTCCATCAAGGCCATCTTCAGCAACGCCGGGCAGGTCTGCCTGGCCGGCAGCCGCCTGTTCGTCCAGCGCGAGGTCTACCAGGAGTTCCTGGACCGCTTCGTCGCCGCGGCCGAGGCCCTCGTGCCCGGCGACCCCAAGGACCCCGCGACCCAGCTCGGCCCCCTCGCCTCCGAGGAGCACTACGCGAAGGTGATGGCCTACCTCGACGGGGTGCCCGGCGACGGCGGCAAGATCGTCACCGGTGGTGCGGGCGCCGAGGGCCTGTTCGTCCGGCCGACCGTGGTGCTGGACGCGCCGCCGACCGCGCGCGTGCGCCGGGAGGAGATCTTCGGTCCGGTCGCCGTGGTCACGCCCTTCGACACCGAGAACGAGGCCGTCGCCGCGGCCAACGACACCCCGTACGGCCTGAACGCGATGGTGTTCACGGAGAACCTCTCCCGGGCGCACCGGGTGTCGGCGGCCCTGAAGGCCGGAACGGTGTGGACGAACTGCTTCTTCGTCCGCGACCTGCGCGCCCCGTTCGGCGGGGTCGGTGACTCGGGCCTCGGCCGCGAAGGCGGCACCTACAGCCGCGAGTTCTTCACCGAGCCCAAGGCCGTGGTCATGGCCATCGACCCGAACGGCTGACGGCCCCGCGCCGCGTCAGCGGCGGGTGTGCTGGGCGATGTGACGGGCGACGGCCTCCGCGAGGACGGGCTCCAGCGGCCGGCCGCTGCCGGGGTCGGTCGAGAGCAGTAGCGGAGTGCCGTCCTCGCCCTTGCCGAAGCAGGCGACGCGACCGGTTTCGACGCCCACCGCCGGGTCGAGGACGTACGGGGCCATGCTCGCCCACGTCACCTGCTGGTCGGGCGCGAGGCCCGTCCGGAGCCGCGCCTTGCGCATCTTCTTGTTGAGTCCGGGGAGCTGTGAGAGGGGAAAGTCGGGCACCAGCGGGACCGCGCGGCTCATCGAGTACGCGCGGCCCTCGGCGTCCAGGGCGAGGGGCCCGAGCAGCCAGCGGTGACCGACGACCACGACGCGGCCGGCGAGCTCGAACCCCCAGAGCTGCAACCGCTCGTTGGGCTTGCGCGCCTCCAGCACGGGGACGGGCGGGACGCCGGCGTCCCGGAGGTGGCGCGCCGCGGCCGACAGGAGGTCCTGGACGCGGGCGACGACCCGCTGCCACTCGGGCGGTTCGCCGTGCCGCCGGGCGTTCTCGCCCGCGGCGCGCGCCGCCGCCTGCTCGTCGAGCCTGCGCCGCTCCGCCGACACCAGATCATCGAAGTCGGACACGTCGCCGTCCCTCCACGTCGCGGGCCTGGGAGCGCCGCGTGCACGGCGGCCGTCCCCCCGACGATCGCACACACGATCACGGCAGAACATCCCGGGAAATGCCGGGTATGCGGCCGGGGCGGGGTCGAGGATCATGCGGGCATGAAGCTGATCGGCGGGCTGCGCGGGCCCGCGCTGCCGACGACTCCGGCGGGGGTGGAGCTGTGCGCGGTGGCGGTGTTCGCGGGTGTGCGCGTGGTGAACCTGGCGCAGTTCGCCGTCGCGTCGCCGGTCGCCCTGCGGCAGGCGACCTCGCCGGTCCTGCTGCTGGTGGTCCTCGGCGGCTACCTGGCCGAGTCGGCGGCGGTCGGCGCGGTCGTGGCGGGCGCCCGCGCCTACCGCGACCGCCGCTGGGGCTGGGCCGACACGGCGACCGCGGGGGCGGTGCTGCTGGCCCAGCCGCTGTTCACCGCCCCGTCCGACCGGACGGGGAGCTGGACGGCGTGGGGGTTCGCCTGCACGCTGAGCTCCGCCGTGGGAGCGGCGGTCGTCTTCACGCGGCGGCGGCACGTCGCGGCCGCGGTCGCCGTCCTCGCCGGGTGCTACCTGGCCGCGACCCTGCCGGGGGCGGCGGACGGCTCGGCGGCGACCGTGCTGGGCAACGCGTTCGCCTATGTCGGGTTCGCGGTGCTGGCCCGGCTGTTGGTCGGTTATTTGCGGCGGCTGGCGGGCGACGCCGAGCGCGCGCGGGAGGAGGCGGCGCGGGCGGCGGCAGAGGCGGCGCGGCTGAGGGAGCGGGAACGGCAGCGGCTCCTGCTGCACGACAACATCAGCGTGCTGCGGCTGTTCGCCGGGGGAGGCGTCCCCGAAGAGCTGGACGAACCGCTGCGCGCGCGGGCGATGGCGCTGGCCAACCGGGTCCGCGCCTTCCTGGACGACGCGGCGGGTGAGCCACCGCCCGCGGAGGGTGCGGACGGCCCATCGCTGGTCTCGGCGGTGCGGGCCGCCGTCGGCGACTACCGGGACCTGCCCGTCGAAGTCAGCGTGGACCTGGCCGGCGGTGTCCGCCTGCCGGAAGCCGCCGCCGGGGCCGTCCGCGCGGCCGTGGGCACGCTGCTGGCGAACGTGCGGGTGCATGCGGACGCCGCGAGCGTCGTCGTGCACGCCGACGCCGACCCCGCCGAAGGCGAATGGGAGGTGACCGTCACCGACGACGGCCGCGGGTTCGACCCGGCCGTCACGCCGCGCGGCTTCGGGCTGCGCGTCCAGGTCGAGCAGGCTCTGGCCGCGCACGCGATCGCCGTGCACGTGCACTCCGTCCCCGGCGACGGCACCCGGGTCACGCTGCGCGGCGCCCTGCCCGGCGAACCCGCCCTGGCCGTCGAGCCGCAGGTCGCGTCATGACGGGCGAGCCGCGGGTGCGGGTCGCGGCGATCGACGACGACACCCTCATCCGGGACGGCCTCCGGGTCCTGGTGCCGGGCCTGGACGTCGTGGCCGCGTACCGGGACGTGGACGGGTTCCTGGCCGTCCGCCCACGCGCGGAGGTCGTCCTGCTCGACCTCACGCTGACCGGTACCGGGACCGATCCCGTCCTTCAGGGGACCGACGCGGTGGCGGCGCTCGCCGCGGACGGGTGGCGCGTCCTCGTCTACACCAACGAGCGGCGCCGCGCCGTCCTGGTCGCCTGCCTGAACGCGGGGGCGCGCGGCGTCGTGCACAAGGCCGAGCCGCTGCCGGTGCTCGCCGGCGCCGCCGCCGACGTCGCGGCCGGCCGGATCGTCATCACCCAGGCCCTGACCGGGCTGGCGGAGCTGGCCGGACGGCGCGGCCGGCTGCCCGGCCTGTCGCCCCGGGAACGGGAGGTGCTGGCGGCACGGGCCCGCGGCGAATCGTTCCGCGGCATCGCGCGACGCCTGTTCATCACCGAGAAGACCGCGTCCGGATACATGGACCAGGTCAAGCACAAGTTCGCCGCCTACCTGCGCGAGCACTCGCCCGCCGATCTGGAGCGGGCGCTCGGGCTGGAACCCGCCGGGCTCACCGACCGGGATCCGCGCGACCCACCTCCCTGACCGCTTCGTCGTCCGGCTCCCGCACGTTCCCCACCGCCACCTCGTCCAAGCGGACCGTGACCTCACAAGGAGCCGAATGCCGTCCCCTCTCCGTTCGCTGCCCGGCACCGCCCGCTTCCGCGGTCTCCTCTCCGTGGCGGCGCTCGTGGTCGCGTTCCTGTGCCTCTTCGCGCCGGGCGCGCGCGCCGACGCCCCGTCCCTGCACGCCACCCCCTCGCACCCGACCAACCGCGAGCCCGTCACGATCAGCGGCAGGTTCCCGGGCGCCGCCGCGGGCCTGGGCGTCGTGCTGCAACGGGAGGGCGGCATGTTCGGCGGCGAATGGGAGCCCGCCGCGTCGACCACGACGCGAAAGGGCGGCTCGTTCGCCTTCCGCCTCGGCCGCGTCGACGGCGACGAGACGTACCGGGCCGTGCTGGCGGGGGACGGGACGCGCAGGAGGTTCACCAAGGAGTTCGAGCTCGGCGTCCGGTACGAGTCGGTCGACCGGCGCTGGGTCCGCGGCGACGCCACCGGCAACCGTGGGACGTTCCTCGCCTGCTTCGACTCCGGCGGCGACCGGTGCGCGAGCGACGACGACGCCCACACCTCGCCCACCTGGCTCGCCGCCGTCCTGGTGCTGTGCTTCCTCGGCGGCGGCGCGCTGCTCGTGTGGGGCGCGATGGCACTGCCCAAGAGGGTGAGCGCGGCGGCGGCCGTCGCCGGCCTGGTCGCCTGGGTTCCGCTGTTCGCCGACCTGGCCTTCGGGTACGCGATCCCCCGCATCGGGCTGGAGCGCAACGCCATCCTCGTCACGTTCCTGTACCCGCTCTACCTGCTCGTGCTGCTGCTCGGTATCGCCGTGACGATCGGCTATCCCTTGCTCATGGTCCGGCTGATGAGGGCGGACGTCCTGCCGCACGGCCGTCCGGCCAGGGCCGGGACGTTCGGCGCCGTGCTCGCCGTCCTGGTGATCTGGGGAGAGATCTACAAGCACGCGCCCGCCGTGGCGGCCGGACCCTTCGCGGTCAGGACGCACTGGCTCAACGACGCGGTGCACACCTGGACGCTGCAGTGGCCGGTGTCCGTGCTGTGGACGGTCCTGGAGTTCTTCGCGACACCGGCGGGCCTGGCCTCGTTCGGCGCCCTCGCCCTCGTGTCCGTGTCGCTGCCCGCTCCCCGGGGCCTGCCGGGCACGTCCGCGCTGACGCTGGCGCACGGCACCGCCGCCAACGTGTCGGCCTTCATCGCGGGCAGTGCCGCGGTCGCCGTCATCTCCATCGTCGCGTTCGCGGTCCTCGTCCTGGCGGCGGTCGCGCTGATGGCCTACGTGATGTTCTACATCCTGGTCGCCTTCATGACCGCGGCGATGCTGGCCTACCTCTTCAAATGAGCCGCGGCCGCCCGCGCTGGAGCTCCACTATGATCTCGCCATGTCGGTCCGGAAAGCGCCAGTATGAGCGGCCGCGAGCTCAGCGGAACCCTGGCACTACGGCGGTACTGGTGCCGGCCGGAGGAGCCCGTCCTGCTGTGCCTGTACTGTCACGGCTCCACCCTGCGCTTCGATGTGGACGGCCACGACTGGCGGGGCATCCCGGGCGGCGCCGGACGGGCCGTGCTGAACGCCGTCGGAGCCGGCATGGACTCGGCGTTCCGCGAAGACAGCCTCAGCCCACCGGCGATGGTGGTCTACGGGCCGGGCGGCGGCATGGCCGCGCGGGTGACGCTTCCCGAGTCCCGGGAGACCCGCTACTGGGTCCTGACCCCGTACCGGATCGGCATCGTCGCGATGGTGCAAGGCGAGGCCGCCGAATCAGCGCAGCCCGAACCGCAGGCGGGCGTGTTGTCACGGGCCCGCAGGATCGCCGCCGGGGCGGCGGAGTTCGGACGCGCGCTCGCTCGCGACCATCCCTATCCACCGGGCGAACCGGTGCCGCTGTCCCGCGTCGCGGGCCTCGCCGAGATTCCGGCCGCGCAGATCGCGCACGTCGGCCTGGACCGGCGCAAGCTGCCCTCCGGGTTCCGTCCCCGCAAGGTCCCGGTCCTGCGGATCGGGCTCCACGACGGTTCCGGTTTCGACGTCACCGCCCCTGACGACGAGGCGGCGGGACGGCTCGTCCGCCTTGCCACGCAACGTTCCTGACGGGTGACCCAATGCCGCGCAACGAGCAGAAACTGTACGAGATCGCCCGCGCGCACTGGTGCGCGCCCGGCGAGAGGCTGGTCATGGGCGACCACGCGGCCGGGCACATCGGCACGACCGTGCGGGGGGCGAGCGCCGCGCCGTGCCCGCCCGCCGTCCCGGACGGTTCGTCGGTCCCGGACCCGTCCTGGCCCCTGCCGACCGATCCGGTCCGGGCGGGCCGGTTCTGGTACGACGAGTGGGCCGACGACCCGGTGCTCTGGGGGTGGGCGCACGCGCCCGGACCGGACGCGGCGGCGGCCGCGGTCGCGAGCCACATGTCCGGGTACGCCGACGAGGCGTGGCTGCTGCTCACGGACCGGCGGCTCGCGGTGGCCGTGGAGTCGCGGTTCGCCCGTCCCGCGAGGCCGGGCGGCCTGCGCGGCCGCGTCCGCGGCGCCCGCGGCGACGACGACTCCGCCGCGCCCCTGACGACCTGCTGGGAAATCCCGTTCGCGGCGGTCCGCGGATTGCGGGCGGTGCCGCTCGGCCGCACCCCGCAGCCGGAATGGTTCCTCCGGATCGACTTCACCGACGGTTCGGCGTTCGACTTCCGCCCCCGCCGCGGCGCCAAGGCCCCGGACTACGCCAACTCGGTCAACACGGGCCTGGCCTCCCGCCACTGACCCGAGCGCGAGCGGTCGCCGGGCCGCCCGGCGGCGCCGTCCACCGGTCCGGACGACCGGACGCGGGCCACTGTCAGAGGTTCACGCGGTAGACGGTCGGCGGCCGGCCGGTGCGGCCTTGCTGCTGGCTGCCGATCGGGGTGGCGATCCCGGCCCGTTCCAGGCGCTTGAGCACGCGCCGCGCGGTGCGCTGCTGCACGACCAGATGCTCGGCGACGTCGTGCGCGGTCAGGCCGTCGGGGCGGTCGGTGACCAGTTCGCGCAGCCGGGTCAGCGTCTGCGCGTTGAGGCCGACGCGGCGGGCCAGCAGCGGCAGGCTCTCGGCGCCGCGTTCGGCCGGTGGCTCGTCGCCGTCGGCGGGCTCGATCACGATGTCGACGTCGTCGGCCATCGCGACCACGCCCACCGAGGCGCCGATCGCCTCCGCGCGGCCGAGGGCGCGCTTGGCCAGGGACTCCGCCTCCGCCGCCGTACGGCCGATGCCGAAGCCGACGTGCACGGTCGGGTGCCGGGCGGCGAGCCGGTCGAGCAGCGGCAGCCTGGTGAACTGCTCGGTGGCCTGCTCCAGGAGGCCGCGCGTGGTCACCATCAGGTGGCGCCCGCCGGGCAGCGGCGCCAGGCTGCCGCCCAGCGTCACCACGTCCGCCGCCAGGGTGTCGTCCGGGCCGGGGAGCTCGATCAGGCCCAGCGCGACCTGGGCGTCGCCGACCTGCTGCCCGACCGCGGTCAGGATGAGGGCCTGGATGGTGGACCGGATCGAGAAGCGCGACGGCGCCAGCCGCACGGTGTGCATCAGGGGCTCCAGCACGTGGTACGCGGAGCCCAGGCAGGTGATGGCCACCCGGGTGTCGTGCCGGTCGCGCGCGGTGCGGTGGAACTCGACGATGTCCTCGGAGGTGAGGCCGGCCCTGTAGGGCAGCACCTGGACCTGGTCGGTCGGCAGCTTGGCCTCGGTGAGGGTCTCCAGCACCTCGGCGCGCCGGAGCGTGTCGACCGAGATCCGCGTCACGTCGTGGCCCAGGCGCAGGAGCTCCACCAGTGCCCGCAGCAGTGTCGCGCCGTCGTAGGGGACGTACATCGAGGGCCGCGTCACCACGGCCGCGGCCGTGGTGTACGGGACCACGCCGGTGAACAGGAACGCGTCGACGTCCTCCGGGGCCGAGGCGACGACCTCCGCGGCCTCTTCCTCGTGCCGGTAGGCGAGGCCGGTCATGATGGCACCGCCCATCTCGGTGCCCACCGCGATGACGCGGTGGACCAGGTCTTCGGGACCCACGACCCCGATGGTGATGGGCACTCTCTGCTCCTTCGATTTAGGTCCAGCCCTCAACCGGCTAGGTTAGTGCACCACTCCTGGGGTTTGTTAACTCCCCTGCTCGCCCTCTTGACGGGCTTCTTCAGGTGACATAACTTTCGGCCCAGACCGTAAAAGGGTGCGGCGCGACGGCGAGGAGAGGCATGGGCACGGACGGCGGACGGTTCCCCGATGTGCTGGCTCCGGACGGCCGGACGATCGGAGACGAGGAGCGGCGCGCGGTGCTGCGCGTCCTCGACAGCGCCGTGCTGTGCAGCACGTTCGGCACCGAGACGCGCGCCCTCGAGGCAGAGATGGCCGCGCTGTACGGCCGCCGCGCGGCGGTCGCGTCGAGCTCGGGCACGGCGGCGCTGCACCTCGCCGTCGCGGCGGTACGCCTCGACCCCGGGGACGAGGTCATCACCACTCCCATCTCCGACTTCGGAACCGTCGCGCCGATCCTCGCGCAGAACGGGGTTCCCGTCTTCGCCGACGTCGATCCGGCCACCGGCAACCTGGACCCCGCCGCGGTCGAGGCGGCGGTCACCCCGCGCACCCGGGCGGTCATCGCGGTGCACCTCTTCGGCGCGCCCGCCGACCTCGCCGGGCTCCGCGCGGTCGCCGACCGGCACGGCCTGATCCTCGTCGAGGACTGCGCCCAGGCCTGGCTCGGCACCACCCCCGGGGGTGATCCGCTCGGCACGGTCGGCGACATCGCGTGCTTCAGCCTCCAGCAGTACAAGCACATCACCGCAGGTGACGGCGGTCTGTGCATCACCGATGACGACGAGCTGGCCCGCCGGATGCGGCTGTTCATGGACAAGGGCTGGGACCGGACGATCGGGCGGCTGCACCTGTCGTTCGGCCTCAACTACCGCATGACCGAACTCGTGGCCGCGGTGGCCCGCGCCCAGCTCGCCAAGGCCGCCGGAGTCGTCGCCCGCCGCGCCGAACGCGCCGGGGAACTCCTCTCCTCGCTCGGGGACCTGGCCGGAATCGGCCTCCCCGATCCCGCCGGGCACGCCTGGTGGCTGTTCCCGTTCACGGTGCCCGACGACCCGGGCAACCGCGTCTGGGCGGAGGCGCTCGCCGCGGAGGGCGTCCCAGCGGTCGCCGGGTATCTGGAACGCCCCCTGTACGCCAACCCCGCGCTCGCCGGCGAGCCCGTCTACGGTTCCTCGCGCTTCCCGCTGGAGGGCCGCTCGTATCCGACCGGGCTCTGCCCGAACGCGGAGCGGCTGATCGACCGGACACTGGTCGTCCTGCACTGGAACGAGGGCTACACGCCCGACCACGTGAAGGCCATCGCGAGCGCGGTGCGCGGCGTCCACGCCCGGCTGGCCTGAGAGCCGGGCCCACCGGGCCCCGCGGGCGCGATCGACGCGTTCCACCTCCCGTTCCCGCACCGGAGCCGGCTGATCACTGCGCCGCGGTGGCGCGCAGGTCCTCCAGGCAGGCGATCACCCGGTCGCGTTCCGCGGGCGGCAGGGCGGGCCCGTACGGGTCGTGCGCCGAGTCCTCGGGGACGAGCCCCTCCCAGACCGCGGCCCACAGCATGCGCTGCACGTAGCCCTCGATCGGCGCGTAGAACGTCGCCGCCGCGAACCGGTCGAGCCGGTCGGAGGCCTCGACGAACGCCGCGTGGTCGCGTCCCGTCCAGGCCCGCAGCACGCGTGCGCTCAGCGCGGCCTGCGCCGCGGCGATGCCGACGAGCGCGGTGTCGGCGCCCCACATGAACGAGGGGCCGAACATGCGGTCCTCGCCGGTGATGGAGAGCCTGCCGGTGCCGCGGCCCGCCCAGATCGCGTCCTGGCAGCCGATGGCGCTGTCGAGCGTCGCGGTCTTGATGCCGAGCATCGCGGGGAGCGCCAGCAGGTCGCGGATCAGCTCGGGCGGGTACGGGTAGCCGCCCGCCTCCGCGTGCAGGTAGAACCCGACGAGCGGCAGCCCGCTCTCGGCGGCCACCCGCTGGTGCAGCCGTACGGCCTGACCGTGCCCGTCGGGCTCCTCGCGGAGCGCGGCCAGCGGGTAGACCATGACGGCGTCCGCACCCAGCTCCGCCGCCCGCACCGCCATAGCCACCGTCGCGTCCGCGGCGGCGGCCAGGGTCGGGGCGGAGACCGACCGCGGCACCCCGACGCCTGCCACGATGGGCGCCGCGGTGGCCTGCCGCCAGGTCGTCAGCACCCTCGCGCGGTCGTCGTCGGCCAGGTGGAGCCCGCGACCGGTGTGGGCCCACACGGCCACGCCGCCGATGTCCTCGGCGGCGATCCGCGCGGCGTACGCCGCGAGGGCGTCGTGGTCCACGACGCCGTGCCGGTCCATCGGGGTCACCACGGCGGGCAGGAGCGTGCCGCGCAATCGGTCGACCAGATCGTGCATCGTCGTGTCTCCGTTCCGGATCACAGGTCGTGGCCGAGGCCGGGAGCGGTCGGGACGTCCACCCATCCGTCGACGGCGGTGAACACCGAGGGCGCCAGCGGTTCCTCCCGGACCAGCAGCGGCCCCACCAGGTCCGGGGGGACGGTGGCGCCCGGCAGCGCGGCGGCCAGGTGGAGCGCGGCCAGCGTCGCCACGCCCAGCTCCGGCATGGAGCCGATCTTCACCGCCAGCCCGGCCGCTTCCGCGATGGCCGCGATCCGCAGGGCGGGGTGCAGCCCGCCCACCTTGAGGATCTTGATGTTGAGCACGTCGGCCGCGCCGCGCCGGACGATCTCCAGCGCGTCCTGCGGCGACTGCATGCTCTCGTCCACCATCACCGGGACGTCCAGGCGCTCGCGGAGCCGGGCCAGGCCCGCCAGGTCCCAGTGCGGCAGCGGCTGCTCCAGCAGGGAGAGCCCGGCGTCGGCCATCCTGGCCAGCGCCGGCAGCGCGGAGAGGTCGTAGCCCTCGTTGGCGTCCAGGCAGAGTTCGGTGCCGGCGGGCAGCACGGACCGGACGGCGCGCACGAGGTCGAGGTCGCGCCGGGGGTCGTGGCCGCCCTTGATCTTGATGTGCCGGAACCCGCGACCGGCGTAGTCCGCGGCCTCCGCCGCCATCTCGTCCGGCGTGCCGAGCCCGACCACCCAGGCGATCGGGACCCGGCTGCGCACCCGGCCGCCGAGCAGCGCGGTGACCGGCCAGCCGGCGAGCCGCCCGGCCAGGTCGTGCAGCGCGATGTCGAGGGCGGCCTTGGCGACGTGCTGGCCGCGCAGCGCGACGTCCATCGCGACGTGCGCGCCGGCCCGGTCGAGCGGGTCGAGGCCGATCAGGGCGGGGGTGAGGTGCTCCTCGACGGCCGCGGCGACGCCCGCCAGCGTCTCGCCGGTATAGGCGGTCATCGGCGAGGTCTCGCCCACGCCGATCGCCCCGTCCGCCGTCTCCACCTCCGCCACCAGGCTGATCAGCTCCGTGCTGATCCCGCTGCTGATCTGGAACGGGCGGCGGTAGGGGGCCCGGACGACCCGCGTGCGGATCGCGGCGATCGGGCCCGCGGTCGCGGGCGGGCGCTCGCCGGGGCGGGGGAGGGCGACGCTCAAGGCTGACTCCTCTGCTGGGGTCGCAATGAGAGGGCAAATGATTTACGGTCTAGACCGTAAGTAGCGTGCTCGGTTGATGTCAATGCCACCGACGACTGGAGGGCGGCCCCATGCGCCTCGGCCTGTATCTGAACCTGTACGGTGACGCGGCGGACCGCCCGTCCCTGGACGACGCCGTCGAACAGGCGCGGCTCGCCGAGCAGGCCGGCTTCGACTGGGTCGTGCTGGGCGAACGCCACCTGCACCGGCCCGGCTACCACGAGATCCTCACCTCGCTGACCTGGATCGCGGCGCACACCGAACGCATCGGGCTGGCCACCGCCGGGATCGTCGCGCCGTTCTACCACCCGGTCGCGCTGGCCCAGGCCCTCGCGCACATCGACGTGCTGTCGGGCGGCCGGCTGACGGCCGGGTTCGTGCTCGGCTACCGGCCCGAGGAGTTCGCCCTCTTCGGGGTCGACCGGCGGGAGCGGGTCGCCCGGTTCGAGGAGGGCCTGGCGCTCCTCACCCGGCTGTGGACGGAGGACGAGGTGACGTTCGAGGGGAGGTTCACGCAGGTCGAAGAGGCGTTCCTGGCCCCGCGTCCCGTCCGGGCGCCGCGCCCGAGGATCTGGAACGGCGGCCGGGTCTCGGCCGTGCTGGAGCGGACCGCTCGCATGTGCGACGGCTGGACGACGTCGTTCAACGAGCTCGACGCCGACCTCCCCGGGAAGATCGGGGAGTACCGCGCGTACGAGCGGGGCCCCGGCACGCTGGGCGCCGAGGTCATCGTCTGCCGGGAGGGCTACTGCGCGCCGACGTCGCAGGGTGCGCGCGAGGCGCTGGAGGCACCGCTGCGCGATCTGTACGACGCGTACACGGGCTGGAAGCGCACGTCCTCGGACGCGGCGCGCTACGCGCAGGGCTGGGACGAGATCGCCGCCCGGAGCGTGATCGGCTCGCCCGGCCAGTGCGCGGAACGGCTGGAGCACTACGCGGCGATGGGCGCCGACGGGGTCGTGCTGCGCGTCCAGCCGCCCGGCATGTCGCAGGCGGACGCCCTCCGCGCCATCGAGGCTTTCGGTCACGTCAATTCCGGCTGAGCCCGGAACTCGCGCCTGACCTTGGCCGCGGCGGCCGCGATGTCGGCCAGCGCGTCGTCGTCGGCCATCAGGAGGTTCTGCCGGAGCCAGACGACCGAGTCCTCGGCGGTCTCGGCCACCGGGCAGCACGCCTCGCCCACGTGCGGTCGGAGGGCGGTCTCCCTGGACAGGGAGCGGTACCCGGCGTCCAGCGGGACCCCCTCGGCCGCCATCGCCGCGATGAAGTCGGCCTTGGACCGTCCGCCGAACTCCGCCGGCGCGTAGCGCACGATGCCGAGGTGCCTGCTGTGCCGCGTCGTCCCCTCCGGCCCGGGCAGCAGGCTCAGCCCGCCGACCGCGGCCAGTTCCCCGGCCAGGTACGCGGCGGCGCGCTCGCGGGCGGCCACCTGGCCGTCGAGCAGGGCGAGCTGGGGAGCCAGCACGGCCGCCTGGAACTCCGTCATGCGCAGGTTCCAGCCGATCTCGGGGTGCTCGTACCAGCCGCCGCCGAGCCGCCGCCCGACGTTGTGCAGCGACCAGAGGCGCTCGTACACCGCCCGGTCGCCGGTCACGACGATGCCGCCCTCTCCGGCGGTCATCGCCTTGCTCGACTGGAAGCTGAAGCAGGCCACGGCGCCGAGCGACCCCGCCGGACGCCCGTGCCGGGCGGCGCCGTGCGCCTGCGCGGCGTCCTCCACGAGCGGGATCCCGAACGCCCGGAGGCTCTCGGTGTCCGTGGGGGCGCCCGCCAGGTGCACGGGCATGATCGCTCTGGTGCGCGGCGTGATCGCGCGTTCCACCGCCGCGGGATCCAGGTGCAGCGTGTCCGGGGTGACGTCGGCGAGCACGGGCCGGGCGCCCGCGAGCACCACCGAGGTCGCGCTGGCCACGAACGTGTAGGCGGGCACGATCACCTCGTCGCCGGGACCGACGCCGAGGGCGCGCAGTGCCAGGAAGAGCCCGACCGTGCCGTTCACCACGCAGACACCGTGCTCCGCGCCGACGGAGGCGGCGAACGCCGTCGCGAACCCGGCGACCTTGGTCCCGCCCGTCGCTCCCCACGCGCCGCCGTCCAGCACCTCCAGCAGCGACTCGCGCTGCTCGGGGGTGGCGGGCGGCGGCCAGGCGGGCCAGCCGGAGGTGTGGACGGGGGTGCCGCCGTCGAGGGCCAGCCTCATCGTGCTCCTTCCAGAAGCCGGGTCATCGTGCCGAAGAGGAGCAGGTCGCGGTCGGCCGGGTCGAGCCGTGCCGGCACGACGCGGCCGAGCCCGACGCGCAGGTCGAGGAAGAGCGCGTCCGAGCCGAACACCATGCGGTCCGCGCCGGCGGCCGCCACCAGGCGGGCCAGGTGCCGGGCGGTCATCCGCGAGCCGCAGATCTCCAGCACCACGTTCGGGCACCGCTTCGCGACGTCCGCCGCGGCGGCGAAGCCGGAGGGCCACAGCCCGGCGTGGCCCATCAGCAGCGGGACGGTCGGATGGCGTCCGGCGACGGTCGCGAAGCGCGCCGGGCCGGACCAGGGCGAGCCGTACTCGCCGTGGGAGAGCACGATCGCGCCGGACGCGGCGGCGACGGCGAACGCGGGCTCGTAGCCGGGGCCGTCGAGCGGGTGCCGGTGCGTCTCGGGATGCAGCTTCACCCCGATCACGCCGGGCTCGCCGAGGAGGTCGCGCAGCCGTCCGGGAGCCTGCGGATCGTGCGGGTCGTACACGGCGTACCCGAGGTACCGGCCGGGCCACCGGGCCAGTTCCGCGAGCAGGAGGGCGTTGCCCGCGCGGGCGTCCGGGCCGACGCCGAGCAGGTGCGAGACGCACATCGTGGCCACGCCGCAGCGGTCCATCACCGCGACCAGGCTCTCGGCCGAGGTGTCGGGGATGGCGAAGTTGAACCAGCCGCCGAGGTGGCCGTGGGCGTCGATGACCTTGCCGTGCCAGGCGTCCTGATCGTTCATCGGCCCTCGTGATCGAGTTCGAGCAGGTCGCGCGCGTTGCCGCCGGCGATCAGCGCGACGTCGGCGGCGGGGAGGTCGAGGTGGTCCAGCTGGAAGCGCGGCCCGGCGTCGTCGCTGATCGGCGCGCCCGTGCCGAACCACACGCGGTGCGCACCGTAGCGGCGGACCAGCCACTCGACGTGCAGGTGCCCGTTCAGCGTCGCGGTGTCGACGCCGATCCGGGTGTGGGCGTCCATCAGGTCGGCCAGTTCGCGCAGGCTCCGGTAACCGGTGCCGGTGAGGATGAGGCGCAGCCCGGGGTGCCGCGTCGCGAGCCGGTGAATCCCCTCGAACGTCGCCGACTCCCACCCCAGCAGCACCGCCGTGCCCTGATCGGCCAGGTCGCCGGCCAGCGCCAGGCAGTGCGGACCGGTGAGCGCGAAACGGTGCTCGGCCGGGCAGAGCCGCACCAGCCGCGCCGCGGTGCCCCCGGTGCCGAGCGGTCCCGGCACCAGAACGGGCACCGGCACCAGGCGATCGGACACCGTCCGCGGCGGAGGCTCGGTCGGGTCGTAGAAGAGCGCGCGCGAGTGCACGACGCAGGCGAGGTCGATGCGGTGCCGGTCGAGTTCGGCGACCAGGCCCTCCTCGTCCGCGCTCGCCACGTCGTCACCGGGGATCGGACCGAGCACGCGGTCGATGTCGATGATCATGGACCGGTCAGCCCTTGAGCCCCGTCATCGCGATGCTGTCGGTGAGGTAGCGCTGGAGCAGGCCGAAGACCAGGAGGCTCGGCACCACCGTGATGGTCGCGCCCGCCATGATCTGGTTGATCGGCACGTTCTCGCTCTGCAGCGTCGCCAGCCCGACGGTGAGGGTCTGCATCTCGCCGGACTGCCCGATGACCAGCGGCCACAGGAAGTCGTTCCAGTGCCAGAGGAAGACGAAGACGCCCAGGGTGGCGAGTGCGGGCCGCACCAGCGGCAGCACGATCGTGGTGAAGATCCGCCACTCCGAGGCGCCGTCCATCTCGGCGGCCTCGAAGAGCTCGTCCGGCAGCTGCACGATGAACTGCCGCATGAGGAAGATCGCCTGCACGTTGGCGAGCGTCGGCACGATCATGCCCCAGTAGGTGTCCACGCCGCCCAGCCGCGAGACCAGGATGTAGGACGGGATGAGCGTCGCCTGGAAGGGCACCATCAGCGTGGCGAGCAGCGCCCAGAAGAGCGCGTCGCGGCCCGGGAAGCGCTTCTTGGCGAACGCGTAGCCCGCCATGGACGCGAACAGCAGGATCAGCACGACCGACACGAACGAGAAGATCAGCGAGTTGAGCGTCCAGCGCGGGACGTCGGAACTGGACAGCACGTGCTCGAAGTTCGCGAACGTGATCTTGTCGGGGAGCAGCGCGTCCGGGAAGGTCTGCCCGCTCTGGGGGGCGAACGCGACGAGCACCATGGCGGCGAACGGGGTGATGGTGACGATCGCGGTGAGCACCAGCAGCACCGGCAGCGTGAGCCGCCCGGTGCGCGAAGCGGCGCGGGATGCGGCCATGGCGTTCAGTCCTCCCTTCCGAGGAACCGGCGCTGGACGAGCGAGACGCCCAGCACGAAGACGAAGATCACCAGACCGATCGCACTCGCGTAGCCGAAGTCGAAGAACTTGAAGCCCGAGTCGTAGAGCATGTAGACGAGCGAGAAGCTGGACCGCACCGGCCCGCCGCCGGTCATGACGTACATCGCGTCGAAGACCTGGAACGCGGTGATGGTCTCGATCACCATCACGAAGAACAGCACCGGCCGCAGCAGCGGCAGCGTGACGTGCCGGAACCGCTGCCACGGCCCGGCGCCGTCGATCATGGCCGCCTCGGTGTAGGACCGCGGGATCGCCTGCAGCCCGGCGAGCAGGATCAGCATCGAGTAGCCGAAGCCCTTCCACGCCGAAGTGAGCGCGATCGAGGGGAGCACCAGCTCGCCGCGGCCGAGGAAGTCGACCGGGCCGAGCGAGGCGAGCCCGAGCAGCCCGTTGACGAGCCCGTCCTCGGCGTCGTAGATCCACTTCCAGATCACGGCGGCCAGGACGATGCTCGTCACGTACGGCAGGAAGAAGATCCCCCGGAACAGCCCGCGCCGCCAGACCACCTGGTGCAGCATCGCCGCGGTGGCGAGCGACATGAGCACGGTCAGCGGCACGAAGATCACCACGTACAGCAGCGTGACCCTGAGGCTGTCCCAGAACAGGTCGTCGCCGCCGAGCCGGGTGTAGTTCTCGAATCCGATGAACGTCCACTCGCCGCTCAGCCGGTAGTCGGTCAGCGACAGCAGGACCGCCCCGAGCACCGGCCCGAACCGGAACACCACGAACAGCAGGAGCATCGGGGCCGCGAAGAGCAGTCCGACCCGGGCCTGCCGGCGCCGCCGGGCCCGCCTCCGGCGGCCGGGCGGTGACGTGCCGCTCGCCGCCGCCGGCCCCTTCCCGGCGGTGCCGCCGGGAGGGGAGGCGACGGGAGCCGCGCTGGACATGGGCACAGGTGCCTCCTCCAGTCCGTGGCCGGGGCCGCCACGGCCGCCCGCCCGTTCGTTCGCGCTCATCCTCGGTCGGCTACCGCTGCCGCGCCAGCAGGTCGTCCGCCTGCTTCGCGGCGTCCTCCAGGGCCTGCTCCGGCGTCTTCTTGCCGGTGAGCGCGGCCTGGATCTCGGTGCGCAGCAGCGCCATGACCTGCCGGGCCGACGGGTTGGCGTCCCCCGGGTAGGTGTACTGCAGGGCCTCGGCGAACTTGGCGGCGCGCGGGTTGGGCGCCGGAACCTTCACGTCGGTGCGCGGGGACACGAAGCCCGACGCGGTGCCGAGGCTGGTGATCTGCTTGGGGTCGATCATGAACTTGAGGAACTTCTCGGCCGCCCCGGTGTGCTTGGACCTGGCGTTGACGGCCAGTCCGCCGGGAATGCCGAAGCCGACGCGCTTCTTGCCCATCAGCGGCATGCCGACGACGACGTTCTCCTGGCCCCAGGTCTTCGCGGCGATCTCGGCGTCGGCCGGGACGTTCATCAGCCCGGCGGCGACCTGCTGCTTGCCGAGCGCCTGGTCGGCGACCACGTTCTTGTTGGTGAGCGCGCTCTTCGGCACCGCGCCGTCCTTGTAGAGGTCGGTGAGGAACGTGAGCGCCTCCAGCCCCTCGGGGCTGTTGAAGGCCGCCTTCTTGCCGTCCGGGGAGAAGACGCTGCCGCCCGCCTGCCACAGCAGCGGGTAGAAGTTCATGTTGAGCGAGGCCTCGGGGGACGCCGAGTAGTCGAGCGTGGCGTAGCCCTTGGCCTTGAGCTTGGGCGCGGCCGCCCTGATCTCGTCCCAGGTCTGCGGCGGCGTGTCGATGCCCGCCTTCGCCAGCAGCTTCTTGTTGAAGATCATGCTGGTCACGGTGTGGTAGATGGGGACGGCGTAGAGCTTGCCGTCCACGCTGAGCGCGCTGAGCGCGTTGGGGAGGAAGGCGCTCTTGGCCGAGGACACCGCGCCGTCGACCGGCCTGAGCGTGCCGTTGGCGACGTACTGGGGGACCTGGTCGGGGCCGAGCAGCACGACGTCGGGGCCCTTGCCTCCGGACAGCGCGGTCGCGACCTTGGTGTCGCGCCCGTCCCACGGCTGGAGTTCGATCTTGAGGTCGGTGCCGGAGTTGGCGGCCTCGAAGTCCGTCTCGATCTTCTTCCAGTACGCGTTGTTCGCCTGGACGTCGGTGATGACCGGATACATCCAGAGGGTCAGCGACTTGTCGGAGCCGCCGGAGTCGCCGCAGGCGGCGGTGAACCCGGTGGTCAGCGTGAGTAGGGTGATCGACGCCGCAAGGCGGCTGCCACGGATCTTCATCGGGACGGACCCCTTAGTTCGAGGTGACGCGGGGGGCAGGGGGCGGAGCGCGGGCAATAACGGTCTAGGCCGAAAGTAGCCGTGCTGGATTTCGGGTGTCAATGCCTGGGAACGATCCCGGGCATCTCCGCGCCGCCACGAACCCGGTGGTCCACCCCGCGCTCCGCGGCTCCGCCGCGGGGGTTGATCCATCGGCGAGCGCCGGTGTGCCGCGTGACCGGGGACCGAGCTCGTCGATCTCGATCGCGTCCATGATCGCTTACGGGACGGCACGCGGCGGCGAACGATGTCGCCACCGGTACCGCCGGTGCTGGACGCCAGGCGCCGGACGCGTCCTCGGGTCCATGAACCGAGGGCGAAAAGCGCGTTCCGGCGGCGCCTCGCAGGTTTCGGTCAGGGCCGATCGAGCCGGCCATGGGCTCACCCGGCAGCCTGTGGCGCCCCCGCAGGGTCCGGCCAAGGCGTGGAAACGCGACCTCTACATGGCCTGCGAGTCGGTTCCCGTGGTCCGTGAGAGGGGTGAAGGCAGGCCGAACAGATCGGCGGCGTTGCGCCACGCGACCTGTTCGGCCACCTCCTCGGAAAGGCCGGCGGCCGCGACCGCGCCGAACGCCGAGGCCGGATCGATGAGCGTCGAGTCGGTGCCGAAGAGCAGCTGCCGGGGATCGACGGCCGCGGCCACCTCCGCGAACCGCCCCGCCGGGGCCTGCGACCAGCACGGTTCGAGATAGACCCGGTCGCAGCCGTTCGCCGCCTCGATCGCGTGCCGGTACCCGTCCGCGCCCATATGGCCCGCGATCACCTTCAGGCCCGGGGTCTCCTCGCAGAGCGCGGCGAGGTCGAGCACCGACGTCCCCCACGTGTGCACCAGCGCCGGGCAGCCGAGCGAGCCGAGCAGGGCGAGGGCGTCGCGCATCTGCGGCGAGGTCACCGGCGACCCGGTGTAGTCGGTGTGGATCTTCGCGCCGACGAACCGCCCGGTGGGCAGGTAGGCGTCGAGGTCCCTCTCGGCCTCGGCGAGTCGCCGCGGGTTGACCGTCACGTACCCGTAGAGCCGGTCGGTCGTCGCGAGCACCTCCGCCAGCGCGCGGTTGCCGCGCGGCGGGTCGTAGACGACGGCCTCGGTCGCCGACACGATCGCGACGTCGATGCCGTAGCGGTCCATGGCCCGCAGGCTCAGGGCCGTCACGTCCATGGTGAAGAACCAGGGGCCCCAGTGGGCGTGCACGTCGATGATCACGAGGCGGCTCCGGGGTCGAGTCGCAGGAGGCGGCGGGCGGTGCCGCCCGCGACGGCGGCGACGTCGGCGGGGGCGAGCCCGCTCGTGGCCAGGCGCAGCAGCGGCACGGTCGTCTCGGCGTGCGGCGTGCGCGAGCCGAACACCAGCCGGTCCGCGCCCAGGCGGGCGGCCACGGTCTCCAGCGCGTCGGGGGAGTTGAGGAGGCGGGTGGAGGTGTGGAACCCCGGCTCGTCGGCCGCCGCGACCAGGAAGTCGCCCAGGTGGTAGAAGTGCGTGTCGAGGAAGACGACGGTGGCTCCGAGGCCGCCGAACGGGCGCCAGAACCGCCGCACGTCACCGCCCGTGAGCACGACCAGGCCGTGCCCGGCGGCGCGCTTGGCGACGTGCCGGACGGACGGGAAGCCGGCCTCCACGTTCTGCTCGTCGGGGAACAGCCGTACCGCCCGCACCGACGCGGCGGCCAGCCGGTCGACCTCCGCCGCGGCGCCGATCGGGTCGCGCAGGTCGACGGTGCCGACCGGAACCACCTCGGGACGCTCGGCGGCCAGGGCGAGGACCTCGTCATTGCCCGAGGCCATGTCGAACAGCGCGGCGCGCAGGCTCGCCACCGCGGCGCCCGCGACGCGATGCGCGGCGAGCACGCCGAGGACCGCCTCGGGGGTCCCGGACGGGCCGTCCCGATCCGGGCGGGCGCCGATGAGGACGTCGAGATCGAGGGTGACCTCGAGCTCCCCGAGCAGACGTTCCGTCGAGAATGCCGTCATCGAACCACTCTCTCTCCGATATCGGTCAAGACCCTAAGCGGGCGGTCCACTCGACAGCAAGGGCGAGAACGCATTGACGAGCGCCGCGACATCTGATTACGGTCCAGGCCACAAGTCTATCGAGGAGGTACGGCATGCACTCCAGCCGTTCCCGCCGCCAGGCCCGGGCCGTGATCGTCTCTGCCCTCCTGGCCGCAACCGCGCTCTCACCGGTCACCCCGGCCCTCGCGGCGACCGCCTCACCGGCGTCCTGCTCGGCGCCGGGCTACACGACGTTCGGCCCCGCGTCCCTGACCGGCGCGATCGTCGGGGCCACGGTGCTCGACGGCAAGGCCTACGTCGTCACCCGGGGCCTGAAGCCGCCGCTGCTCGCCGAGATCGACCTCGCCACGAAGAAGGTGGTCCGCGAGGTCAGGCTGCCCGACGCGCCCACCGCGGGGGAGGCCGAGGGAGCCTGGGCCACCACCGTGTCCGGCGGCAAGATCTACATCGGAACCTACCCGGTGCCCGACCTCTACAGCTTCGACCCGGCGACGGGCGAGGTGAAGCACCTCAGCTCGTTCGGCCGCAACGGCGGTTTCATCTGGAGCCTGACCACCGCCCCCGACGGCACGATCTACGCGGGCACCTACCCCGACGGCAGGGTCCGGGAGTACGTGCCCGCGACCGGTGCCGTGCGCGACTTCGGCGTGCTCGCCGCGGGCGAACGCTACGTCCGCGCGGTCGCGGCGGACGCCGACAACGTCTACGCGGGGCTGCTCGACAAGGGCAAGCTCGTCGCGATCCGGCGGTCGGACGGCGCCGTGCGCGAGCTGGCGCAGGGCGCCACCGGGATCGGCGCGGTGGCCGAGCGCGGCGACCGCGTGCTCGCCGCGAGCGGCACGACGCTCCTCGACGTCCGCAAGGACGGCACCGATCTGCGCTCGATCGACCTCGGTGGCAACTCCCTCGACACCATCGCCTTCGGCGCCGACGGCACGGCCTACCTGGCGTCCCGGCCCAACGGCACCATCTACCGGTACCGCACCGGCGACACCGCGCCCACCGAGCTCGGCACGCCGCGGCTCGGAGAGGAGACGCGCAGGCTGGTACCGGACGGCGACCGGCTCACCGGCTTCTCCGGCAGCGGCGGCATGTGGTCGATGGACCTCACCACGAAGGCCGTCACCTACACCGACCTCATCGATGCCGGCCTGACGACCGGCTCGGAACGGCCCCAGTCGATCCTGCTCGACCCCGGCCGCCGTGAGCTCTACGTCGGCGGGCACTACTCGGTGACCGTCCGGGACCTGCGTACGGGCGGGAAGCGGCGGCTGTGGGTGCCGGGCGAGCCGAAGGCGATGGTCCGGCGCGGCGGCAAGGTGTACGCCGCGATCTACCCGAGCGGTCAGATCATCGAGCTCGACCCCCGCACCGGCGGGATCCGGAGCCTCGGCTACCTCGGGCAGGGGCAGCAGCGCCCGTGGGACCTGGAGTACGACCCCCGCACCGACAAGCTGCTCGTCGCGACGGCGCCGCTCGGCGCCAACCTCAAGGGCGCGCTGTCGGTGGTCGACCCCGACACCGGCGACAAGCAGGTGTACGTGGACGTCATCCCCGACCAGAGCCTGATGAGCCTGTCGCTCGACTCCGCCGCGGGCATCGTCTACCTGGGCGGCGACGTGCTCGGCGGGGGAGGCACGCCGCCGGTCAGGACGTCCGCGTCGGTCGCCGCGTTCGACCTCGGCACCCGCAAGGTCCTCTGGCAGACCGACCCCGTGCCGGGCTACCGGACGTTCCAGGACATCAAGGTGCACGACGGCGTGCTGTACGGGGTCTACAAGCGCACCGCGAGCTGGTTCGCCATGGACCTCGCCACCCGGACGATCACACACCAGGGCCCGCTGCCCGGGTACGGCGAGATCGAGGTGCATCGCGGACGGGTGTTCGCCTCCACCTACTTCGGCGGGGGGAACGTCCATGTGCTGGGCACCGAGGCCAAGCTCGTCGCGACCGGCCTCGGCGACGAGTGGTACACCGACCCGCAGCTGGCCTTCGAGCCCGGCTCGTGGAACGCCTGGGCCCTGATCGGCCGCGACCTGGCCCGGATCAGGCTCGACCCCCGGTGCCCCGCACTGACCGTCCCCGCCAAGGTCACCCAGTGATCGCGATGCGGACCAGGTTGCGGCCCTTCACCCCGTAGAGCGCGCGGCGCGAGGGGTCGAGGGCGAGCTTGGGCTCGCCGCCGAACCACTCGCCCGCCAGTCCGCCGGCGATCGTCTCGACGGTGAGGGCGGCCAGGTCGATCTTGTAGACGGCCTGGCCGTCCGTCGTGTACGCGCTGCGGCCCACGATGTGCAGGTCGGAACCGCGCGTGCCGACCTTCACCGTCCGGGTCACCTTCCGGCGGCGCAGGTCGAACTCGAAGAGCACCCCGCTGTCGGTGACGCCGTAGACGGCCCGCTCGGTGTGCGCGATACCGGGCACGACCTTCGCTCCGGGCACCGGCTCCACCTGCCAGAGCAGCTTGCGGCGACGCAGGTCGTACGCGGCGAGCCGGGCGGTCGTCGTCACGGGCGGCAGGCCGAGCCCCTCCTGGATGTTGGTGCCGATGTAGGCGACGCCGCGCCGGCACGTCACCGCGTAGAGGCTCTGCCGCTCGACCAGGGGCCGGTGCGTCTCGAACTTTCCGGTGCGCGGCGAGTAGAGCGACAGCGCCCCGTTGACCTGCCCCGGCTCCGGCTGGGTCGTCATGGCGATCAGGTCCGTCGACGGGTCGTAGGCCAGGTCGCGCGGCCGGTCCTGCTGGTTGCCCGTCTTGGCGAGCAGTTTCGCCTCGGCGTCGCCCGGCCGGTGCGAGTAGAGCAGCCCCTGCGTGTAGACGCCGAGGTAGGTGCGATCGCGCACGGTCAGCGCGGTCTTGGGCTCGCCGGGGATGCCCAGCCGCGTGCGGGACTTGGCGACGATGTCGTGGATGTCGGCCCCGCCCTTGCCGCCCACGTAGACGCGGCGACCGTCGGAATGCACCGACATCGGCTGCTCGGGCGCGGCCTTGAACCCGCGCTGGACGAGACTGACGTAGGCCAGCGCCTTGGTGGCCGGGTCGAACACCAGGACGGCACCGTCCTGGACCCCGTACACCTTCCCCTCGTGCGCGAGCAGCCGGTGCGTGGCGGCCTCCGGCGCCCCGATGCCGAGCGTCTCCACCTCGCCGCCGTCGAGCGAGCAGCGGTAGAGCGTGCCCGAGGGGCGTCCGGTGAAGTAGACGAAGCCGTCGTGGAGGAGCACGGAAGGGATGTACTTCTCGGACGTGGTGATGACGCGGTGGTCGGCGGGGTCGCTCTTGGACATCACCAGGACCTCGCCGTTGGACGAGATGCCGCCCGCGAGGTGCGTGCCGGAGATGTCGAGGCTGGCCACGAAGTCGCGTTCCGCGAGCGCGGCCGGGAGGATGTCGCGCTTGGCGCCGGTGGCGCGGTCGATCGTCACGAGGTGGGCGTTCGCGCCGACGCCGGCATAGATCGTCGTCTCGTCGGCGGCGATGCTGCGCACGTACGCCTCGCCCTCGACCGTGACGCCGAGGTCGCGGCTCGCACCGCTCGCCGGGTCGTACTCCACCACGCGGCCCGGCTCGGAGATGGCCAGGAAGACCTTGCCGTCGGGGGACGCGGCGAGGTTCCAGATGAAGTGGTAGGGGTAGGCGCCCACCTTGGCCGCCGAGCCGGTCAGGGTGTCGAGGCGGTAGAGGTCGGACTGGCTGTGCGTGCCCACGTAGACGTCGGTGCCGACCTTGCACATCGCCCAGACGCCGATGCCGGTCGGGATGTCGACGTGGGCGGTCACGGTGTCCTTGGCCAGGTCGTAGGCCCCGACGACGTTGGGGGACAGGCCGCGGGTGCCGGCGTAGAGCACCCCGTTCACGAACTCGCCGTTGCCGAGCGGGGTGCTGACGCTGGCCGGGCCGAGATCGGTGACGGTTCCCTCCACCTCGTGCGGGGCGCGGCCGGAGGCTCTCGCGAGCCCGGGGGACAGGAGGGGGGTACCGCTCGCGACGGCGGCCGCGGCGGCCGTCTGGAGGAACTGGCGACGCTGGATCACAGGGATACCTTTCGGTCAGGACCGGAAGCTCCCTCTCACACTAGCCTCTGCCGCCTTTTCGGTCAGGACCCAAATTCGCGGGCCCCGTTCGAGGAGACCTCATCGATCACTCAATGTGACCCTT
The DNA here is from genome assembly GCF_040649435.1 of Actinomadura sp. NPDC048955. Lineage (NCBI taxonomy): Bacteria > Bacillati > Actinomycetota > Actinomycetes > Streptosporangiales > Thermomonosporaceae > Actinomadura > Actinomadura sp. NPDC048955. The sequence goes on from NZ_JBEZJI010000003.1 coordinate 247,800, forward strand.
CATGATCGCCATGTGATCGCCGCACGCCGTCCCCGCCGGACGTCCGAACACGGCTCACATCGAGCCGTATGAAAGGAATCAGGCGGCGCCTGGAATGCGATGCCATTCGACGTGGCCGGTTTCTCGATTGGCATACCGTCAGGCCGGATCGAACGGCCGGAACGGGTGGTCCATTGACCTGGACTTACACGCGCACCTGATCACGATCTGGTTTGCGGACCGTAAGAGTCTTGTCTGTTTTGTGGCGGTTTTGTATGTTCGCTCCAACCGGGGGAAGTTCGTTGTCCGTCCGTCGTCGATCTTCCCGAGGAGACCCCATGCCCGAGGTCAAGCGCCGTGATCTGCTCGCCGGGGTCGCGGCCCTCACCGGGTTCGCGACCGTCGGCCTGCTCCCCGGCACCGCCGCCGCCGCGACCCGGCGGCGCCCCGGCGCCCTCCTGGCCCCCTCCCTCACCGCCGGCGACAAGGCGGTGGTCGCCCGGGTCGACGCCCGCCGCGCGCTGCGGCACCTGAAGGTGCTCAGCGACGAGATCGGCTGGCGCATCGCCGGCACCCCGTCGGAGCACCGCGCCGCCCGCTACATCGCCGGATGCCTGCGCGAACTCGGCTACACGGTCGAACTGCAGCCCTTCCCGGTCGCCGACAAGTACCTGGCGGAGATCCGCTCCCGGGGCGAGCGGGTCTGGCAGTGCAGCGCCTCCCCGCAGGGCGCCGTCGCCTCGGTGGACGGCACGGTGGTGGACATGGGCCGGGTCACCGAGGTCACCGGTGACGTGCGCGGCAGGCTGGTGCTGTTCGACCGGATCACCGGCATGGAGACCGAACAGGCCAAAGCCGCCGCGAACGCCGGGGCCGCGGCGGCGCTCGTCGTCAACGCGCGCTCGGAGACCTATCCCGAGCGCAAGCCCGGCTCCTTCGTCCCGACGCTGAAAGAGACGGTCGCGATCCCGGTGCTGGGCCTGGCCGAGTACCACGGCGAGCGGATCCGCGCGGGCGCCCGGCGACTGTCGTTCGCGGTCACCCACCACTCGGGGCTGACCTCGTACAACGTCCTGGCCGAGCGTAAGGCGACGCTGCCGAACCCCACCGGCAAGGCCGTCATCGTCAGCGCGCACTACGACAGCGTCCCCGGCTCGCCGGGCGCCAACGACGACGGCAGCGGAACCGTGCTGTGCCTGGAACTGGCGCGCGTGCTGAAGCGGCTGCCGACCCAGCAGGCGGTCCGCGTCTGCCTGTGGGGCTCGGAGGAGTACGGCCTGGTCGGTGCCCGGCACTACGTGAAGCAGCTCGACGAGGCGGGCGTCGGGCGGATCACCGGCTGCTTCCAGAACGACATGGTCGCCACCAGCCATCCGCCCGCGGGCACGTACTGGCTGCTGTCCGTGGACGGCGCGGACAACACCACCACGGCCGCCGTGAACGCCGCCGCGCACCGGCTCGGCTACACCGACCAGACCAAGGGCCCCACCGCCCGAGGCTCCAGTGACCACGAGGCCTTCTTCGAGCGCGGTATCCCGGCGGGCAACTTCAGCTGGCGCGGCGGTGAGGCGCCCAGCCAGCTGGAGCCGTTCTACCACTCGCCTGAGGACACGATCGCGCAGAACGTCAGCCTGGAGCGGCTGCAAGTGTCCCTCGAACTGATCGGCTGCGCCCTCTACGACGTAGCGCGCCGCAATTGACATCCTCTCCGCCCTGAAGGACGGAGATTCCCTCCACGCTGCGCGCGGAACGCGCGGCGTCGGGGTGGGTTCCCGCTTCGTTGCGCGCTGTAGGGACGAGTCCCGGTCTTACGTGCGCTCCACGGGCGTTGAGGTCCGCCTGTCCAGCGGCCCTGACATTCCTGGCGGCGTTGACGTCCCGGTCGTGGTGACTGCCGCACGGGCAGTCCCACGTTCGGACGTTGAGCGCCATCTTCTCGTTGATCCGGCCGCAGTCGGAGCACATGCGGGTGGAGGGGAAGAACCGGTCCACCCGGCCGAAGGCACGCCCGTACCGGGCGGCTTTGTACTCCAGCATGCCGGTGAAGCCGGCCCAGCCCGCATCGTGCACGGACTTGGCCAGCCGGGTCCGGCCGAGACCGGTCACGCACAGGTCCTCGACGTACACCGCTTGGTTCTCGCGGATGATCTGCGTCGAGAGCTTGTGCTGCCAGTCCCGCCGGGTGTCGGCCACCCGCGCATGGGCGCGGGCGACCTTGACGACGGCCTTCGTGCGGTTCTGACTCCCGCGCTGCTTGCGCGCGAGAGCTTGTTGCAGCCGCTTGAGCTTGCGGGCGGCGCGCCGTAGGAACTTCGGCGCGGGCACCTTCGTGCCGTCCGACAGCACCGCGAAGTGCGTCAGACCCAGATCGATGCCCACCTCGGACTTGGCCGGCGGCAACGGCTCGTCCGTCACCTGCACCACGAACGAGGCGAAATACCGCCCGGCCGCATCCTTGATGATCGCCACGCTCGACGGGGTCGAGGGCAGGGCGCGCGACCAGCGGACAGCGAGATCACCGATCTTCGGCAACCGCAGGCGGCCGTTGCCCAGGACCTTGAAGCGCGAGTTCTTCGTGAACCTGATCGCCTGCCGGTTGTCCTTGCGCGAGCGGTACCGGGGCGGAGCCACCTTGCGGCCCCTGCGCTTGCCGGAGACCGAGGCAAAGAAGTTCCGGTACGCGGTGTTGAGGTCGGCGAGGGCTTGTTGCAGCACGACGGACGACACCTCGCCCAGCCACGCCCGTTCCGGGGTCGCCTTGGCCAGCGTGATGATCCGCTTGGACAACTCGGCGTCCGACACGTACGGCAAGCCCTGCTCGCGGGCTTCCTGCCGCAGGCGCAGCCCGTCGTTGAACACCACCCGTGCGCACCCGAACGCCCTCGCCAACTCGATCTGCTGGCCGGGCGTCGGATACACGCGGAAGTTGAACCGGAGCCGCACAAGAAGCACTCTACCGTGTTGGTTTATGGCAGAGCTTGAAGACATCCGCACTGGCAGACACTGCGTTTTCGCCATGCATGTCCACTTGGTCTTCGTGACGAAGGTCCGGCATAAGGTGTTCGCCGACCGGCACCTGTCCCGCATGGAAGCGATCATGCGGGACGTGTGCCGTGACTTCGAGGCCGAACTGGTCGAGTTCAACGGCGAGAACAACCACGTCCACCTACTCGTCAACTACCCGCCCAAGATGGCCGTGGCCCGCCTGGTCAACAGCCTCAAGGGCGTCTCCTCACGGCGGCTGCGGCAGGAGTTCCCCGACCTCGTGCGGCACTACTACCGGGCCAACAAGCTGTGGTCGGGTTCGTACTTCGCGGGTTCCGCCGACGGGGCACCGCTGACCGTCGTGAAGCAGTACATCGAGCAGCAGAACCGTCCGACTTAAGGCACTGCTCGGGCCTTGGCGGCCCTCCCAGCCCGGCCTGAAGGCCGGAGCACCGGCCCGTATCCCGGTGGCGACGGACGAACGCCGCGGTCCGTGGTCCGGTCCCCGGGCAGCGGGCCCCGTGGAAGCGACAAGTGGAAGCCGGATCGGGTCCGACTTCCACATGTGCTCAATTCGCCGACACCGGCACTTCTTCGGGCATAACGGTCCACCAGGCGGCCGTGTCGGGTGGGAGGATCGCGTCCTGCCCTTCCGTACGGATCGGCCCGCTGCTCAGCCGGAGCGAGCCGCGGGCCGTGATCTGGACGTTCCGGTCGCCGGTGTTCACCGCGCACAGCATTCCAGGGCCGTCGGAATGGCCGCTGCGCTCGAACACCAGACAGTTCGGCGGCCCGTCCAGCCAGCGCAGCTCACCGTCGCCCAAGGCCGGATGGTCGCGCCGGATCCGGAGGGCCTCGCGGTAGAGGTTCAGCATGGAGGCGTCGTCGTCCTGCTGCGCCTCCACCGTGAGCGATTTCCATTCGGGCGGCGACGGCAGCCAGCCGCCGCCCGATCCGAACCCGAACGGGGGCTCGTCGCCGGACCACGGCAACGGAACCCGGCACCCCTCACGGCTGCCCTTGATGCTCTCGAACTGCGGGTCGGTCACCAGCTCGACCGGGATGTCGAGCACCTCGGGCAGGCCGAGCTCCTCACCCTGGTACACGTACGCGGAGCCGGGCAGCGCCAGGGTGAGCAGCGCCGCCGCTCGGGCCCGCCGCCGTCCGAGCTCGCCGTCGCCATAGCGGGTGACATGCCGCTGGACGTCGTGGTTGGACAGCACCCAGGTGGTGGGTGCGCCGACGGAGCCCGTCGAGGCCAGGGACTTCTCGATCACCGAGCGCAGCGCGCCGGCCTCCCAGCCGGTTCGCATGTAGTCGAAGTTGAACACCTGGTGGAGCTCGTCCGGCCGTACGTAACCGGCCAGCCGTTCGAGCGAGGGCGCCCACGCCTCCGCGACCCCGATCCGCTCTCCGGGGTAGGAGTCGAGCAGCCGCCGCCAGCTCCGATGGATGTCGTGCACCCCGTCCTGGTCGAAGTACGGCACCTTGCCGCGTCCGAGCAGGCGCGACTGGGGCGCGTCACCGACGTCGGGCAGCCCGGCCGCCTTGACCATGCCGTGCGCCACGTCGATGCGGAATCCGTCGCCCCCCAAGTCCAGCCAGAACCGCAGGACGTCGTCGAACTCGGCCCGCACGTCCGGGTGCTCCCAGTTCAGGTCGGGCTGCTGCGGTGCGAACAGGTGCAGGTACCACTGCCCGTCGGGCAGCCGGGTCCAGGCGGGACCGCCGAAGACCGACTCCCAGTCGTTGGGCGGCAGTTCGCCGCCGGCCCCTCGTCCCGGCCGGAAGACGTAGCGCTCCCGCGCCGGACCGGAGATCCCGGCGGCCAGCGCCTCCTGGAACCAGACGTGCTGGTCGGAGGTGTGGTTGGGCACGATATCGACGATGACGCGCAGCCCCAGTCCGTGCGCGTCGTCGATCAGGCCGGCGGCGTCGGCGAGCGTGCCGAACGTCGGATCCACCGAGCGGTAGTCCGTGACGTCGTAGCCGCCGTCGACCATCGGCGAGGCGTAGAACGGCGTGATCCACAATGCGTCCACGCCGAGCGCGGCCAGGTAGGGGAGCCGGTCGCGGATGCCGCCCAGGTCGCCGATGCCGTCACCGTCGGCGTCGGCGAAACTGCGCACGTAGATCTGGTAGATGACCGCGTCACGCCACCAGCGCGTACCACCCGGGCCAGAGGACTCCGCAGGACTCCCCACTCCGCGCGCCGGTGAAGGAGGCCTCGATGATAGATCCATACGAGGAACCGTCTGGAGATCCATTTGATTCGCACTCGCGGATCCCGATGTCGCGGACGAGACGCCAGAATCGGCTCATGGACGTGCCTGACCTGCTGCGCCGCGCGGCCGATCTCATTCCGGCGCACACCAGGAGCGACGCGGGCCTCACCGCTGACGACGTCAGGGACTACCTCGCCCAGGACGAGTGGGAGGTCGCCCTGGCCGTGCTCGACGACTTCGACGGCGTCCAGTGGCAGACGGTCCGGTACTGGGACCTGCTCATCGCCGCGGCTCAGCAGCTGTGGCTCGAAAGCGACGTCGCCTGGTTCCACTGGCGGCGATCCGAGACACTGCACGGCCTGATCAGAGCTGACCTGCGGCTGGTTCCCCCGGAGGAAGGGGGACGCCGCCTCCCCGTCCCGAACGACGGGGAGCTCCGGCCGTTGTGGTCCATCGGCCGGACGACCGCCGAAGGCCACGACGACCTGAGCGTCGCCGCCATCCGGGTCGAGTCCGCGCCGGAGATCCCGCCGGGCGGATCCGGTCATATCAGGCTGCTCCCACTCACTCCGCTCCACTGGCGCCACCTCGAACCCGGCGGCGTCATCACCATGCACGAGGGGCGGCCCGTGCGCGGAACAGCGACGATCACACAGATCCAGCCTCCGCATTTAAACGAGGAACAGCGCCAATAGAGCACAGGGCGCATCCATTGGACGCCGCCGTTCCCGTCGTGAAGTGGGCTTAGCACTACCCCCATTGGCGTCCTGGCCCTACGGCCCGCGCGGTGCCTCCGGACCGAGCATTGAAGGCATCGGCCGACGGGAAGCGCCCGGCTCCGGCCGCACGAAGGAGTGATGGACACATGAGCGGGTCCAGGACCAGAACCACCGCGCTGTGCGCCGTTCTCGCCCTCGGCGGGACGCTGGCGCCGGTGCCGGCGCACGCCTTCGCCCGGCACCGGCCCGCCGTGCAGAGGATCCGGACCTCCGGGACCACGGAACTGACCTCCGGCTGGGCGATCCGATCCTCCGCCGACGTCCGCGACACCGGCGCCGAGATCTCCAAGCCGGACTACCCGGCGAAGGGCTGGCTGCCGCTGTCGCGCCCCGAGACGCTGATGGCGGGCCTGCTGGAGAACGGCCGGTATCCGAACATCTTCCACAACGACAACATGGCGAAGGTGCCGGCCAAGCAGTTCGACGTGAACTGGTGGTACCGCGAGCAGATCACCGTCCATCCCCGGAAAGGCGGCCGGACGTCGCTGGTGATGAACGGCGTCTCCGGAAAGGCCGACCTCTGGATCAACGGGAAGAGGCTCGCCGGATCCGCGCAGCTCCAGGGCTCGTACACGCGGCTGGAATACGACATCACGGGCTACGTCCGGGACGGGGCGAACGCCATCGCGCTCGACGTCTCCCGCAACGACGCCGACATCACCAAGTTCGACACGCCCATGCGGTACCTGACCCAGAACCAGGTCGACTGGAACCCGATGGCGCCCGACCAGAACACCGGGCTCCAGTACGCGCCGCAGATCGTCCAGGAGGGGCCGGTCTCGGTCCGGAACGCGCACGTCCTTCAGGACGACGCACCCGACCTGTCCACCGCCGACCTGACCGTCAAGGCCGACGTCCGCAACAACACGGGCTCTGCCCAGCGGGTGGTCGTGTCGGGGACGGTGACGCGCGGTTCCACCCGCGTCGCCTGCAAGGCCACGGTCACGGTACCCGCGCGTGCGACTCGCACCATAACCATCACCAAGGCGGAGTGCCCCGGCCTGCACCTGGAGCGTCCGGCCGTGTGGTGGCCGTACCAGATGGGCGACCAGCCGATGTACCACCTCGCGCTGGACGCGTCCGTGGACGGAAAGGTATCCAGCGCCGCAACCGAGGACTTCGGCATCCGGACGGTGACGTCGCGGCTCACCAAGCCCGTCCCAGGCAAGACCCACGGCAAGGACGGCTACCGGCAGTTCATCGTCAACGGCAAGCCGCTGGTCATCCGCGGCGCCGGATGGTCGCCGGACCTCTTCCTGCGCTACTCCCCGTCCAACGTCTCCGACCAGATCTCCTACATCCGGAACATGGGCCTGAACGCGGTCCGGTTCGAGGGCAACTTCCCGCCCGACGACATGTTCGCCCAGCTCGACAGGGCGGGCGTCCTCGCCATGCCGGGCTGGCAGTGCTGCGCCCTGTGGGAGGGCAAGTCGTCGACCTGGTCAGACGGGGTCAAGGCCAACGCGTCCAACCAGGCGGGCACGATGGCGGCGCGGCTCCGCGACCATCCGAGCGTCTTCACGTTCTTCCAAGGCAGCGACGACGCGCCCGACCCGGAGAAGGAGGCCCTCTACCTGAAGGCGTTCGCGCAGGCCGACTTCCGGCTCCCGCAGGTGGCCGCGGCGGAGTACAAGTCGTCGCCCAAGCTCGGGCCGGCCGGCACCAAGGAGGGCGGCTACAACTACTTCCCGCCCAACGCCCTCTGGAACAACAGGCGGGAGACCGTCAACACCAACGACCCGACGCTCAGCATGACCGGCAGCGCCTGGGGGTTCGACACCGAGGTCAGCACCGGCAACACCATCCCGACGCAGGACTCCCTGAACCGCTTCCTTCCCCCGGACGAGCAGAAGAAGATCTGGGACCCGGCGACCGCCCAGGGCCAGACCGCCGGCCAGGACATGTACCACACGTTCTTCTACGCCGACTACACGCGCCTGTCCCGGATGGGCGTCTACAACACCCCGCTGTGGCACCGGTACGGCCCCTGGAAGGACGCCGCCTCGTACCAGAAGACCGTCCAGCTCGGTGAGTACGAGGTCACCCGCGCGCAGTTCGAGTCGTACATCGGCAACTCCACCGACAAGGCGAACCCCAGCACCGGGATCATCTACTGGATGCTGAACAAGGCGTGGCCGTCGCTCCAGTGGAGCATGTACGGCACCGACTTCGACCAGCCGGGCGTCTACTTCGGCGCGAAGAAGGCCAACGAGCCGGTGCACGTCATGTACTCCTACGACGACGGCTCTGTGAAGGTCGCCAACCTGACCGGCGCACGCCAGGACGGCCTGAAGGCCACCGCGCAGATCATCGACCTCGACGGCAGGGTCCGCGCCACCGCCACCGCGCCCGTCGGGGCGCTGGGCAGCCAGGACGTCCGCACCGTCCTGCGCCCGAAGGTCCCGTCCGGAATCTCGAAGACCTACTTCGAGAAGCTCACCCTCACCCGCGGCAGCGACGTCGTCAGCCGCAACGTGTACTGGCTGTCGACGAAGGCCGACCAGGTCGACTGGCCGAAGACGCACGCGCCCGGCCAGTACACCCCGTCCAACGGGTTCGCGGTCTTCAAGAAGGACGGTTACGCCGACCTGACCGGGCTGCGCGCCCTCAAGCCCGCCGACATCAAGGTCAAGGCCACCACGCATCGTGAGGGCCGCGAGATGGTGACGAGCGTGATCGTCCGCAACGTCGGCCACGGCGGCACCCCGGCCCTGTTCACCCGGGCCGACCTGTTCGCCGGCGGCAAGCAGGTGCTGCCGATCCGCTGGAGCGACAACGACGTCACCCTCTGGCCCGGCGAGCAGCAGACCATCACCGCCCGCTACTCCGCCACGTCCGCCAAGCCCGACGTCCGCGTGAACGGCTTCAACGTCCCCGACCAGACCCACCGCGCAAGCTGAGCCGACCCGAAGGCCGGACGGGGACCCGCCCCGTCCGGCCTTCCCCTGTGCGCGGCTAGGGCGCCGTGGGCCGGCTTTGGCAGAGCGCCGTCTGGACGGCGGCCTTCATGTCGTCGCTCTGCGCGTCCGACCCACCCGGGTCGAGGTTCACCATGACGGTCGCCTGGCCGCCGTCGACCGTGGCGCCGCTGGCGGTCTCGTAGCCGAAGATGTCGCCGCCGTGCCCCCAGTACAGGCCGCCGCAGGGCAGCCGCCTGCTCTCCAGGCCCAGGCCGTACGCCCGGCCGTCCGCGGCGCCGGTCGGCCGCGTCCTCATCATCTCCCGCAGCTGGGCCGGGCGCAGCAGCCTCCCGTCGACGAGCGCGCCCAGGAACCGGTCGACATCGGCGCCACTGGAGATCATCCCGCCGGCCGAGCCGGCGACCGAGGGATTGAACGCGGTGAGATCGACGAGCGGCGCGTCCGGGCCCGGGCGCACGTACCCGCGCGGGTGCGGCCCGGGGATCGCCGAGGAATCCTGCGGTGCGGACGTCTCGCGCAGGTCCAGCGGGGTGATGATGCGCCGCCGGACCTCCTCGCCCCAGGTGTGGCCGGTCACCTTCTCGATGAGCATGCCGGCCAGCAGGTAGTTGGTGTTGGAGTAGCCCCAGCCGGTGCCGGGCGCGAAGACGGGCGGATGGGCGAGCGCGATGTTCACCAGGTCGCGGGTGTCGTGGTGGGCGAGCGGGTCCTTGAGGATGTCCTGCGGGTTCAGATAGTCGAGGTAGTCCGGTAGGCCGCTGGTGTGTTGCAGCAATTGGCGGACGGTGATCTTCCGCCTGTGCCCGCCGTTCCCGGGGACGACACCGGGCAGATAGCGCTCCACCGGCGCGTCGAGCGAGACGCGGTGCTCTCCCACCAGCTGGAGCACGACCGTGGCCACGAACGGCTTGGTCATGCTGCCGATCCGGAAGCTGCTGTCGCGGGGGACCGGTGCCTGGCTGGTCACGTCCGCGACGCCGCTGGTCAGCACCGTGCTGCCGCTCCGATCCCGCAGGTGGAGGAGCGCTCCGGGCCCGCCATCGACCGTGGTCAGCCTGTTCAGGAGCCTGCGCAGCTCAGCCTGGTCGGCGGCTCCGGCGGAGGGGCTGGCGGCCCGCGAGGTGCCGGTGCCGGTCAGTGCGCTCACTGCGACACCGGCCGCCACGGCCAGGGTGAGTGCGCCGCGCAGCGCACGCCTCTGCTTGATCATTTTTGGTTCCCTGAGTCCGGTGGTGATGATGATCGGGTCGGGCTAGGCCGTCGCGGGGGCCTCGGCCCCGCGGTGCGCGGGGGCGGGCTCGCTCTGCTCGCGGCTGTGCGGGAAGAGGGCGAGCCAGATCAGCGCCGCACCCGCCGGCAGGAGGTCCAGATTGGCCATGATGCCCACGAAGGCGAGGACGAGCAGGACGGCGCTGCCGGCGGCCACGGCGCGCCGGGGGCCGACGACCGCGTACTGGACGAGCAGCGCGGTCAGGCCCAGCATGAAGAGCACCGGCCCGATCTCGTAGAGCGCCTGGGGGAGTACGGCCGGGACGTCCGCGTACCGGTCGGCGAGCGCGCTCTTCTCGGCGGCGTCCGCCGCCCGCAGGCCGACGACGATGTCGATGATCGCGACGCGGACGAAGGTGACCAGCCCGACGGCGGCCGCGGCGGCGAGGGCGCCCGCGGTGATCCGCCGTGCCCTGCCGCGCTCCGCGCCCGGCAGGCGCCGCCACAGGCCCGCGATCACCAGGCCGTACAGGAGCAGCGAGCCCAGGAAGAGCAGGTGGCCCACCGTCCAGGCGGGGCCGGGCCCGTGCTGCCCGTCACGGCCGTCGATCAGCCGGACGACGCCGTAGGCGAGCATGAGGGCGGGGGCGAGATGGAAGGCGATCCTGGTCATGAGGGGTTCTCCCGGAGGTCGAGGCTTGCGTCCCTGCGTTTTCGATCTTCAGGGAGAGCGGTGGTCCGGGGGATCGCCGTCGCGGGGGGTCTTCGGGCATCGGTGGCGCGGGGGAGAACCGGGGCGCGGCTCCCTCGCGCGAGGGAGCCGCCCCTTCAGGAAGGCTCGATCAGCCGGGTCTCGTACGCGGCGATCACGGCTTGGGTGCGGTCGCGGATGCCGAGCTTGGCCAGCACGTTGCTCACGTGGGTCTTCACGGTGTGCTCGCTGACGACCATGGCCGCGGCGATCTCCGCGTTCGACAGGCCGCGGCCCAGCAGGCGCAGGGTCTCGCGCTCCCGCTCGGTCAGGACCGACAGGCGGTCGGAGACGGCCGCGCCGGCCCGCGGGCGGTTGCGCGTGATGTCGGAGATCAGCCGGCGGGTGACGGTGGGCGCGAGCAGCGACTCCCCCGCCGCCACCACCCGGACCGCGTGCACGAGGTCGTCGCGGCGCACGTCCTTGAGCAGGAACCCGCTCGCCCCGGCGTAGAGCGCGTCGTAGACGTAGTCGTCCTGGTCGAACGTGGTCAGCATGATCACGCGCGTCCGGGTCCCGGCGCACACGGCCTTCGCGGCCTCGATGCCGTCCATGCCGGGCATGCGGATGTCGAGCAGCGCGACGTCGGGGTCGTGCTCGTCCACGGCGGCGACCGCGGCCGCGCCGTCCTCGGCCTCGCCCACCACCTCGATGTCGGGCTGCGCGTCCAGGATCATCGCGAAGCCGGTGCGGACGAGCTCCTGGTCGTCGGCGAGCACCACCCGGATCACGCGGCCACCGCCGCGGCGCAGGGCAGGGTCGCCGAGACCCGGAACCCGCCGCCGGGCAGGGGACCGGCCTCGGCCGTGCCGCCGCAGGCGGCGGCACGTTCTCCGATGCCGATGAGGCCGTCGCCGCCCCGCCGCCAGCCCGGATCGGCTCCGCCGTGGCCCTGCCCGTCGTCGGTCACCGTGATCTCCAGTTCGTGGTCGGTCCAGCGGAGCAGCACCTCGGCCGCCCGCGCGCCGGCGTGCTTCACCGTGTTGGTGAGCGCCTCCTGCACGATGCGGTACGCCGCCAGATCGGCGTCGGCGGGCAGGTCGCGGCGCTCGCCCTCGACGGTGAGCCGCACGTGGACCTGGGTGCGGTTGACGTGCTCGACCAGCCCGGGCAACGCGTCGATGGTCGGCTGCGGCGCGCGCACGCCGTGGTCCTGCTCCTCCTTCAGCACGCCCAGCGTGCGGCGCAGCTGGGCCATCGCGTCCCGGCCGGCGTCGGCGATCGCGTCGAAGACCCGTTCGGCCTGGCCGGGATCGGTGTGGACGACCACCGGACCGGCCTCGGCCTGAACGACCATGAGGCTGACGGCGTGCGCGAGCACGTCGTGCATGTCGCGGGCGATGCGGGCCCGTTCCTCCGCCGCCGCGCGCGCCGCCTCGGCCTGGCGTTCGCGTTCGAGCGCCTCGCGTTCCCGTTCCAGCTGCGCGGACCGTTCCACCAGCGCGTTCGACCGTTCCCGCGCGGTCCGCGCCAGCGTGCCGAGCAGGAACGCCGTCATGGGCAGCAGCAGCGTGAACATGAACTCGCCCGCGTCGTTGTTCTTCACGAGCAGCGCACCGGGCGGGATCGACGCCACGACCACGCCAATGAACCCCCACCGCTGCCAGCGATGCCGCCCCAGGTCGGCGAGGGTGTAGATCGCCACGAGCGCGCCGTACTGCAACATCTGGCCGGGCCGGTGGTGCAGCGACACCCCCATGGCGAAGCACGCCACCACCAGCGCGATCGCGAACGGCGCCCGGCGCCGCCACACGAGCGGGACGACCGTGCCGAGGTTGAACACCACGCCGAACGGCGTCACGTCGGGCGCCGTGGCGAAGGGGACGAACACCGGGACGGCGACCGCCGCGGCGACCAGCACGTCCACGAGGCGGCCGCCGCCCCCACGCCGCCGCAGCCACGTGAGGGGGCCGAAACCGCTCAACCGATCTGACATCCCCCCAGTATCGGCCGGTCCGCGCCGTGCCCACCTCGCTCGCACGAGGGATCTTCCCCGGTCACGGCGACTCGGGAAAGGAAAGATCCGGGCTGAACGAGCTTCAGGCCCGTGCGTATCAGTCGAAGGTGGTGGAGATTTCGTGCCAGCCGCCGGGAACGAAGGTGGCTGCTTCGTCCGGCCCCCAGGAGCCTTTGGCGTAGGGGAGGGGCTGGGAGGGGAGGTCGAGGACGGGCTGGATGATGCGCCAGGACTCCTCAGCCAGGTCGAAGCGGACGAAGCGGCGGGGGTCGCCGGTTACGGCGTCGGTGAGGATGCGCTGGTAGGCCGCCTCCATCGGGCCCAGGACCTTGGTGAAGTCCACGCTGAGCGGGACCTGCCGGGTGCTGTTGCGTCCGGGGTCTTTCGCGAGCAGGTCGAACGTGACCCCCGCGTCGGGCTGGATGCGGAAGCGGATCAGATTGGGCTCCGGGGCGCCGTCGAAGTAGGTGGTGGGCGGGGTGCGGAGCTGGGCGACCACTTCCAGGTCGGTGGTGCCCAGTGCCTTGCCGGAACGGATGTAGAACGGGACGTCGGCCCAGCGCCAGTTGTTGATGCGCAAGCGCAGCGCCGCGTAGGTCTCGGTGGTCGAACCCTCACGGACGCCCTCGGTGGCGAGGTAGCCGTCGTACTGGCCGCGGACGACTTCGTCGGGCGCGACGGTCTCGACGGCGCGCAGCACCCGCCACTTCTCGTCGATGAAGGCGCGTGCGTCGGTCGACGGCGGCGGGTCCATGGCCAGGAGCGCGAGGATCTGCAGAAGGTGGTTCTGAACGACATCGCGGATCGTGCCGTTGGCGTCGTAGAACGAGCCGCGGTCGGCGACGTCGAAGTCCTCGGCCATGGTGATCTGCACGTTGTCGACGTAGTGACGGTTCCAGATCGGCTCCAGGAGCATGTTCTCGAACCGGAACATCAGCAGGTCCTCGATCGGCTCCTTGCCGAGGAAGTGGTCGACGCGCCTCAGATGGTCCTCGTCGAAGAACTTCAGCAGCTCGGCGTTCAACGCCCGCGCCGACTCCAGGTCATTGCCGAACGGCTTTTCGACGACCATCCGGGCGTTCCTGTTCAGGCCGGCCTCGGCCAGGCCCCCCGCGACCGTCGCGAACAGCGAAGGAGGAACCGCCAGGTAGTGAGTCAGGAATTTCGCCTCGCCGACCTCGCGACGGATCGCATCGAAGGTGGCGCCGTCGGTGTAGTCGCCCGCGACGAGCCGCAGGTTCCCTGCGAACTTCTCGAACGCCGCGTCGTCCACCTTGTCGTGCTTGGCCTCGCATGCCTCACGGGCCCGGCTTCGCAGCCCGGCCAGGTCGAGGTCGGTCTTGGCGACCCCCACGATCGGCTGGTCCAGCACTCCGTCCGCCGTCAACCGGTACAACGCCGGCAGCAGCATCTTGTACGCCAGATTCCCGGTGATCCCAAACAGCACCAACGTGTCGGCCCGCTCCATCGCCGGCCTCCTCTCCTCGGCTCACAGCTTGCCGTCCCGGCCATCCGGCGAACAAGCGCCCCGCGGATCGCATCGACGCCGGGATGAGGGCAAGGGTCCTCATGCCACTCAGCGAGTTGATTGTGGTTGACAGGAGCGGATTCCATAAATATCGTGCTAAGAGCGTTGCTGCGAGTCTTTGTCAGGCAAATAACCTTCGATGGCTCCGATCGGTCGCCAACTGTCCGTGCCGTGTCGCCAGATCGGCGGGGACCAGCTGGGCTGACCGCTGAGCTTCCCGTCCGTTCACCTTGGAGCGGTCCAGTCTCGAATTGACGCTGCGCAACTGTACGGAGCCGCCGTGCGCATGCCATCGCCACCGCCGACCCGGATCCCCAGCCCACCCGGAAAACTGCCGGTCATCGGCCACAGCCTGTCCCTGATGCGTGACCCGCTGGCCTTCATGGAGTCACTACGACCGTACGGCGACGTGGTCCGCGTCTCCATCGGCCGCCTTCCCGTGTACGTGGTGACCTCGTCGTCGCTCGTCCATCACCTTCTCGTGGCGGAGGCGGGCAACGTTGAGAAGGGGATGCTCTTCGACAAGGTCCGGCCCCTGATCGGCAACGGCGTCTTCACCTCGAACGGCGCCTTCCACATGCGTCAGCGGCGGCTGCTCCAGCCCGCCTTCCACCGCGACCGCATCGCCGGTTACACCCGCATCATGAGCGAGGAGACCGCGCGGCGGGCCGGGGAATGGCGGCCGCGGCAGGTGCTCGACGTCCAGCGAGAGATCTTCGACCTGACGTTGAAGATCATTGCCGCCACGTTGTTCGCCACCGACCATGCCCGCGAGGTCGTCGCGGAGTTCCAGCAGAACTTCCCGCGCATCGTCGCGGGCATCGGCTGGCGCACCATCGCGCCGACGCCCCTGGTCGAACGGCTTCCCGTGCCGGCCAATCGCCGGTTCAACGAGGCGACGCGGGGACTGCGCCGGGCGGTCCAGGAGACGATCGCGAGGTATCGGGCCGACGGACGCGACCACGGCGACATTCTCTCCATGCTGCTCGCGGCCAAGGACGAGCGCACGGGTGAGGGCATGAGCGACGAAGAGATCCACGACGAGGTCATCGCGTTGCTCGTGGGGGGCACCGAGAGCACCGCGCTGACCCTGTCCTGGCTGTTCTACGAACTCGGACGGCATCCGGAGCTGGACGCACGGCTCCACGCGGAGATTCGTACCGTTCTGGGAGACCGGCGGATCGGGTTCGAGGACGTCGGTGAGATGACCTTCGTGCGGGCCCTCATCACCGAGACGCTCCGGCTTCACCATCCCATCTGGATCGTGATGCGCAGAGCGCGATCGCCGATCGACCTCGGAGGCGTACGGATTCCCCGGGGAGCGGAGATCGTCTTCAGCCCCCACACGCAGCAGTTGGATCCCGGCCTCTTCCCCGAGCCTCATCGGTTCGAGCCCGGGCGCTGGCTGTCATCGTCCGCTCCCGTGCCCCGGGAATCTTTTCTGCCGTTCGGGGCGGGCCGCCGCGTGTGCCTGGGTGATGCGTTCGCCTGGACCGAGATGACGGTGACCGTCACCACCATCGCCGCCCACTGGTCGCTGACTCCTGCCCCGGGGAGCCGCGTGCGTCCACTCGCACTCGCGACCGTGTACCCCCGCGACCTGCGAATGGTCCTCGATCCGCGTCCCTGGTGAGTGGTCTTCCTCATGAGCGATCCTGTCCTGACCGTTGAGATACCTTCGCTGTACTGTCCGCTGCGCACCCGGATACACCCGATGCTCGCCGAGTTGGAACAGCGCGGAAACGACTGGATGGCCGCCCACGGATTCAACGAGAACGAGCGCCTGTGGCGGCGTGTTCAGGAGAGCAACGCCGCCGAATTCTTCGCCCGGATCTGCCCGGACGCCGCGCCCGAACGGCTCCAGATGGCCATCGACTGGAGTTACCTCATGTTCGTCTTCGACGATCTTCTGGACGAGGCCCAGGTGACCGGGGCCTCACAGGGATTCGTCGACATCGCGGCGCGCGTCGTACGGACCCTGGCGGATCCGGGCTGCGAGATGATGGCCGGCGACGACCCGTTCCGCGCTCCCGTCCAGGACCTGGCGCGCCGCCTCCGGCGATACGCCACCCCCGCCCAGATCGGCCGCCAGCTGGACGCGCACCGCGCGTGGCTGCTCGGGGTCGCGTGGGAGATCAACTGCCGGCTCGCAGGCACCGTGCCCACTCTCAACGACTACACCGCCATGCGCCCGGTGTTCGCCGCCGCCGATCCGACGCTGGTATGGGCCGAGATCGCGCTCGGCGCGCCCATCTCCGAAGGCGAGATGTCCTCTCGCGACGTCTCCGCACTGCAAGAGATGACGGCGACCTACGCCGCCTTCAGCGACGATCTGTACTCGCTCGGCAAGGACCTGTGGTTCGCACAACGCCAGGGAGGCGGGAATCCGAGCGGGCTGAACCTGGTCAATGTCTTCGTCACGCACGAGCACTGCACGATTCAGGAGGCCATCACCAAGGCGGTGGACCTGTGCAACCGCATCGCCCGCCGTTTCGTCGACGTGCGCGACAAAGTCGAGCCGCACGCCAGTGACCGGCTCCGGCCCTATGTCGCCAACCTGGGCCACCTCATGCGCGGCAACATCGAATGGGGCCTGGCGACGCCGCGTTACAGCAATCCCGACGGGGAGCACCCCGGAGCCGTCAAGACCATCTGCACCTGGTCGGACACGCCACCGCCCGGAACCGACCAGCCTCCGGAGATTCCCTCGATCGCCTGGTGGTGGGAGGAGCCGGTGGCGCTGGGGTGAGCGTGGCGAGATGAGGACCCCGCCGGCCGGGCCGCATGGTCTACGCGCCCGGGGCTGAAGATGACGTACCACCCCGAGAAAAAACTTGTGGAAGCCAGGGTGACCCTGGCTTCCACATGTGCAAAACGCTGGTGTCCGAGGGGCGACCACAACCATAAGCACATGCCAACGGCCACCCCGATCGACGACGTCTACCGCGTCCCGTTGGGCCGGCCACCCGCCCGCACGCGTAGCCACCCCTGGGCCCGCACGCGGAATAACCGCGCGGGGGCGGGGCCCAGCGCCATTAGCCAGACCGTTATGCGCAGCACACCGCGCAATGCCTGAGGGGCCCGGGTAGGCGGAACGCCACCGGGCCCCGTGCGTGCGGTGGCGGGGCGCCCCGTGGGCTCAACGATCAGGCGCCACAGTTCTCAGTGAATAATGCCGGCAGCCACCTGTGCCGCACTCACAACGGCACTCCATTCGGGTCGGGATATCACTTGAGCGTCTTCGAGTTCGGTGGGCAAGGAGTCCAAGAGAGGATCTAGGACAGCGGTCAGACTTTCGATCGCCGCAGCCTCTGCCTCGTTCTCAAGCGTCACACCGATCTGAGCTCGCGGGTCCTCTGCGACCAAAGTGTCGTCGTAGAGGACGTTGACATTGTGGGTCAGGTCATCATAGAAGCCTGGCTGAGCGTAGGTGCGCTCCACCCAGACGCGACGCTGATACTCCGGATCCGAAAGCGCCCGTAGGACCTCGATGACAGCACGACGCATGTCAGGGAACCGTACGACGTTCCCACGGTTCTCCGGGTCGGTCCAGCGGCCGACACCCTTCTTGTTCGGACTGCCGTCCCCCCACTTATCCGGGACCTTCTCGAGTGCCTCGGCGGGCGGCATCTCGTCGACCCATTTGCCGCTCTCCGACTCGGGGCGCGAATCGCTGTCGCCGGGTTCGGTGGCGGTCTCGCCGTTCCCCTTCGCCACCTCCGCTTCCTACTGCACACCCTGCTGCTCACCAGGGGAGGAGCCGGTCCTCTCGTCTGCTTCGTCGCGCCGGTCGGTGTCGTTCTGCGGTGGAATCGCCTGGCTGAGGTCTCCGGGCTTGGCGGAGTCCCATCGCCCGCCGGACTCCCGCTCGGCGCGCCCTTCTGTTAGAGGAAGAGGATGACGTTGAGGGTGGGGACGTGGATCAGGAGGAAGGCGTTCTTCGCCTTCGCCGTCGCCTCCGGCCGGCGTGGGGAGACGGCGGTCGTGACGACCACGTAGCGGTCCTGGGTTCCGACATTGCCGATGCGGGCGCCCCCCGGCGGGTCGACGTCGCCGTCCGGAACGAAGCGCAGGTCGGTATGCCGCAGACGAGGCCGGGCGCCGGCAGCGGAGGCCCGGTCGGGGAACTTGAGAACGTGGCTGCTGACCAGGACGCCGTCCGTGGTTCTGAACGCGATCTCGATCCGTCCCTCGCACCCGGTCCGGCGCAGGACGGCGCGGGCTTGCCCACTGGTCGCTCCCGCCAGACAGCCCTTCTCATCGTCCAGGACCTTGGCGGCCGTGCGCTCGTAGGTCTCGGACCGCCCCCCGAAGCGGTTCTCGAACCGGGTGGCGCCGTCGTAGAAGGTGTCGACCTCGAACGCCGGGCCGCCGATGGCGGATGGCCCGGCGGTCACGAGCACGACGGCGAACGGTGCGGACAGGACGGTCGCCCCCAGAACACCTAAAGTGGAGCCGAGCGCGATGCGCTGCTTGCGTTCGCGCGCCTCCCAGCGGCGCACATGGTCGGGAAGTCCGGTAGGGCTTGGAGACCCGAGCGCCGCCAGCCCGCCGGTCTCCGCGGGCGCCGGGGGAGCCTGGGCCCGGACGACCACCGTCCCGGCGCGCCGGTCGTGCAGGCACTGTCTCAGCCGCTCGTCTTTCCTGTATACCCAGGGGTCGCTGATCAGCGGTAGGGACGCGGAGTTCCTCGGGAGGGCATACCGCCGGAAGGACCGCCGCCAGTTCGGGGGCCGTGTTCCGTCCTCCTCGCGCACCACCCGGATCCCGGCGACTCGTTGGCCCAGGGTGCAGCCCCACCGCACGATTCCCCCGACGCGCAGCAGCGGCGGGCCGGCCATGCCGAGGACCACGACCGGGGCGGTCGCCCAGAGGAACGAGGTGGAGGAGCCATCGGACAGCAAGGCGACCGCGTAGACCGGCGACACAGCCGCCATGACCACGAAGAAGGCGGCCAGCAGGTCGAACACGCGGGCCGCGACCCGCTGCCGAGTGCTCGCCAACACCCGCACGACGCGGCCGTCATCGCCCGGTACCCGCTCTGGGGGCGTCCCTGCCGGGACATACAGGGGGGTCGTCACGGGCGTACATGCAAGCACACCCCAACCCCAGCCTCGCGGCCGAGTCGACCATGAAGATCCTGAAACCGGAGGCCCAGTTCGGCGACCGCCCCCCGACCCTGCCCGATACGTGTCGCGCAAGCGGTCGACCTGTATGACAACGAGGCCCGGTGAACTGATCCCAAAGCTCGGATGGCAATGAACCCCGGTCCCGTGCTCCTGCACGCCTCCAGGTACATCAATTCTGAGAAATCGCGAAAAATAATGACGCCGTTCCTGCGGGCGGTGGCCAAGGGCCCCCCTTCCGCGATGCCCGCGCCGAAGCCGGCCTGTCCGCGGGCGGCGACTGGCCGGTGAGCACCCCGGATCCGCCGCGGGCGTGCACGTCGCGGTCAACCGGGTGGCGCCCGGCGAGAAGGTCGCCTTCGCCGGGGGCGAGCGGGTCCATCCGGCGCCGCCTTGGCCGGACGGCGACTCGTCGGTTCCCGGAAAGGCCAGCAAACATGAGGAAACTTCATGTATTTTGGCGCTTCCCGGCGCCTGGAGGCCACATTGGGTTCGCGACGTCTCGTGTCAACGGCCGTGGGTGCCGTTCTGGTACTGGTCGCGGCGGGGGCTCTGATCGATCCAGTCGGGTACTTCGCGTTGCTGGGAATGCCCGGACGGGTGGTACCGGCGGCGCGCTGGCAGATCGTCCCCCTGGTGGTCTACGTTCCGTTGCTGCTGACGGGCACGGCGTGGGTCGTGGCCGCCTTCGGGCATCTGGGACGGCGGGCGCGCTTCGCGACGGTCTGGGCGGGGTTCGTGCTGACCGCCGTGGTCGCGAAGGCCGCCATGTCGGTCGCGGCGACGGCACCTGAGCTGGACGTCGCCGACCTGCTGTGGTCGACGAGTTTCACCGTGCCGAAAGCGGCCCTGTACGCACTGGTCCCGGCGGCGGTCACCCTCCTTGCGCGTGCGGGAGAGCGTGAGGAGGGCGAGCCCGCCCGCCGGGCGCACTGGCCGGTCGCGGCCATCAGCGTCTCGGCGGTGGCGGTGACCGGGATGTGGGTGGCGTCGCACTGGTCGCGGGACCTGCCGGAAGGACTGCCGTCGGCGTCCCCGCAGGGTGGGGTGGCCGGGCTCCTCGCCGGGCTGGTGACGCTGTTCCTAGCGCTCGCCCGCACCCAGCGGACCTTCGCACGCCGATCCCGCACGCCCTCGGGGGCCTTCCTCGGCGGATGGCTGGCCGCGCTCTGGGCGGGCATCGTCCTCGGCGCCGTCCAAACCGCCGGACTCCTGATCCTGGACGGGCCGGGCGCTCCCCTGCAGACGCCCGCGGCCCTGTGGATCAGGCTCGGAGAGGGCGCGTCCCTCGGCGTCGCCTTCGGCTGGCTGCCCGCACTGCTGGCCTTGCCCGCTACCGACCGCGCGTGCAGGCGGGCGGCCGGTGGCGCCTCCGCCGCGACGGCCCTGAGCTTCGCGGTCGCGGTGGCGGCGATGGCCGGAGCCGTGGCCCTCGCCGGGCCGGAGCCCGCGCCCGTCGCCCGCAGACCCGCCGCCGCGCCGGAGACGGAGCTGTCACCGTTGCGGGCCGTCCGGGGGAAGCGGCCTCGCATCGTCGACAGTGAAGGCCGGCAGGTCCTGCTGCGCGGAGTGAACGTCAACCAGTTGGTGGACTTCTATGCGCCGCGCCCGGGAGTGCCGACGACACTGCCGCTCGGCGAGGACGATTTCGCGCAGATGGCGGCGCTCGGCCTGAACGTGGTGCGGCTGGGGGTGTCATGGTCACGGGTCGAACCGGGCCCCGGCCGGTACGACGAGGGTTATCTGCGGCAGATCGACCGGGCCGTGGCCTGGGCGAAGCGGCACGGACTGTACATGGTGATCGACATGCATCAGGACGGCTGGAGTGACCTGCCCACCCCGGCCGGAACCTCGTGCCCCTTCGGCACGTCCCCGATGGACGGCTACGACGGCGCACCCGCGTGGGCGACCAAGACCGACGGCGCGCCGCGCTGCCAGTTCACCGGACGCGACATCTCGCCCGCGGGGAACCGCGCGTTCACGAACTTCTACTATGACCGCGACGGTGTCCAGGGCCGCCTGGTGAAGGCGTGGGGCATGCTCGCCGCCCGCTTCGGCGACGACCCCGCGGTGGCCGGGTTCGACCCGCTCAACGAACCCGGCTTCGGTGAGCAGGCGCCGCTGACGTCGACGCTGCTGCTCGGCCGTTTCTACGACCGTGTCCTGCGGGCGATCCGCTCCGCCGAGTCCCGTCCCCACCTGCTGTTCGCCGAGCCGAGCATCTTCTGGTCCGGCACCGGGTTCGACGCGATCCCGCGGGGCTCCTTCCGGTCCGATCCCGACGTCGTCTTCGCGCCCCATCTGTACGCCGAGTCGATCACCATGGACGCCTCGCTCGGGCTGCCCGTCATGACCTCCGTTGAGCACGGCTTCGCCCTCGCGCGGCGGGCCGCCGGCGACATGCCGGTCTGGAGCGGCGAGTGGGGGTTCTGGGGCGATGCCGGCTCGGTGGCCGGCAGGCTGCGCCGCTACGCCCGCCAAGAGGACGACAGCAGGATCGGCGGAGCCTTCTGGGTGTGGAAACAGGCGTGCGGCGATCCGCAGAACGGCGTCGAGCCGACCGGGAACGGGCTCAACAACCTCGACTGCGCGACGGGACGCTTCCTGCGCCGCGACGCGGTGGCCGAACAGGAGATCTCGCGCGCCTACCCGCGCGCGGCCCCGGGCGTCCTCACCTCGCTGCGGTCCCTTCCCGGCGGGCGGCCGGGCGGAAAGGCCGCCGGGCCGCAGGAACTCGCGCTCACCGGAAAGACAACGGGTGGCGGCTGTGAGCTGGACATCTGGGTGCCGGGAGAAGACCGTCCCGCTCCCGCGGTCACCGGCATCGAGAGGATCGAAGCGAGAAAGGTCGAGGGCGGCTGGCGGGTCACCGGCTGCGCCCGCGGCTCGTACCGGCTGACGATCAGCTGACCGGCGGCCCGTCCACTACTTCACGGATGAGCCGCGGGCCGCGGCCCAGTGCCCCGGTGACCTGATCGCAGAACGCGTCCGCCGTCCGTGCCCTGAGTGAGCGCTCTGCCGATGGTCGCGCCGCGCGGCAGGTCGAAGACGGCGTCGCGGTCGCAGTCCGGGTGACGTCCTCCACCAGTGCGGTCGTGGTGGGCCACCGGCGGTAGATCGAGGAGCGGTTGCGCCACCTGCTGCCCGGCACCGCGAAGGACGCCGACGTCCTTCACCGGAAGAACCCCAGAAACGCAAAGTGGGACAGATGAGCATCTGTCCCACTTTGTCGTGAAGTGTCCGAGGGGGGACTTGAACCCCCATGCCCCGTAAAGGGCACTAGCACCTCAAGCTAGCGCGTCTGCCTATTCCGCCACCCGGACCGGTCGCAGGCCGCAGCGGGGCTGCGGCGGCGGAGTTCACCATACCAAAGGTGGCGAGTCGCGGCGAAGTCGATCGGCGGGGCACCATGGGACGGTACGCGAGCGACACGAGGTGATGATTGTGGTGCGGCAGCCGACCGCCGAGGACGAGGTCGTTCAGCTCTGCCAGGAGCTGATCCGGATCGACACCAGCAACCCGGGCGACCATTCGGGGCCGGGGGAGCGGGCCGCGGCGGAGTACGTCGCGGAGAAGCTGGAGGAGGTCGGGCTGGAGACCCGGATCTTCGAGTCGCATCCGGGACGGGCCAGCCTGGTAGCGCGGATCGAGGGAGAGGATCCGTCCCGGGACGCGCTCCTCTTGCACGGGCATCTCGACGTGGTGCCCGCGCGCAAGGAGGACTGGACGCGCGATCCGTTCGGCGGGGAGATCGCCGACGGGTGCGTGTGGGGGCGCGGGGCCGTGGACATGAAGGACATGGACGCGATGATCCTCGCGGTGGCGCGCCAGCGGCTGCGGGAGGGGCGCAAGCCTCCGCGGGACGTGGTGCTCGCCTTCCTGGCCGACGAGGAGGCCGGGGGGAAGTGGGGCGCGCACTGGCTGGTGCGGGAGCATCCCGAGCTGTTCGAGGGGTGCACCGAGGCCGTGGGGGAGGTCGGCGGGTTCAGCCTGACGGTGCCCGGGGACCGGCGGATGTACCTCATCGAGACGGCGGAGAAGGGCATCGCGTGGATGAACCTGACCGCCGCGGGGACGGCCGGGCACGGGTCGATGGTCCATCCGGACAACGCGGTCACGGCGCTCGCGGCGGCGGTCGCGCGGCTGGGGGCGCACGAGTTCCCGGTGCGGCTGACGAAGTCGGTGCGGGCGTTCCTGGAGCGGGCCTGCATGGCGTACGGCGTCGAATTCGATCCGGAAAGTCCGGAAAAGTGCCTTGAGGAGATCGGGCCGCTCGCGCGAATGATCGGCGCGACGCTGCGGAACACGCTCAATCCCACGCGGCTGGACGCCGGTTACAAGGCGAATGTGATTCCGCAGACCGCCATGGCTCAGGTGGACGGACGATTCCTTCCCGGGCATGAAACGGAATTCTTCGCGACGGTGGACGAACTTCTCGGTCCGGACGTTCAGCGGGATTTCATCCACCACGACATCGCGCTCGAGACGGACTACGAGGGCGCGCTCGTCGCGGCGATGGAAGCGGCGCTGACCTCGGAGGACGAGGGCGCGCTGCCGGTGCCGTACTGCCTGAGCGGCGGGACGGACGCCAAGGCGTTCTCCACGCTGGGCATGCGGTGCTTCGGGTTCGCGCCGCTGAAATTGCCCCCAGAGTTGGACTTTTCCGGAATGTTCCATGGCGTCGACGAGCGCGTTCCCGTGGACGGGCTGCGTTTCGGCGTGAGGGTGCTCGACAAATTCCTTGATCGCTCCTGAATTTGCCATCACCAGAGCTTTCCGTGGTGCTATCGTCACCATTCGTTGAGGACGGATCGGTCGCAGCGGAGGTTGTCCGGTGGCAGGTGGCGCGGTGTGGGTCGGGGCGGTCTCCGTCCTGCTGCGCCGCGCCGCCGTCGGACGTTCCCTGCGGCGACTGCTGGTCCTCGGCGGGCTGCTGATCGCCGGCTGGCTCCTCGGGTGCGCGGCGCAGACCGCGCACGCCGACGAGCCGCCGCCGGCGCCCGTGAAGGGGGTCGTCGAGAAGGCGCCCCTGCTGGGCGACGCGGTCCAGACCGTGCGCGAGCACCGGCCGGTGCCTGCGGCGCCCGCCGTCACCGACCCGGTCGAGGTCGTGCACGTGGTGGCGCCGGAACCGCACGCGGAGAAGGTCGTGCAGGACGTGCCGCCGCCCCGGCCGGAGGTTCGGGGCGAACCGGTGATCAAGCGTTCACCCCGGCCGGTCGTGACCGAGACCGCCGCCGCGTCTGAGCCGCACCGCCGGCCGTCCGCGCCCGCCGTCTCCAGCCTTTCCCCGGCGCGACCGAGCGCCGGCCATGCGGCGCGCCACGTCGTCGTCCGGCACCACCCGGCGCCCATGCCGTCGCCCGAGAAGCCGGGTACGCATTCGGCGACCGGCGGCTTCATCGTGGCCGGCGTCGCCGCCGGGTTCCCCGCGGCGGGGACGTGGGTCCCCGCACCTCATCGGGCATCGCCGCGCCCCGTCTTCGGCGCGGTCCCGCCGGCCGTCCGCACCGCCGCGGACGAGCCCTCCTTCGCGCCCGACTAGTTCCCGACCACAGTCTCCGGACGCGTGCCCGTGCGGCTCGGGCGCGCCGATCCGGTCTTCCGCCGTGCCCTCATGCGCGGCCTTCCCCCGAGACACACGTCTCTCTTCTCCACCAACTCTTCTCTAGGAGCATCATGCGAACGTGGGCAAAGGGCACCTCCCGTGCCGTGCTGACCGCGGGCTTCGTCGCCCTCGGCGTGAGCGCCATCCCCGTCAACGCCTTCGCCGACGTCACGACCGGCAGCGGCGGAGTCCTGAGCGGCAACCAGGTGAACGCGCCGATCTCCGCGCCCGTCGACGTGAGCGGCAACGGCGCCGCGCTGGTCGGCGGCAGCCGGGCGGTGTCCCGCGGCGGCGCCAAGGTCGACCAGGGCGGCAGCGGCGGCGGCCAGCGGACGTCCGGCAAGCGCGGCGTCGCCTCCGGGAACCAGGTCAACGCCCCCATCTCGGTGCCGGTGAACGCCTGCGGCAACGCCGTCGCCGTCGTCGGCGGGGCGCAGGCGGGCTGCGAGGGCGGCGCCAAGGTCAAGGGCAGCGGCAGCGGCGGCCAGACCACGGACGGCACGGACGGCGTCCTCGCGGGCAACCAGGTGAAGGCCCCGATCTCCGCGCCGGTCAACGCGTGCGGCAACGCCGTCGCGGTCGTCGGCGGGGCGCTCGCGGGCTGCGACGGGGGCTCGCAGGTCAAGAACGGCGGGAACACCGGATCGAAGCAGCAGACGTCCGGCGTCCGCGCCGTCGGGAGCGGCAACCAGGCCGACGTTCCGATCAGCGTGCCCGTGGACGTCTGCGGCAACGCGGTCGGCAACGCGGTGGCGGCGTGCGAGGGCGGGGCCTCCGTCCGCAACGGCGGCCACGGGACCGGGCGGCAGACCACCTCCGGCGTGCGCGGGATCCTCTCCGGGAACCAGGGCAACGCCCCGATCAGCATCCCGGTGACGGCCTGCGGCAACGCCGCGGCGCTCGTCGGGGAGGCCGGCGCGCTGTGCGAGGGCGGCGCGCACGTGCGCAGCGGCTCCGGTGGCGACCAGCAGACCTCCGGGGTGCGCGGCATCCTGTCCGGGAACCAGGGCAACGCCCCGATCTCCGTTCCCGCCGAGGTCTGCGGCAACGCGGCGGCCGTCGTCGGCCGGGCGGCGGCGGCGTGCGACGGCCAGTCGCTCGTCAAGGGGTCGCACGGCTCCGGCGGCAAGACGTCCGGCGACAAGGGCACCGGCTCCGGGAACCAGGCGAACGCGCCGGTCCAGGTCCCCGCGGAGGTGTGCGGCAACGCCGCCGCCGTGGTCGGGGCGGCCGCCGCGCTGTGCGACGAGCCCGGCAACGGCGGGTACGAGCCCTACTCCCGGACGGCCGGCACCGCGCCGCGCCCCGGCTCGAAGATCGACCCGCCCGCGGTCGGCGGCCTCGACGGCGTTCCCGTCCTGAACGGCGGGACCGGCCTCGTCGGCGCCCTGCCGGCGCAGGGCCGCGACCAGCGCACCGCGCTCGACGGCGACGGGGCGCCGGTGGCGGTCTCGCTCCTGGACACCCGGGCCCTCCCGGGCGGCGCGGACCTCCCGGTGAACGGCCGGAGCGCGGCGGCCGGTGCGCCGGTCGACGGCGGCCTCCCCGGGCCGGTGAGCCCGCGGGCGCTGGGCGGCGTCGCGTCGGAGCTGAGCCCGGTCGGGCTGCCCAAGGCCGCCTCCCTCGTGGGAACCGTCCTCCAGGACCAGCCGGCCCGGGGCCCGATGTCGAGGTCGAGGAGCCTGCCGGCCGGCACGGGCCTGCCGCAGGTGCCCGGCCTGCCGAAGGTCGGCGTCCTCCCGAACGTGACGGGTGCGTCGCAGGTCCTTCCCGGGACGAAGGTGCTTCCCCAGGCCCAGGGCCTGGCCGGGAAGAGCGCGCCGGTGAAGGCCGACGCGCGGCGCGTCCGGCCGGACGCGAAGGCGCCGGGCACGATCTCGGTGCCCGCGAAGCCGGCCCTCCCGGTCGACGTGCACGGTGTGGCGGCCGCCGGGATCGCGCAGGTGCCGGACGGGATCGGCCGGATCAGCCCGGTCGCGTCCACGCAGACGATCACGCCGGGGACCAGGGCGGGCGCGGCGCTGCTGGCGGCGGTGTCGGGGCTGCTGGCCGCCGCGGCCGGAACCCTGGCGCTGGCCCGGCGGATCCGGGTGGGCCGCCGCTAGATCCACCAGACCGCGTAGATCCACCAGACCGCGGGTGAGCCGGCCTCGGGCCGGTGTGCGGAGGACCTTCGCCCGTCCCGGAGGCGCGGACCGGGGCGGGCGAAGCCGTATCCGCGTGCGGGCCGGCCGGGGCCGCGGCGGACACAGTAACGTCACGTCAGGGAATCCGTACGCAGTGCTACGCTCCGGACAGGCCGCTGGGAACGGTCAGAACGTACGGACGGCGCGGATGACCTTGCGGCGCAGTTGAATACGACGGCGGCCGTCCGGGTACAGGCGCAAGCGATCGAGTTCCCAGCCGCCGTGCTCCGCGTGCTCGGTCATGATCCGCCGGGCGGCGTCACGGGTGGTACCGCGCGGCAGTGACAGGACGAGGTAGGTGTACTCCGCCATTGCGACCATTATTACTTGGTCTACCGGCCGTGCGGCACCGTACCGTGGCCTCCCGGTCCGCGCGGCGTGCGGCGGCATGTCATCCTGTCGGGGGCGTGCGGCGGTGAGAATCCCGCCCCTCCGCGGGGGCGGCACGATGATCGCGGGGCGGCGGCGGGACGGCGCGGGCACAAACACGCCGCCATGCGACGTTGTACGAAGCCGGTAGGAAGAACCTGAGTCAGAGGAACCGAGACAGCGAGGTTGGAGCGACTGTGCCAGCCAAGAACGGCACCGCGAACAGTGGCCGGGGCAACGGGGCGGGGACGCGCCTGGTGATCGTCGAGTCGCCCGCGAAGGCGAAGACGATCGCCGGTTACCTGGGCCGCGGCTACATCGTGGAGTCCAGTATCGGCCATATCCGGGACCTGCCCGGAAGCGCCTCGGAGGTGCCGGCCAAGTACAAGGGCGAGCCGTGGGCGAAGCTCGGCGTGAACGTCGAGCACGAGTTCGAACCCCTCTACGTGGTCAACTCCGACAAGCGCCAGCAGGTCCAGAAGCTCAAGAAGCTGCTCGCCGAGGCCGACGAGCTCTTCCTCGCGACGGACGAGGACCGGGAGGGCGAGGCGATCGCCTGGCACCTCCAGGACGTCCTGAAGCCGAAGGTCCCCGTGCACCGGATGGTCTTCAACGAGATCACCAAGGACGCGATCCAGCGCGCCGCCGCGAACCCGCGCCAGCTGAACATGCGCCTGGTGGACGCGCAGGAGACGCGCCGCATCCTGGACCGCCTCTACGGGTACGAGGTCAGCCCCGTCCTGTGGAAGAAGGTCATGCCGAAGCTGTCGGCGGGCCGTGTGCAGTCGGTGGCGACGCGCCTGGTCGTGGAGCGGGAGCGGGAGCGGATCGCGTTCGTCCCCGCCCACTACTGGGACATCGCGGCCCAGTTCGACACCGGTAAGGACGAGGAGCCGACGGCGTTCAAGGCCGGGCTCGTCTCCGTGGACGGCAGGCGCGTCGCGCAGGGCCGCGACTTCGGCTCCGACGGCGCCTTGAAGACGCGGGACGCGCTGCACCTGGACGAGGCCGCCGCGACGGCCCTCGCCGAGCGGCTCCGCGGCCGCCCGTACGAGGTGAAATCGGTCGAGCGCAAGCCGTACACGCGCCGCCCGTACCCCCCGTTCCGGACGACGACCCTCCAGCAGGAGGCCAGCCGCAAGCTGAACTACTCCGCGAAGTACACGATGTCGGTGGCGCAGAAGCTGTACGAGAACGGCTTCATCACCTACATGCGAACCGACTCGATCACCCTGTCGGAGACGGCGATCACGGCGGCGCGGCGGCAGGCGGCGTCGCTGTTCGGCGGCGAGTACGTCCCTGACAAGCCGCGCGTCTACACGTCCAAGGTGAAGAACGCGCAGGAGGCGCACGAGGCGATCCGCCCGGCGGGCGACACGTTCCGCACGCCCGCGGAGACGGGCCTGTCCGGCGACCAGTTCCGCCTCTACGAGCTGATCTGGAAGCGCACGATCGCGTCCCAGATGAAGGACGCCGCAGGCCAGTCGGTGTCGATCCGGGTCACCGGGGTCTCGACGCAGAACGAGCGCGCGGAGTTCGGCGCGACCGGCAAGACGATCACGTTCCACGGTTTCCTCAAGGCCTACGTGGAGAGCGCCGACGACCCGTCCACGGACCGCGACGACCAGGAGCGGCGGCTGCCGAACCTGGCCGAGGGCGACCCGCTGACCGCGAGCGCGGTGGACGCCGAGGGCCACTCGACCCGCCCGCCGGCCCGCTACACCGAGGCCAGCCTGGTCAAGGAGCTGGAGGAGCGGGAGATCGGGCGGCCGTCGACCTACGCCTCGATCATCGGGACGATCCTGGCGCGCGAGTACGTGTTCAAGAAGGGCACGGCGCTCGTCCCGTCGTTCCTGGCGTTCGCCGTGGTCAACCTGCTGGAGCAGCACTTCGGCAACCTGGTCGACTACGACTTCACCGCCCACATGGAGGACGGTCTCGACGAGATCGCCCGCGGCGAGGCCGAGCGCGTCCGCTGGCTGACCAGGTTCTACTTCGGCGACACCGGCGAGGAGGGCCTGAAGGAGCTGGTCGGCGACATCGGCGACATCGACGCCAAGGGGATCAGCTCGTTCCCGATCAAGGGGACCGACATCATGGTGCGGGTCGGCCGGTACGGGCCGTACCTCGACCGCGACGGCGAGCGCGTCAACATCCCCGAGGACATCGCGCCGGACGAGCTGACCGCGGAGAAGGCCGAGGAGCTGTTCGCGCAGCCGTCGGGCGACCGGGAGCTCGGCACCGACCCCGAGACCGGCCACATGATCGTCGCCAAGTCGGGGCGGTTCGGTCCCTACGTCACCGAGATCCTGCCCGAGCCGGCGCCCCCGGCCGACGGCAAGAAGCGGACGAAGAAGGCCGACGCCGCCAAGCCGCGCACGTCGTCGCTGTTCAAGTCGATGTCGCTCGACACGATCACGCTCGACGACGCGTTGAAGCTGCTGTCGCTGCCGCGCACGCTGGGCGAGCTGGACGGCGAGCCGGTGACCGCGCAGAACGGCCGGTTCGGCCCGTACATCAAGCGGGGCTCCGACAGCCGGTCGCTCGGCTCGGAGGACGAGCTGTTCACGGTCACGCTGGAGCGGGCGAAGGAGCTGCTGGCGCAGCCCAAGCAGCGCGGCCGCCGGGCCGCGGCCGCCGCGCCGCTGCGTGAGCTGGGCAAGGACCCGGCGAGCGGGGAGCCGGTCGTGGTGAAGGAGGGCCGGTTCGGCCCGTACGTCACCGACGGCGAGACCAACGCGAGCCTGCGCAAGGGCGACGAGGTCGAGTCGATCACGATTCAGCGCGCGGCGGAGCTGCTCGCGGAGCGCCGGGAGAAGGTCGCCGCGGGCGGCGGGAAGAAGAAGGCGGCACCGCGCCGTCGAACCTCCGCAAAGTCCGGTTCATAGGGACATCTACGCCGATACCCTGACCGACATGACCAGAACGGGCGCACCCCGGCCGCACCCCGCAGCGCCACCGCCGCCGGGTGTTTCGTCGCTTTCGTCGATCGGGCCGTTCCGGCGGCTCCGGATCGCGCTGTCGCTGTCCAGTGCCGCCCAGTGGATCGGCGTGCCCGCGCTGACCGCCATGGCCGCGATGCTGGCGCGCGGCGACGGCGCCGCGGCGCAGGCGCAGGCCATCGGCGGCACGCTGGCGCTGATGCTGCTTCCGGCGGTGGTGCTCCCGCCGGTCGCCGGGCTGCTCGCCGCCCGTGTCGACCGCCGGCTGATGCTGATCATCGCGGACGTGCTGCGGCTGGTGGTCGTGGTGACGGTGCCGCTGGTGCACGCGCTGCCGTGGACGCTGGCCGCCGCGTTCCTCGTCTCGTGCCTGAGCCTGCTGTGGGTTCCGGCGGCGCGCGCGTCCCTGCCTGCGCTGGTCCCGGACGAGGAGCTGCGGCCCGCCGCCCGCCGGGGCGCGACCCGCGTGCTCTACGGCCCGGCGCCCGCCGCCGCGCTGCTGTTCGCCGTCCTCGCGCTGGTCGCGAACGGGACGCTCGGCGCCGGTTCCCGCGCCGACCTCGCCCTGTACGTGACGGCGGGCCTGTTCCTCGTCTCGGCCGCCGTCGTGGCGATGGCCGGCGAGATCCCGGCGACCGAGCCGGTCGCGACCGTGTCGCCGCTGAAACTGATCTTCCAGGGCCCGGGGTCGGCCGCCGCGCGCGGCGTCGGGCTCGCGATCGCGGCGGCGTCGGCCACGGCGGGCGCGGTCGTGGCGGTGGCCCGCGTCCACGCCGGCGAGCTGGGCGGCGGGGACGCCGGGTACGGCTCCGTCCTGACCGCGCTCACGGTGGGACTCGGTTTCGGGCTGTTCCTCGGGCCGCGCGTGCTCGTCCCGTTCAGCCGCCGCCGTCTCCTCGGCCTCGCGGTGATCGCCGCCGCGCTCGCGCTGGTCGTGCTCGCCCTCGTCCAGAACCTCGTCGTCGTGGTGTTCGCGACCGCGTTCCTCGGCGTCTTCGCCGGGGCCGCGTGGTCGACCGCGAAGGTGGCGGTGCACGACCCCGAGGCCCCGGAGGACGCCCGCCCGGCGGCGTACCTGCGGTCGGTCGCGCTCGTCACCGTGCTGATCGCGTTCGCCGCCGTCCCGCTGATCGCGGCGGCGGCCGGGTCCCACCGCCTCGACCTCGGCGGTGGCGTCTACGACGCCTACGGAACCGGCATCGCCCTGCTGGTCGCGGCCGTCCTCGCCCTGCCGGCCGGGCTGCTGGCGTACCGGCGGCTGGACGACCGGCGCGGCATCCCGCTCGTCCCCGACCTGCGCGCCGCGCTGCACGGCGAGATCTACACGCCGCCGGAGCAGGCGCCCGCGGCGCCGCAGCCCGTGCACCGCAACCGCGGCGTGTTCATCGCGTTCGAGGGCGGCGAGGGCGCGGGCAAGACGACGCAGGCGCGGCTCGCCGCGATCTGGCTCCGCGACCACGGCTACGACGTGGTGACCACGCACGAGCCGGGCGCCACAAAGATCGGGATGCGGCTGCGCGCGATGCTGCTGGACCGCGACACCACCGGCCTGTCCGACCGCGCCGAGACCCTGCTGTACGCCGCCGACCGCGCCGACCACGTCGCCAACGTGATCAAGCCGGCGGTGGACCGCGGCGTGATCGTGGTCAGCGACCGCTACGTCGACTCGTCCCTGGCCTACCAGGGCTTCGGCCGTGGGCTGCCGGTGGAGGACATCGCCCGCGTCAACGCCTGGGCGACCGGCGGCCTCGTCCCTGACCTGACCGTCCTGCTGGAGATCCCGCCGCAGGCGGGCCTGCGGCGGCTGTCGGCCCCCGCCGACCGCATGGAGTCGGAGTCGCAGGAGTTCCACGAGCGGGTCCGCGAGGGCTTCCACGCCCTCGCCGAGGCCGACCCGGACCGCTACCTGATCCTGGACGCGAGCCGCCCGCAGGGCGAGCTGAGCCGGGAGATCCAGTACCGCATCCGGGAGATCCTGCCCGACCCCGTCCCGCTCGGCACCGAGGACGCCACGAGCACGTTCCCGGTCATCACCGACTACTGAGCCCGCTAGCCTCTGTTCCATGAGCGTGTGGGACGACCTGGTGGGGCAGGAGCCCGTCATCGCGCAGCTGTCTTCGGCGGCCGGCGGGACGAGCGGGCTCGCGCACGCGTGGCTGTTCACCGGGCCGCCCGGGTCCGGGCGCGTGACCGCCGCGCGGGCGTTCGCCGCGGCGCTGCAGTGCACGGAGACGCCGCGCGGGTGCGGGCACTGCGCGTCCTGCCACCAGGTGCTCCAGGGGACGCACGCCGATGTCGAGGTCGTCCGCCCGCAGGGGCTGTCGTTCGGCATCAGGGACGCCCGTGCGCTGGTGCTGCGGGCCTCGTCCTCGCCGAGCGGGGGCGGCCGGCAGATCGTGCTGTTCGAGGACGCCGACCGGGCCACCGAGGGCGCCGCGAACGCGTTGCTGAAGGCGATCGAGGAGCCGCCGCCGCGGACGGTGTGGCTGCTGTGCACGCCGTCGCCGGAGGACCTGCTCGTCACGATCAGGTCGCGCTGCCGGCTGGTGACCCTGCAGACGCCTCCGATCGCGGCGATCGCCGACTTCCTCGTCCAGCGCGACGGCGTCGAGCGCGAGACCGCCGAGGTGGTGGCGCGGGCGGCGCAGGGGCACATCAGCCGGGCGCGCCGGCTCGCCTCGGATCCGCGGATGCGGCGGGTGCGCGAGCAGGTGGTGGCGGTGCCGCGCCGGCTGACGGGGGTGAGCGCTGCGGTCGCCGCGGCGGAGACGCTCGTGAGCGCGGCGAAGGCGGAGCGGGACGCGCAGACCGCCGAGCTGAACGACGTGGAGACCTCCGCCCTGCGCAAGGCGCTCGGCGAGAGCGAGAAGGGGCGGATGCCGCGCGGGACGGCGGGCGCCCTCAAGGAGCTGGAGGACCGGCAGAAGTCGCGGGCGACGCGGATCCTGCGCGACGCCCTGGACCGGACGCTGCTCGACCTCGCGTCCTACTACCGGGACGTGCTGACGCTGCAACTGGGGGCGGGCAGCGAGCTGGTCAACATCGAGCTCGGTCCCGAGCTGCGGTCGGCCGCGGGGGACGGGCGCCCGGAGGACACCCTCCGGCGCCTCGATGCGATCATGGACTGCAGGGAGCGGTTGGCGGCGAACGTCAATCCGCAGCTGGCCTTCGAGGCGCTGACCTTGGCGTTGCGGCACGGGTGATACGGGTGGGGCTTACACAACTTGTCCCCATTCGTTACATTTCCGTACGCGACTCTCAATGAGCGCCCCCGTAACGTTCGCTGGCTGATCGACCGAAATCCGGTTGGTTAACCCCCACAGCCAGGAGGTCTGCCTTGCGGCGAGCCTTGATTTCCGCCGCGTGCGCCGTCACCACCGTGACGGCCCTCGCGTTCCCAGCATCCGCAGCTCCCGGCCCGGCACAGGCGAAGGGCGAGGTGTCGGAGTACGTCGTCCTTTACAAGGAGGGCGCGTCCCTCGGACAGGCTCACCGGGCCGTCTCGGCGGCCGGCGGCAAGGTCGTGCACGAGAACCGCGACGTGGGCGTCGCGACCGTCACGTCCCAGAACCCGGAGTTCATCCACGCCGTGATGAACCAGCGGGCGCTCGACGGCGTCGCGCACAACCGGATCATCGGCGAGGCGCCCAAGGCCAAGAAGAAGGCGCCGAAGGTCGAGAAGCTCAACGGGACCCTCCACGGCGCCGCGAACAAGGCCGCCCCCGCGGGCAAGCCGTCCAAGGACACCGAGCCCTTGGCGGACCTGCAGTGGGACATGAAGCAGATGCACGCCACGGCGGACGGCTCCTACAAGAAGGAGCCGGGTGACCGGCGCGTGCTGGTCGGCGTCCTCGACACCGGCGTGGACGGCGACCACCCGGACATCGCACCGAACTTCAACCGCAAGCTCAGCCGCAACTTCACCCACGACATCCCGGCCGACGCCAACGGCAACGAGGTCGACGGGCCCTGCGAGTTCACGTCCTGCGTCGACCCCAACGACTGGGACGACAACGACCACGGCACGCACGTCGCGTCCACGATCGCCTCGCCCCGCAACGGCCTCGGCATGGCGGGCGTCGCGCCGAACGTGTCGATCGTGAACCTGCGCGTCGGCCAGGACTCCGGCTACTTCTTCCTCCAGCCGACCGTCGACGGCCTGACCTACGCGGCGAAGAACGGCATCGACGTCGTCAACATGTCGTACTACATCGACCCGTGGCTGTGGAACTGCGGCAACAACCCCGCCGACAGCCCCGAGGACCAGCTGGAGCAGCGCACCATCATCAAGGCGGCGCAGCGCGCCCTGGACTTCGCGCACAACCGCGGCGTCACGCTGATCTCCGCGGCCGGCAACGACCTCGTCGACTACACCAAGACGAACACCGACGACAGCAGCCCCGACTTCCCGTCCACCCCGGGCGAGGAGCCGCACGACCGCACCGTCCCGGCGAGCTGCGTGTCGATGCCGTCCGAGGGCGAGAACGTCATCCCGATCTCGGCCACCGGCCCGAGCGGCCGCAAGTCGTACTACAGCAGCTTCGGCAACGGCTACGTCGCGGTGGCGGCGCCCGGCGGCGACAAGGTCGACAACGCCGACCAGCGTCCGGACGACAAGGGCGGCATCTGGGCCGCCTACCCGGAGCGGCTCGCCAAGGAGCGCGGCGAGCTGAACGCCGACGGCACGCCGAACGTGTCGTACATCATCCGCAGCTGCAAGGGCGACAAGTGCGCCTACTACCAGTCGATTCAGGGCACCTCGATGGCGTCCCCGCACGCGGTCGGCGTCGCGGCGCTCATCGTCAGCAAGTACGGGCACCGGGACCGCAGCGGCCTGACCATGGACCCGCGCCTCGTCGAGCGGGTTCTGCGCGGCACCGCGACCCCCAAGGCGTGCCCGAGCCCGGCGACGGTCGAGTACGTCTGGTACACCAAGTCGAACGACCAGTGGGTGAAGCACACCTCCACCCAGACCTGTGAAGGCTCGAAGGGCCAGAACGGGTTCTTCGGCAGCGGCATCGTGGACGCGCTCAACGCCGTCTCGCGCTGACCCCGCCTGGACCACCCCAGGACGCGACCCCCGGCACCCGCCGGGGGTCGCGTTCTTTTCGCCTCGTCGGCTCGCGGACCCCTCGTGCATGATGGAGGCATGCCGTTCCGAGTCACCTTCGTCTGCACGGGCAACATCTGCCGCTCCCCGATGGCCGAATGGATCCTGCGTCACCACGTCGAGCAGGAGGGCCTGGACGTCGAGGTGGACAGCTCCGGCACCGGCGGCTGGCACGTCGGCGACGGGGCCGACGAGCGGACGGTCGCGGCGCTGGAGCGCGCCGGCTACCGGTCGGCGCACATCGCGCGGCAGTTCGACGCCGCCTGGTTCGACGAGTACGACATGATCATCGCGATGGACGCGGGCCACGAGAAGGCGCTGCGCTCGATGGCGCCGAGCTGGCAGGCGCGCGGGAGCATCCGGCGGCTGCGCGAGTTCGACCCGGACGCGGGCGGCGACCTCGACGTCCCCGACCCCTACTACGGCGGCCGTGACGACTTCGACCTCGTTCTGTGGCAGGTGGAGGCGGCGATGCCCGGCCTGCTGAAGGAGATCCGTTCGGTGCTCGATGACGGCTGAGCGGCTGCGGCCGCGGCTGGAGAGGCTGCTCGGAACCGGGGTCGAGAAGGTGAACGACCTCGGTTCCAGTCATTCGTGGACCTTGCACAGGGCCTCCCTGACCGACGGCCGCGACGTGTTCGTGAAGGCGGCACAGGACCAGGCGGGCGTGTTCGCGGCGGAGGCGGCAGGGCTGCGCTGGCTGGGGGAGGCGGGCCCTGGGACACCCGTCCCCGACGTCGTCGCGTCCGACGACCGCATGCTCGTCCTGCCGTGGCTGCACTCGGCGCCACCGTCCCGCGAGGCCGCCGAACGTCTCGGACGGGAACTGGCCGCCCTGCACACCGGGAACCGTCCTGACGCCTACGGTGCGCCCTGGGACGGCTTCATCGCCGACCTCCCCTTGGACAACACGCTGGACGACCGCCCCTGGCCCGCCTGGTACGCGGAACGCCGCCTCGAACCGTTCCTTCGCCTCGGGGCCACGCATCTCTCGTCCGGCGACGTCCGCCTGGTGGAGCGCGTCATGGCGGACATCGAGTCACTCGCCGGACCGCCGGAGCCGCCGTCCCGCGTCCACGGCGACCTGTGGTCGGGGAACGTCCTGTGGACGGGCGAGCGGGCGCTGCTCATCGACCCGGCCGCGCACGGCGGGCACCGCGAGACCGATCTCGCCATGATGGCGCTGTTCGGGACACCGCACCTCGACACCGTCCTCGGCGCCTACGATGAGGTCGCGCCCCTGGCGGACGGATGGCGCTCCCGCGTCCCCCTGCACCAGCTGCACCCGCTGCTCGTCCATGTGGCACTGTTCGGCGGGTCGTACCGGGCGTCCCTGGTCGAGGCGGCCCGTGCGTCCCTCGGCTGAGCGTCTCACGACTTGGTAACTCCGCCTTCATGGGTTTTTGTCGCGATCCAGATGCGGTAGAAACGACGGGCGATCCGGCAGGAAGGTGAGGTAGGCAACCCCATGGACGACGGCAGGCGCGGGGACCCGAGTACCCGGCTCGGCTCTTGGAAGGGTCTGGTTCCTCTCGGCGTGGCCGCGACCGCCGCGCTGCTCATCGGAGGGGGCGTGGACATGGTCCACCGCCACCAGCGCGCCGCCGACAAGGAGCACGAGGCCAAGCCCGCCGCCAAGGCCGAGAAGACCGAACCGCCGTACATCGTCGGCGTCACGGCGAAGGGCGCGTCCCTCCTCGTCCGGGACGTGCGCACCGGGGCGAACGTCGGGCTGCCCATCGCCGCCCCGCAGGGCCGCCGCTTCCACCGCGTCGCCGCGCTCAAGGACGGCTCCTACATCGTCGCGACCCCCGGGGCCCGCGACATCACCTTCCAGCGCCTCCGCCTGGACGACGGACGTCCCAAGGACCTCAAGCCCATCCCCAAGGCCGTCGTCCCCGGCGTCTCCACCGCATGGTCGGACCTCGCCGCGAGCCCCGACGGCGCGCAACTCGCCTACGTCACCTACAAGGGTGCGAGCGCCCGCGTGGACGTCGTCACGGCGGAGACCGGCGCCCACAAGGTGTGGGCGACCAAGCTGCGGGCCCGCGTCGGAAGCCTCTCCTGGTCCGGCACCACGCTGTCCTTCGTCTGGAGCCCGGTCGGCTCGGCCAAGCACCAGGTCCGCACGCTCGACACCAACGGCGCCGCAGGCGACCTCAGGACCAGCAAGGCCGTCATGCCGCTGCCCAAGGGCAGCACCAACGCCGTCATGAGCCGGGACGGCACCTCCCTTATCGCGGCCATAGCGAAGAACTCCGAACTGACCCTCCAGACTTTCACGCTGCAGGGAAGCCCCACCAAGACCCTGTGGACCCAGAAGGTGAAGGGCGTCCCCACCGGCCTCGACATCGCCCACACCGGTCACAGCGTCATCGCGACCGCGGGCGACCTCTACGCGCAGGGCGTCCCGACCGTCCCGGCAGGAGATCTCGCCGACGCCGCCTGGTGAGACCTAGAGTGGGTCGCACGAAACCGGGCGAACGGAGCGAACGTGGGCATGATGATGGCCGTCAGCTTCACCCGTTACGGCCGCCTGTTCTACCTGGATCCGGGCCCGCACAGCCCCCAGGTCGGCGACAAGGTCCTCGTCCCCACCGACTCGGGCCCGGAGGTCGCCGAGTGCGTGTGGGCGCCGCAGTGGGTCTCCGAGGACGTCGACGGCCTTCCCGAGTGCGCCGGCCCCGCCACCGACGAGCACCTCGCCCGCGACGAGGCCAACCGCCGCCGCCGCGCCGAGGGCCGCCTCATCGCCAAGCGCCTCATCCGCAAGCACGACCTCCCGATGAAGGTCATCGGCGTCGACTACCTCGACGCCGACAACGTCTTCAAGATCTACTTCACCGCCCCGCACCGCGTCGACTTCCGGGCCCTCGTCCGCGACCTGGCCCGCGGCATCAAGGCCCGCGTCGAGCTGCGCCAGGTCGGCCCCCGCGACGAGGCCCGCCTCCAGGGCGGCATCGGCCCCTGCGGCCGCGACCTGTGCTGCGCCACCTTCCTCAAGGACTTCGAACCCGTCTCCGTCCGCATGGCGAAGGAGCAGGACCTCCCGGTCAACCCCCTCCGCATCGCCGGCGCCTGCGGCCGCCTGATGTGCTGCCTCAAGTACGAGCACCCGCTGTACGTCAAGGCGCACGACAGCATGCCGGCCCTGGGATCGCGCGTAGAGACGCCGAACGGCCCGGGCCAGGTCGTGGGGCGCAACGTCCCCTCCGACAAGGTCACCGTCCGCCTCAACAGCGGCGGCCGCTGCTCCTGCCCCTCGGCCTCCGTCTGCTCCCCCCGCAAGCAGCACGACGCCCACTACGCCCCCTCGGACGACAGCGACCCCGGCTGAGAAGCGCACGGGGCGGGCTCGGACTCGGAACGCGTTCGGCCGAGGACCGGAACGTCGAATGTGCCGACCCTCGGAAGCGGCGGACGGTCGGAGGCGTACCTACAAACCAGATCCTCAGAAAGGAGCTTCCAATGGAAGACGTCTACAAGCGTTTTTCAGGGGGCTGGGAACGTCGCGACGATCTCCTCGCACGAGCGCAGCAGAAGGGCGCCACCCGCGATGACCTTCGTGCCGCCGAGGCCAGGGGCATCGATCTGGGCCACTACGTCGCCGCGCTGGAGGCGGGCGCTTCCCACGAGGACATCCTCGCCGCCGTGGCCGCCGGCATCCTGCCCTGGCTGTTCGTCAGGGCGCTGGAGGCGGACGCCACCCCCGCTCAGATCATGGAGGCGCACCGCAAGCAGGTCGCCGCGGATCCGGGCTACGCCTGGGGCATCGGCGGATCCGGCTACACCGACCTGCTGAACATGGGCGGGACGCACGACGAACTCATCGACCTGCACGACAAGGACGTCCACCCGCAGATCACTCAGCGGGCGCTCGAAAGCCGCCTCGGCATCGCCAAGCTGCTGGAGGCGTACGACCAGGGTCTCCGCGGAGCCGACCTGCTCTGCTACGTGGAGGCGCAGGAGAACCAGGTGAACCCCGACGAGGTGCTCGACGCTCATCGGCGGGGACTTCGCGGGCTCGAACTGTACGGCCACCTGAGGGCGCTCACGGGCCGCTGATCACACGAGGACGTGATCCGGCCGCGCACGCGGGCACGTCCTCCACCCATATCGACAGCCGCCGGCCTCCGTCCCTGGACGGAGGCCGGCTCTCGTTCGCGACCTCCCGGCAGAGGTTTCGACGACGTCGACAACGCTGGGCAAGCGGTGTGGGTGGCAGGATCCACGGCATGAGCACGCGGGTTTGGCTGAATGAGAGCGACCAGTTCGTCCCCGGCGCCGAGTTGTTCCGCTCGGACAGGTCGTTCACGGTGTGGGCGTACACCATCAGCCACAGTCAGTTGCTTCTGCGCACGCGGACGACGTCGCGGGACGGGGTCAGGCCGACTCGGATAGATGTGGTCTTCAAGCCGGTCCTGGCCATGAAGGTCAGGACCGAGTACGGGGACGGCCTCGTCATCCGATGCGCGGATCAAGAGGAAGCCGCGCGGATCCACGCGGAGAGCAGCAATGTCGAGCCGGGCGCCGGAGTCCACTGCCTGATTCTGGAGACGGGGAACGACCGCGACTACGTCGTGGCGCATGCCTTCGGCTGGGTGGAGGACATGGGAAGCGAGCGGGACCCGAGCGCTTTGGCCGGCTTCGCCCCTGGAAGCGACCCAGCTCGCATCCTGGGCTGACCTGCACCCCTCGGCCACTACACCCCAGCGCTACCGACCTGAGCCGGCGTTCCGGTGCGGTTTACGGGGTGGAGAGGAGTGCGCCTTTCTCGTCGGTCATGCCTGCTGCGAGGAATCGGGGGGTGCCCGGGATACGGGCTATGGTGCGGGCCTCGAAGTAGCTGAAGCCGGACGCCCGGATTTTGGCGCTGGTCCAGGTGCCCTTGGCGGTCCGGTGGGCGAGGGCCGATTCGTAGGCGTTGACGTCGGTCGAGCCGATGAGCCAGATACCGCCGTCCGCGTCGATGATCGGGGCGCCGAACGGGCTGAGCCTTCCCGTCTTCTCCATGAGGCTTTCGGAAGTCCAGCGGCGTCCGTCGGCGTCGCCGTGCAGGAGAAGGGACGACAGGCGGAGATCGTCCGGGCCCATCGGCTCGGTGCGGGTCCCGTCCGTCTCACCGGCCGGGACGCCTCCGGCGCCCTCGGCCGTGATCCAGACGCCGGCGGCCGTGGCGGTGATCGTGCCGAGCCGGTACCTCGTGTCCTGGTGGCCGGCTCTCTTCTCAGATGGCAGGACGTCGTCCAGCGGGACGGGCCTCCAGCCGGCGCCGTCCTGGTGGTACAGCCTGTTCTCGAAGGTGAGCGCCCAGATGTCCCGGGCGGAACGGGCGCTGGTGCGGGCGATCCGGAACGGCAGGCCGGTCTCGGACCATCCGTCCGCCGAACGGGTCCAGGCCGCTCCTGTGGCGCGCGACCCCGTTCCGTAGACCCGGACGTCCTGCGGGGAGAACACGTCCATCGCCGTGACGGTGAACCCCGGGAGCCGGCGGTCGATCGTCCAGCGTTCGCCGTTCCAGTGGAGGACGGTCGAGTCCGACCCGCCGAGGGCGACCGCCCAGACGTCGGACGCCGCGGACGCCCCCGCCGCCTTGACCGCGCCGATCCGTCCGCCCGGAAGGGCGACCTTGGTCCAGTCGTGGCCGTTCCAGTGCATGGCCGTCGGCCGCCACACCTTGTCGTCCGGGCCGCGCCCGCCGAACGCCCACACGTCCTTCGGCCCCAGCGGGACGATCTGGGGATCGACGCGCAGCGACGCGTCCGCGACCTCCACCCGCCACCGGGCGACGCCGGTCCCCGTCCTCCACGGCGCCGACTCGACGGCCGGCGTCCCGCACCCCGCGAGGGCGAGCAGCGCCGCGGCGGCGCCGGTTTTCGGCAAACGAATTCTCATACGCCCTCCATCCTGAAACGGTCGACTCATCCTGCGCCGCCGGGAATCGCGGCGGATGAGCTCCCGTACCTAGATGGCGCGGCCTGCCGTACTCACCGCCGACCTGGGTCTTCGTGGGGGTTCGTCGTGATGTTGATATACGGTCGCGGGCAACCTTGGCACCTTCCTCCCCTTGCCGGAGGCCCCGGGTTTTCGCACCATTCCGGAAAGCCGCCATTCCCCCCGCAGGAGGCATTCCGTGAAACTGCGCGTCGCGACCTTGCTCGCGAGCATCGTCGCCGTCCTGGCCGCCGTCAGCCCCGGCGCGTCCGCGGCGCCGAGGGACGTCCGTCCCGCTGCGGCGCCGGGCGCGGAAGGGGGACAGGCGATCTATGGGCCCGGTGTGCGCTGCACCCTGGGGTTCAACGTGCGGCAGAACGGCACGTACTACTTCCTCACCGCGGGCGGTTGCGCTCAGGTCGGCATGGTCCTGTACGCCGATCCGGGGCTGACCGTCCAGCTCGGGACGGTCGTCTCGGTGACGAACCTCGCCGTCGCGCTCGTCCGGTACGTGGAGCCTTCCGTGGAGCGGCCCGGCAGCGTCCACCTCTACCCGGGGTCGCAGGACATCACGACGGCGGGCCGGCCGGTCGTCGGCCAACGCGTCTGCCGCAGCGGGCCCACCACGGGCGTGCGCTGCGGCAGCGTGACGGCCATCAACGTGACCGTGAACTTCCCCGAGGGGACGATCACCGGGCTCGCGAGGACGACCGTGTGCACGGAGCCCGGGGACAGTCCCGGGGCTCCGTACTTCTCGGGCACCACCGCGGTCGGGCTGGGGATCGGCGGAGTGGGGGACTGCGCCAGCGGCGGATCGTCCTACTTCCAGCCGATCTCTCCGGTGCTCAGTGCCTTCGGCGTCAGCGTGTACTAGCGCTTGGGGAGGAGCTGGGCGAGCGCCGCGGTGACGCCGCAGAAGGCCATGACCGGGAGGAGCGACGCCCGGAAGGCGTCGGCGACCTCGCCCAGCGCGCCGTAGAAGACGATCCCGACGAGCGCGACGCCGAGGGCGTTGCCGACCTGCTGGGCGGTGGACAGGACGCCGGCGGCCGAGGCGGCGTGCCGGTCCGTCACGCCGGACAGGACGAGCGCCGACAGCGGTGCCAGGACGAATCCCATGCCGGCTCCCACGAGGGCCAGGCCCGGGATGAGCCAGCCGATGGCGTGCCCGATCGCGGCGAGCAGGAGGACGCAGCCGGCCGCCTGCACCGCGGCCCCCAGGGCGAGGACCTGCCGTCCCAGGCGGGCGGCGATGGCCGTGGCGCGGGTGGACGCGGCGAAGTAGCCCGCGCCCAGGGCGACGAAGAGCAGGCCCGACTCCAGGGCGCTGAGGCCGCGTCCCTGCTGGAGGTACAGGGCGAGGTAGAGGAAGAAGGACGCCATCGCCAGGGTGTAGACGAGCGCCAGGCCGCTGCCGACGCGGAACGCGGGCTGACGGAAGAGAGCGGGTGCGACGAGCGGTGCGCTGCCGCGGTGCTGGGAGAGGGCGAACGCGGCGAGCAGGACGGCCGACGCGGCGAGCGACGCCCACGTCCAGGCGGGCCAGCCGAGGCGGCGCCCCTCGATCAGGGGCAGGACGAGCGCGATGAGGCCGAGGGTGACCAGGACGGTCCCCGTGACGTCCAGGCGGGTTCCGGTGGTGCGCGGCTGGGACGGGACGGTCCGGCGGACCAGCGCCAGCGTGACGACCCCGACCGGGACATTGATCAGGAAGATGCTGCGCCATCCGGTGCCGAACAGGTTCGCCTGGATCAGCGCGCCCCCGATGAGCTGCCCGAACACGCCGCCCAAGCCCATCGCCAGGCCGTAGGCGGTGAACGCCTTGGCGCGCGCCTCCCCGGTGAACACGCCGTTGATGATCCCGAGGACCTGCGGCATCAGGAGCGCCGCCGCGATCCCCTGCACCACCCTGGCGCCGATCAGCGTGGCGGGGGACGGGGCGAGCCCGCACGCGAGCGAGGCGGCCGTGAACACCGCGAGACCGAGCGCGTACATCCGGCGGCGTCCGGCCAGGTCGCCGAGGCGGCCACCGGTGATCAGCCCGCTGCCGAGCGCGAGCCCGAACCCGGCGACGACCCACTGGATCGCCGTCGCGCCCGCGCCCAGGCCGGTCTGGATGTCGGGGATCGCCACGTTCACGATGAAGAAGTCGAGCGTGGTGATGAAGACGCCGGTGAGCAGGACGAGCAGGGCGCCGATGGACGCGGTGGGCGAGGGCGCGGCCTCGCGCGGGTGCCGTCCCGCCACTGGAGTCGCCGTGTGCGACATGGTTCTCCTCAGGTCGTCGTTATCCGCGCCTAGACGATCTCGCTGGGGAGGTCGTGAAGGCGATGACCTGTGGGGTAATGAGGCGTAATTCGGTTGTGCTGCCGGCGGCGCGCGATCTAGCGTCCCGTCCCATGGATTGGGACAGGCCCGCACGGCGGCTCGGGATCGACGATCTGGCCGCCTGCCAGCGGCTCGCTGAAGACCGCGACTGGGGGCGCGAAGACCGCAAGTGGCGGTTCCTGTTCTCGGTCGGCGACGTCTACGGCATCGACGATGGTGAGGGCGAACTCGCCGCGGTGACGGTGTCGACCCCATACGGCAGGGACGTCGCCGCCATCAGCATGGTGCTGGTGGCGAAACGCTACGAACGGCGTGGTCTGGGCGGCCGCATCATGCGGCACGCGATGGACAACACCGAAACGAAGAGCTTCTGCCTGACGGCTACCGAATACGGGCGTCCGCTGTATGAGCGTCTGGGGTATCGCTCCGTCGGGTTCTGCACGACGTATACGGGCACGGGCGAGGGGCCTTCGGGGCGGGGCGTATCCGTGCCTGCTGAGGCGGACGACATGCCCGCCGTCCATGCACTCGACACCGAGGTCTTCGGGGCCGACCGTTCACGGCTGGTCGACGGACTGCCGTCGTTCTGCGAGACGTTCCATGTCGTCCGGGACGAGTCCGGCCTCAGGGGTTTCGGGGGCGTGTGGTGGAACGATGACCGGGCCGTCGTCGGCCCGGTCACCGCTCAGGACGGCGAGACGGCGCTCGCGCTCGTCGAAGAGATCGTTCCTGCGGGGCCGATCCGCCTGGACATCGACCACCGGCATCCGGAACTGGTCGACTGGGCGCGGCGGCACGGCCTGGCGCCCGCGTTCACCACCACGGTCATGGAGTACGGCGCGCCCGTCGCGAACGACCCGTCCCGCCTCCACCTTCCCGTGGCGCAGGCCCTCGGCTGACCTCAGCGGGCCTCCGGCCCCGCCGCGGACGGCCTCCCGCCGGGC
The DNA here is from genome assembly GCF_040649435.1 of Actinomadura sp. NPDC048955. Lineage (NCBI taxonomy): Bacteria > Bacillati > Actinomycetota > Actinomycetes > Streptosporangiales > Thermomonosporaceae > Actinomadura > Actinomadura sp. NPDC048955. The sequence goes on from NZ_JBEZJI010000003.1 coordinate 292,681, forward strand.
AGCGCATAACGGACGATCTTCTTCCAGGTGCCGGTGACCTGCTTCGACAGCGTGCCCGTGTGATACGGGATGTCGTACTTGTCGCACAGTGCGCGGACGCGCGGGGCGATCTCGCCGTACCGGTTGCTCGGCATGTCCGGAAACAGATGGTGCTCGATCTGGTGGCTGAGGTTGCCGGTCATCAGGTGGAACAGCTCACCGCCGGTGATGTTCGCCGAGCCGCACAGCTGCCGCACGTACCACTCGCCCCTCGTCTCGCCGTCCAGCCGCTCCTCCTCGAACACCTCCACGTCGCCGGGGAAGTGCCCGCAGAAGATGATCATGTGCGCCCAGACGTTGCGGACCGCGTTCGCGGTGGCGTTCGCGGCCAGCGTGGACAGGAACTGCGGGCCGCTGAGCAGCGGGAACGCCAGGTAGTCCTTGCCCCACTGGCGCCGGATCTTGCGGCCGATCGCGCGCAGCTTCTCCCTCGTCACCGCCTCGTCGGCCGTCCCGTCCCGGATCTTTTCGATCTCCAGGTCGTGCAGGGCCACCCCGTATTCGAAGAAGAGCGCCAGCAGCAGGTTGTAGAGCGGCTGCGCGAGGTGCGCCGGCGACCACTCCTGCTCGGGGGCGACGCGCAGGATGCCGTAGCCGACGTCGTTGTCCCTGCCGAGCACGTTCGTGAACGTGTGGTGGACGAAGTTGTGCGAGTGCTTCCACTGCTCGGCCGGCGAGACGTTGTCCCACTCCCAGGTCGTGGAATGGATCTTCGGGTCGCGCATCCAGTCCCACTGGCCGTGCATGACGTTGTGCCCGATCTCCATGTTCTCCAGGATCTTCGCGACGGCCAGCGTCGCGGTCCCGGCGATCCAGGCGGGCGGCAGCGCGGAGGCGAGCAGCATCGCCCGGCCGCCGATCTCCAGCCCGCGCTGCCAGCGGATCACCCGCCGGATGTAGGACGCGTCGCGCTCGCCGAGACCGGACATGATCTCCTCGCGCAGCGCGTCCAGCTCGGCGGCGATGGTCTCGTAGTCCTCGGCCGTCAGATGGTCGGTCATGCCGCTCCCCTCACAGTTCGATCTCCACGGGCCCGGCGGCCGCCGAGACGCAGGTCTGGACGATCTCGCCCTCGTCCCCGTGCACCTCGCCGGTGCGCAGGTCGCGGACCCTGCCGGACGCCAGCCGCCCGACGCAGCCGCGGCAGATGCCCATCCGGCACCCGCTCGGCAGCAGCGCGCCGGCGTCCTCGCCCGCCACCAGGAGGGGCGTACCCCCGTCCGCGTCGGCCGTGACGCCGCTCCTGGTGAACGTGACGCGCCCGCCCTCGCCTCCGCCGCCGGCAAGGGCGGTGCGGAAGCGCTCGACGCGCAGCCTCTCCCCGACGCCGGCGGCCCGCCAGTGCGCGGCGAGGTCGTCGAGCAGGCCGCCCGGCCCGCACGCCCACGCCTCGCGCTCCGCCCAGTCGGGGCAGATATCGGCTATGTCGGACGGCTTCAGGCGGCCGTCGGGGGTCGTGTGCCGTTCGTGCAGCCGTACCCCCGGCATCCGGCGGAGTTCCTCGCCGAAGATGACGTCCCCGGCCGTCCGGTCCGAGTGGACGAGCACGGCGTCGGACGCTCCGTCGAGATGCCGCAGCATCGCCATGACCGGCGTGATCCCGCTCCCGGCCGTCACGAACAGCAGCTTGCGGGGGACGGGCGAGGGCAGCGTGAACCCGCCCTCGGGCGGCGACAGGCGGACGACCGTTCCGGGACGGATCTCGTTGACCAGGTGCGCCGAGACGAACCCGTCGCGCGCCGCCTTCACGGTGATCGTGATGCGGCCGTCCCGGCGCGGCGGCGACGACAGCGAGAACGTCCGCCAGTGCAGGACGCCGCCGACATCCACCCCGACCCTGACCCACTGGCCCGGACGGTGGCCGTTCCACGCCTGCCCCGGCCTGATCACCAGGGTCGCGGCGGACGGGGCCTCGTGCCGGACGGCCTCGACCCGTCCGCGCGGCTCGGCCGTGGACCACAGCGGGTTGACCAGGCCGAGGTAGTCCTCCGGCAGGAGCGGCGTCGTGAGGAGCCGGGCTGCCGCCGCGATCCGCCGTCCCGCGGCGGAGCGGCCTGAGCGGCCTGAGCGGCTCGGTGCGATGGTCAAGGTTTCCTCCCCGAGGGCGCGCTAACTTACGCTCGCGTAACCTACGGTCGCGTAGGAATCGCGGAGGATTCAAGGCCTCGGACGCCAAAGCGATAGGCATCACACCATTACAGGATGTTCCATTGGTTGATGTGATGCTCGCTGATAAAAGAAGGTGGGAAAACTATCGGCCGGGCACGAGTGTTTCGCGCCCGGCCGATGAGGAGCCGTCCCGGTCGAACGAGCGGCCCGTCCTCAGAACTTGGTCTTCGGCCGCTCCTGCAGAACCCCGTCGACGAAGATGTCGACCTTCTCGTTGTAGAAGCAGACCAGTCCGGCGACCTTGCGGCTCTCTTCCAGCGGCGTCCGGTACGACCAGGCCAGATCCTGGTGCGAAACGCCGTTCGCCCGCACCGACCAGTACTCCGCGGTGCCCTTGTACGGGCAGTGCGAGACGGTGTCGGTGGGTTCGAGCAGGTCCATGCGGACATGCGGCTTCGGCAGGTAGTACCGCACCGGCAGGCCCGTCTCGAACAGCAGCCGCGGGCTGGACGACTCCGCGACCGTGACCCCGTCCACCTCGACCCGGACGTGCCGCGACGACGCCAGAACGTCCACGCGCGTGTACGGGTCGCGGGGGTGGACGAAGACCTCCTCGTCCTCCTCGAACCAGGCGTCCATCGCACCCCAGTCGAGCCGGACGAAGCCGGGCAGTTCGCTGTAGCGGAGCGCGGCGCCCGGAGCCTGCGCGCCGTCGACCTTCACCGTGTAGGCGGTCGCTTCGCCCCTGCTCGGCGAACGCGTGCCCGGACCGTCCTCGACGAGTTCGGCCCGCACGTCCCCCTCGGGGAAGTAGTAGGTCGGGTAGTAGGGGATCTCCCAGACCAGGGACGGTCGTGTCGAGTCGGCCACCAGATGGCCGCCGAGGTATGCCCTGACGCGCTTGCCGCTCTCCTCGATCCGGAGGCCGGTCTTCCGCGATGTGCCCATGTCCTGGGCAACCCGACCGGATCGGGACCTATTTCATCTAATTCTCACCCTTGCCTCACGAACGCCACATGAGCCCTCACGAGCCTCATCCGCATGAATCGGACACTCCTGGTCAACGGCGCGCTGGGCGTGCTGCTCGTCGCCGGGGCCGGAACCGCCTACCTCGCCCTCGTCGACGGAGACGGCGGCGCCGCCGCGTCCACCCGCCTCTCCCGCGTCGCGCGCGGGACGGTCGTCTCGTCGGTGTCGGCGTCCGGCTCGGTGGAGAGCGCCCGCAGCCGCTCGCTGTCCTTCGGCGCCTCGGGGACGGTCGCCAAGATCTACGTCAGGGCGGGACGGAAGGTGAAGGCGGGCGACGTCCTGGCCCGCCTCGACCAGACCGAGGCGATCGAGAACGTCGACGCGGCCAAGGCGAACCTGGCCGTCTCCGCCGGCGGGGACACTTCGTCCGAGAAGGGGTACGCCGGCTACGTCCAGGCGAAGAACTCCTACAACTCCGCTCTGCGCGCGTACCAGGGGACCGTCCTCAAGGCCCCGTTCGCCGGGACGGTGACCGCTGTCAACGGGACGGTAGGCGGTAGTTCGAGCGGTTCGTCCTCATCCTCTTCGGGTGCGGGCTCCGGCGCCGGGTCGTCCTCGTCCTCCACCACCCCCACCTCTTCGTCGTCGTCGGGCTCGGGCTTCATCGAGCTCGCCGACACCGCGCACCTCCAGGTCGAGGGCGAGTTCACCGAGGCCGACACCACCAAGCTGAAGGCGGGCCAGGCCGCCACGGTCACGTTCGACGCGCTCACCGGCACGACCGCCACCGGCAAGATCACCACCATCGGCGCGGCGCCGACGACCACCGACAACGTCGTGAAGTTCCCGGCCGTGATCGCGCTGGAGGACGTCCCGTCCGGGGTCCGGCTCGGCCAGACCGCCACGGTGGAGATCACCGTGGCGCGGGCGGAGAACGTCCTGTACGTGCCGAGCGCGGCGGTCAGGACGGCCGGCGGGCAGAGCACGGTCACGGTCGTCCGCGACGGCAGGCAGGTCCCCACCACGGTCGAGACCGGCGTCAAGGGCGACCAGGGCACCGAGATCAGCTCGGGTCTGAAGGAGGGCGACGAGGTCGCCGTGACCTCCACGTCCACCAGCGGCAACACCGGCCAGCACGGCTTCCCGGGCGGCGGCGGACCCGGGCTCGGCGGCGCCCCGGGCGGCGGTGGTCGCCGATGACCGCGCCGGTGCCCGCCCGCGTCCCGCCCGTCCTCGACATCCGGGACGTGACCAAGGTGTACGGGACGGGCGACACGGCCGTCCACGCCCTGCGGGGCGTCTCGCTGACCGTGGAACGCGGCGACTACGTGGCGATCATGGGCGCGTCGGGCTCGGGCAAGTCGACGCTGATGAACATCATCGGCTGCCTGGACGTGCCGAGCGCCGGCCGCTGCCTCCTCGACGGCATCGACGTCGTCGGCCTCGGCGAGCGCGGCCTCGCGACCCTGCGCAACCGCCGCATCGGGTTCGTCTTCCAGTCGTTCAACCTGATCCCGCGGATGACCGCGCAGGCCAACGTCGAACTGCCCCTCGCCTACGGCGGGCTCAAGGGCGCCGACCGGCGGCGCCGCGCCCTCGCCGCCCTCCGCGAGGTGGGCCTCGCCGACCGCACCCGGCACGAGCCGAACGAGCTGTCGGGCGGCCAGCAGCAGCGCGTCGCCGTCGCCCGCGCCCTGGTCACCGCGCCGACGCTGCTCCTCGCGGACGAGCCGACCGGCGCGCTCGACAGCGCCTCCACCGCCGACATCCTCGGCGTCTTCGACCGGCTCAGCGGCACCGGCCGCACCATCGTCGTGATCACCCACGAGGACGACGTCGCCGCGCACGCCAAGCGGATCGTCCGCCTCGTCGACGGCCGCGTCGTCGAGGACGTCCGCCGGGAGGTGGTCAGGTGAACCTCACCGGCCTTCGAATCGCCCCGTCCCCGAGGGAGGCCGGGTGAGCGCCCTGGAGATCCTGCGCTTCGCCGTCCGTGGCCTGTCGGCCAACAAGCTGCGCAGCTCCCTCACCACGCTGGGCATCCTGATCGGCGTCGGCGCCGTCATCCTGCTCGTCGCGGTCGGCAACGGCTCGTCCGAGCAGATCAAGAAGAGCATCCAGCGGCTCGGCGCCGACTCCCTCACCGTCACGCCGTCCACCACGGGCCGCGGCGGCCCGGGCGGCTTCGGGACGGCGGACCAGACCTCGGGCCCCCGCACCCAGGCCCGCAACCTCACCTCGGAAGACGCCGAGGCCCTCACCGCCACCGGCCAGGCCCCGTCGGTCAGGAGCGCCTCACCCGTCGTGACCAGCCAGTCCGTCACCGCGGGGTACGCCGGCACGAGCGCGACCATCGGCCAGTTCGTCGGGACGAGCCCGTCCTACTTCGCGGCGGCGAACAAGACCCTTGCGTCCGGCACGGCGTTCACCGCCGACGACGTCGCCGCCGCACGCAAGACGGTCGTGCTCGGCAGCACGGTGGCGTCCGACCTGTTCGGACGGGTGAACCCGATCGGCAAGAAGATCGACGTGGGCGGGATCCGCTTCACCGTCACGGGCGTCCTCAGGGCGACGGGCTCCTCCTCGTCCACCTTCTCCGACCCGGACAGCATCGCCGTCGCGCCGCTCCCGGCCGTCCAGGAGACCCTCACCGGTTACGGCGCGCTCGACCAGATCATCGTCCAGGCCACCGGCAGCGACACGGTCGGCACCGCCGAGGCCGAGGTCACCCAGATCCTCGGCCAGCGCCACGACACGGCCTCGTCGGGTACCGCCGACTTCACGGTCTCCAGCCAGGCGAGCGTCCAGTCGGCCGTCAGCGAGTCGAGCCGGACCTTCACCGTCCTCCTCGGCGCCGTCGCGGCGATCAGCCTCCTGGTCGGCGGCATCGGCATCACCAACATCATGCTGGTCACCGTCACCGAACGGACCCGCGAGATCGGCATCCGCAAGGCCATCGGCGCCCCGCGCGGCGCGATCCTCGGCCAGTTCATCGCGGAGGCCACCGTCCTCAGCCTCACCGGCGGCCTCCTCGGCGTCCTCGCCGGCGTCATCGGCAGCCTCTTCACCATCGCCGGCGTCAAACCCGTCCTGGTGCCCTCATCGATCGTCCTGGCCCTGGCCGTCTCCGTGGCGATCGGCCTGTTCTTCGGCAGCTACCCCGCCAACCGCGCCGCCAAGCTCCGCCCCATAGACGCCCTACGCCACAACTGACCAAGGACCCCCCATTGGACCCCGTGCAACACCCGAACACCAAAAGCCCCGCACTCCCCCAAGAGAGAAACCGCCCCCCGCACCCACCCCAATCCACCAGCAAGGCGCCCCGCCCTCCCCTGGCCAACCCCCGAGTACGCCGCCGTCCACCCGTCTCGCCCACCCCACCCTCACGAACGCCCCAAACAAAACAGCCACCAGCACCACAAGCAGAACACACAGCACAGGCCAGGCGTACGGACCAGGCAAGACAGGCAGGACCGCCAGCGCGGAACGGCGGCACCGGCAGGACTGGCAGTGCGGGCGGCGCGGCACGGGCGGCGCAGGCCAGACGGGCAGGCCAGGCGTACGGACGAGGCAAGACAAGCAGGACCGCCAGCGCGGGACGGCGGGCCCGGCGGGACCGGCAGTGCGGGCGGTGCGGGAAGAGGGGCGCAGGCCAGGCGGGCAGGCCAGGCGGGCAGAGCAGGACAGATAAAGCGGGATGGACAGGAGAGACGGGACCGGCAGGACGGGACCGGGAGGACGGGCAGTGGAGACGGGCAGGGGCAGTGCGGGCCAGGCAGGCAGGACAGGACAGGCAATGCGGGATGGACAGGACAGGGAGGCGAGACCGGCGGGGGACCGGCAGGCCGGGCAGACCGAACGGGTCGGGCGGGCCGAGCGGGCCGAGCGGGCCGAGCGGGCCGGGCGGGCCGAGCGGGCCGGGCTGAGCTAACCGGGCGGGCCAGGCGGACCGAAAGGCCAAGGCAGACCGAAAGGCCAAGGCAGACCGGAAGGGCAAGGCAGACCGAACAAGACAGGCAGACCAAAAGGGAATGCGGTGTGCGGCGTGAAGGTGTGTTGTGAGTCGGAGGCGGGATATGCCTGAGAATCCGAGGGGGGACGCGGAGCTGCTGGCGAGCTCGCCCTTCGATGATGATCTAGACGCCGAGCTGGCGGCGCGTCCGTCACAGAGGTCTCGACCAGGGCCGACGCTCTACCTCGCGGCCGGGGTCATCCTGGTCGCCGGTTTCCTTGGCGGCGTCCAGGCACACAAGTGGTCCTCGGACGGGTCCTCCGGCCCGTCCGCTGGCGGCCTTGCCGGAGGACAGGAGCGAGGACGCACCCGGACCAACGGTTACGGCGGTCCATCCGGTGCCTCGGCGCCCCAAGGAGGTTACGGCGCGAACGGCGAACCTGGCGGGGCGCCGGGCGGCGGATCGGGCGGGGCGGCCAACGGCCCGGGGAACGGCCCGGGGAACGGCCCGGGCAGCGGTGCGAGAACCGCTGGGACGGTGACCAAGGTCGTCGGCAGCACCCTGTACCTGCGCACCGCCTCCGGCGAGACCGTGAAGGTCAAGACCACCGGCACGACCAAGATCCGCATTGTCGAGGACGGCAAGCTGCGCGACCTCGGGGCCGGCGCGACCGTCGTGGTCCAAGGCTCCACGGGCCAGGACGGCGCCCTGACCGCGACCAGCGTGAACGAAGGCTCCGGCCGCTGATCGTTCACCCCCGCGCCGTCGACAGATCGAAGAAGGAGAAACACCTCAATGGGCAACACACGCGCGTTCCGGATGCTCGGCCTCCTGACCATCGGAGGGGTGGTCCTCCTGAGCACGGCCTGCGGAAACGGTGACAGCGCCGCCGCAGGCCCGGACAAGACCGCCAGGGCCGACCCCATGGCCTCGTTCCGCGCCTGCCTCAAGAAGCAGGGCGTCGATCTCCCGCAGGGCAACGCCCCGGGCGGCGCACCACCATCTGGCCGCCCGTCGAACCGCCCGACCGACGCCCCGACAACCCGTCCAAGCGGCGGCCCAGGAGCCGGACGCCCCACTGGCCGACCAAGCGGCCCTCCGACCGGCAGCCGCCCCTCCGGCGCCCCCAGCAATCGCCCCACAAGGTCCGCAGCAGAGCAGAAAGCCATGCAGACTTGTGCCTCCCTAGCCCCCCAGCGCGCCCCCGGCCAGGCCCGAACCACACCCCCACACGAGCCCAGCAGCAACTGACAGAGGTGATGCAGGCGAGCACCTCCCGCTAAGGCCCGAACCACACCCCACGCGAGCCGAGCAGGCGAGCACCTCCCGCCAAGGTCTGATTCGGCGCCCTGGCTGACCCCACATCCCCCAAGAGCCAACGAAGCCCCTGACCGCCTGCCGCCTCCGGCGCCTCGACCAACGACCCCACGAGAGCCACGGCAGAGCTCAAGACCATATAGGCCTGCGCCTCCCCGGCCCCAAAGGGCCCGATCACCTCCAGCTGGGCGGCCGAAGAATTGATCTTCACATCCTGTTTCTGCAGGGCGACGAGTTCTAGCTGGTCGACCTCAAGGCGGTGTGTTGCGCTCGCTCAATCGAAGGCAGGCTCAGGCTGGGGTGGGTGGGGCTTGTTTGGGTTTGCGTGGGACGGCGAAGACGGGAACCAGGGCGACCCCCAGGAGCACGGCCGTCCACCAGAAGGTGTTGGTGAAGGCGTTCGCCAGGAGGGACGGTGTTTCCGCCGTGCGGTGTGCAGCCGCCTCGTCCAGGCTGCCGGATGCGCCGGGGATCTCGTTGCGGATCCCGATCTGCAGGATGACCGCCGTCACCGCCGTGCCGAACGAACTGCCGATGCGGACCAGGATGTTCGCGCCGGTGGTCGCGGCCGGCACCGCTTCGCGGGGCAGGCCCTGGTAGGCCATCGCCATCAGGGGCGGTGCGATCATGCCGTGGCCGAGCCCGACGACGAGCATCGCGCCCATGATCGTGGTGCGGCCCGTGTCTGGGGAGAGGCTGGTGAGGGCTACGGTCCCGGCGAGGACGCAGAGGATGCCGCCTATCACGAGCCACCGTCCGCCGAAGCGGTCGCCGAGCCGTCCCGATACCGTCATGGTGGCCATCGCGCCGAGCCCCATCGGGGCCAGCAGCCAGCCCGCGTCCAGGGCGGACTCCCCGCGGACGATCCCCGCGAACAGCGGAACGAGGATCATCAGGCCGAACATCGCGGCGCTGTAGAGGAAGAACCCGCCGGTCGCGGCGGTGAAGGCCCGGGTGCTGAGGCGGCGGAGGTCGACGAGGGCGCCGTCGCCCTTGCGGAACGCGTGCGCCGCGAAGGCCGCGACGAGGACGCCGCCGGCGATCACGGTGATGAGGAAGCGTCCGCTGGTCAGCTGCCTCCCGTTGCCGGCCTCCGACAGCGCGTACACCAGAGCCGCCAGGCCCGGGGACAAGAGCAGCATGCCGATGACGTCCAGCCGGGCGTCAGTACTGCGCTCGTCGTCGCGCGGCAGCATTCGCAGGGCGGCGAGCAGCGCGAGCGCGCAGAACGGGACGTTCACGAAGAACATCCACCGCCAGCTCAGGTTGTCGACGATCACGCCGCCGAGCAGCGGGCCCAGGACTGGCGCCAGCATCGCGGGCACCGAGACGATGCTCATCACGCGCCCCATCCGCTCGGGGCCGGCCTCCCGGACGAGCATCGTCTGCCCGACGGGCATCAGCATGCCGCCGCCGAACCCCTGCAGGACGCGGAACGCGATCAGTGAGGGCACCGACCAGGCGAGCCCGCACAGCAGTGACCCGCCGATGAACAGCCCGAGCGAGACGAGCCACATCGTCCGGGCCCCGAACCGCCGCACCGACCACGCGGTCAGCGGGATCGCCATCGAGAGGGCGAGGGTGTAGCCGGTCACGACCCACTGGATGGTCGAGAGCGAGGTGCCGAAGTCCCGGCCGAGGGCGGTGATCGCGACGTTGACGATCGTGCTGTCGAGGACCGTCATGATCGCGCCGAGTACCACGACGACCGCGAGATTGCGCAGGTGCGGATCGATGGGCGCCTTCTGGACGGGCGGTGCGGTGCCTGCCGTGGTCATCCCGTCTCCTTCGGTTTCCGTACGCCGTATCGGCAACACCATACAGCGTAGCGCCCCATCCGTACACCGTATCGATACGGCGTCTCGCGTACGATCTCTGATGTGGCGGCAACACCGAGGTCAGGCGATGTTTGGACGCGTCAGCGCGGCGGACGCCGGCCGAAGCTGACACGCGAGGCGATCGTGGAAGCGGCGATCAAGCTGGCGGACGCGGAGGGCCTGGACGCGGTGTCCATCCGCCGCATCGCGAGCGAACTGGGCGTCCGGGCGATGAGCCTCTACACCCATATCGACGCGAAGGAAGACCTCCTCGACCTCATGTACGACGAGGTCGCCGCAGAGGTGCTGGTCCAGGGAACGCTGCCGGACGACTGGCGCGAGGCGATGATGGAGATCGCCCGAAAGGAGCGCGAGGCAGGGCTCAGGCACCCGTGGATGCTGCAAGTCGCAGGGCGTTCCATGCGCATCGGGCCCAACGGCCTGCGCCACATAGAGCAGTCCATGGCCGCCGCCGCCCGGCTCACCGACGACCCGGAAGGCATGCTGGCCATCGTCAAGACGGTCGATCACTACATGCTGGGCTTCATCACGATGGAGCGGCAGGCTGCCGACGCCGGCCCGCAGCGCGTACAGACGACCCCCTTGGAACAGTCGTACGTACAGCTACTGGTGGAACGAGGCGAGCTTCCCCACCTCAAGCCCTTCTTGGAGACGAGCTTCTACCGCAACGACAGCTTCGACCTCGGGCTCAAGTGGCTGCTGGACGGCATCGAACACGAATACCGAGGGAAGTAGCCCTCGACCATCATGTCGACGTAGCGTAGGCGGCGGCGTACGTGCCGCTACGACGAGACGGGGACCGGGTGCGGGCAGCGAGACTCATCAGCGTGGCTACTGTGCTGGTCCTGGCGACGGCCACCGGCTGCGACAGCGGTGAAAAGGGCACGAGCCAGGCCGCGAGCGTCCCCACGGGCCTCGGGCAGTTCTACGGTCAGAAACCGTCCTGGAAGGGCTGTCGCAGCGGGTTCGAGTGCGCGACCGTACAGGTCCCCTTGGACTACACCAAGCCGTCCGGCGAGAAGGTCGGCATCTCGCTCATCCGGCTCCCGGCCGAAGACAAGTCCGAACGGATCGGCTCCCTGCTCACCAACCCTGGGGGGCCCGGCGGTTCCGGAGTCGACTTCGTCCGCCAGGCGGCCCGCACCTTCGGGAACGACCTGCGCCGCCGCTTCGACATCGTCGGCTTCGACCCGCGCGGGGTGGCGTCCAGCGCCCCCGTCACCTGCAACACCGGACCCCAACTGGACGAGTTCTTCGCCACCGACGCCTCCCCAGACGACCCGAACGAGACCAACAAGCTGGGCAGCGAAAGCAAGGCCTTCGCACAACGTTGCAAGGCCAAGGCCGACGCGGAGCTGCTCTACGTGGGCACGGTCAACGCCGCCCGCGACATGGACGTCCTACGCGCTGCCTTGGGCGACCAGAAGCTCACCTACTACGGCGCCTCCTACGGCACGTACCTTGGCGCCTTTTACGCCGAGCAGTTCCCCAAAAACGTCCGAGCCCTCGTCCTGGACGGCGCCGTCGACCCGAAGCTGTCGTCCACCGACCTCCTGATCGAGCAGGCGAAGGGCTTCGAGACCGCCCTGCGCGCCTTCGCCGACGACTGCGTGAAGTCGGGTGGCTGCCCCTTCGGCAGCACCTCGGACGCGGTCGTCGACAGGGTCTCCGCCTTCCTCACGTCCACGGACAAGAAGCCTCTCACCAACACGCGCGACTCCCGCAAGGTCACGGAATCCCTAGCCGTCATGGGCATCGCCCGGGCCCTCTACGTCAAGGAGTACTGGCCCGTCCTGCGCCAGGCCCTCACCCAGGCGATGCAGAAGGGCGACGGCACCCTCCTCATAGCTCTCGCGGACGAGATGGTCGAACGCAAGGCCAACGGCACCTACAGCAACCAGACCGACGCCAACATGGCCGTCAACTGCGTCGACAAGCCCAACCCGCCGAACCTCGCCGCCTACGGCAAGGCCGCCGAGCAGGCCAAGAAGGTCGCCCCCCGCTTCGGACCGTTCGTCGTCTGGGGCGGCCTCCCGTGCGTCTACTGGCCCGCCCAGACCGAACAGGCACCCAAGCCCATCACCGCCAAGGGCGCCGCCCCCATCGTCGTCATCGGAACCATCCGCGACCCCGCCACTCCCTACAAGTGGGCCCAGAGCCTGGCCGGCCAGCTCTCCAGCGGCGTCCTCCTCACCTTCGACGGCGACGGCCACACGGCCTACCTCCAGGGGAACACCTGCATCACCAAGGCCACCGACGACTACCTGATCAACGCCGACCCGCCCAAGAACGGGACCACCTGCCGCTGAATAACCAGTGCACACCCACCCCCCGACACCCGGTAGACTTCATCCCGCCGTGCCCCGCATGGCGCGCCGCCTTAGCTCAGTCGGCAGAGCGATTCACTCGTAATGAATAGGTCATCGGTTCGATTCCGATAGGCGGCTCCACCTCAGAGGCCCCTTCCGATCCTGGAAGGGGCCTCTGCGCTGACAGCGGTGTCTAGGCCGCTCCGTTCATGACCCGCGCGAACACATCCGCCGCAGCCACCTCGGCCGACCGAACCACGTGCGCGTAGACCCGAAGCGTGATGGCCGGGTCAGCGTGCCCGAGCCGAGCGGCGACGATGCGGACGGGGACCCCGCCAGGAGAAGAGGCGTCGCGTGGATGCGGCGCAAGTCGTGAACCCAAGCATGGAGGAGCGGCTCTGCAGGACGCCGCCCCCCTTGTGTCTGTTGTACGTCCGGATGCTCTTGCTCATCAGCGCGCCGACCGAGTGCGGATGGATTGGGTCGCCCGATGGATCGGGTCACCCCACCCAGTAGCGAACACGTAGCCGTCTTCCGCGCCCCACCACTTCTCGACGACGAGGAGCTTGCCGGCCGCCTGGGCCTTCTTGTGCTCCCGTAGGACCGTCACGGTCTCGTCATCGATGCTCACCACCCGAGACCGGCCGCCCTTGGTCGCCTCCTCGATCCGCTCGCCGGTGACGACACCCGCGTTGACCCACTGATAGTGATCTACTTCGCGTCCAGGGCAAGGGCGCCCGCTCCGGCGCGGTGGGCATGCGGCCTGTCCCGTCCCGTCCCGCTGCGCCACGTCGCTCGACCGCCAGCCACGCTCAGCGGCAGACCATAAGGCCTGAGAACTCAATAGCAGTCGCCCGCGATCTAGGCGGCCGGCGGGAGAAGGTCATCGTTCTTCGGCCGATTGCGGTACATGCTCCACAGAGTGATCGCACCACCACCGAAGCCGATCAGTAGGGCAAGACCCGCGAGCCAGGAGCCAGGGCCACCGAGGCTCACTCCCGAGTCGGTGACTGAAGCGACGCCGACTGACAGGGCCCACACCGCGAAAGCTGCCAAGACCAATGCCCGTGCACGCGTGTCACTGTGCCGCCGCCACCGGTGGAACATCAGCATCATCCCACCAGCGCTGAGGAAGAATGCGGCAAGTTGAAGGGCAAAGGACATGGTTCCGGCATCGATTGCCATCTTGGTGATCAAGCCCACGGGCAGGATTGCGCCAAGCCCGATGAGGGCAAGATTCTGCGCACTTGGCCGCTCAGCCGGCATGAGCACCTCACCTTGTTGCGAAAACCGATGCTATGCCAAGAGCGGTTGATAAGGCGTGCCTGGAGCGGGGCTTCGCAGCCCCAAGCTCCCGCTAGTCGGGATGCTTGTTCGCGCAGAACGGTCTGTCACACTCGTCTGGGTTCAGGTCCGTCTTCGCCGTGACCGCCCGGAAGGACTGGGGGACGTTGTTGGCGTTCCGCTCTGTGCCCACGGCCGACGCGAAGACCAGGCCGCACTCCTGCCCAGGCCGTGTCAGCCGCCTGGCCCTGCTCGGCCTGCAACTGGCGGTGAATACGCAGAGCCTCCACGCATTGCTTGGGCAGCGCCGGCTGCGTCTGGACTTCTTCGTCTTGGTCTCGCCGTCCGCGCGAACCGACGGCCACATCCCGTTTCGCATTGGGGTGCGGAGGCAGTCTGTTCGGTACGTCTACTCAGAGGGTGGGCTGGCGCTCCGGATGCCGAAGCGCACGGAGTCCGTCGGCGGCGGCGTGGCCAGGCCCGACTGTCGAGGCTGGCACCGCACTACTGTTCGGCGGATGCAGAGCTCTTCGGATCAGGTTCCCGCGCTTCTCGATGGCCCAGGCGTCGAGGTGACAGACGGTCGTGAACTTCTCCTCGGATACTTGGACTGGTATCGCGAGGCACTGATGCGCAAGCTCGCTGGGTTGTCCGACGACGAACTCCGCGAGCCGGTCGAGCCGTTGGGGTGGTCGCCACTCGGGTTGGTGCAGCACCTCGGTTGGGTCGAACGCCGCTGGATGCGCTGGGGATTCGCTGCCGAAGATGTTCTCGCCTATCCGCCCGGGGGCGATGAGTCCGAATGGACCGTCCCTGTTGACCTGTCCACTGCGCAGGTCATGGCCGCCTACCGCTCGGAGGTCGCGAGGGCGCGGGCACTGGTGGCGGACGCCTCGCTGAACGACCGGGCCCGCCTGGGCGGTCGTTTCCGGACGTCCGACCAAGCTCCCTCTCTCGGCAGGATCCTCTTCCACCTGCTCCAGGAGTACGCGCGCCACGTCGGTCACCTCGACATCGCCCGCCAACTGCTGGACGGGACGACCGGCGAGTAGCCGTCGATGGACACAGCCCGTAGAAGGTGCGCGCTCCGACTCGTCCACGATCGCAACCGGTCATCCAAAAGTACGGCCACAAGCCCTGGGGCGGCTTGTCTCCACTGGCCGGGCACGTCCCGTCGTATCGGCTGCGCCCACCGGACTCGGATCAGTCGGTCAGGTTCTCGGCGAGGATCTTCAGGTGGGTGTCGCGGGCCTCGGCGTGGCAGCGGCGGCCGGAGTCGGTGATCTCCACGAAGACGCCGCGGCGGTCGGCCTCGCAGAGCCCGCGCTGGACGTACCCGTGCTTCTCCAGGCGGGCGACCGTCCGGGACAGAGCGCTCTGGCTGAGGTACATGGCCGCGGCGATGTCCTGCATGCGACGCTTTTCACAGTCCTGATCCACGAGGCGATCGAGCGTCTCGTACTCGCTCATGCTCAGGCCGTGGACGTCCTGCAGTGCGCGGTCCAGCGCGCACGCGACCGTGTTGTAGCAGGTCGCCAGCTTGCGCCAGCGGTCGACCAGAGCAGACTCCGCCTCCATGCCGCGCATCTTACCATGCACGCACATCAGATGCACAAGCATTAAATTCTGCGGAACTTTGTGCGTGGACATTTGATGCGTGTGCATGTACTGTCCCTCGACGTGACTATCACCGAGACCTCTCTCGACTCCGCCGTCCGCGCGCCGGGTGCCGTGCGCGCGCCGGCCGAACAGACCTGGACCCCCCGGCTGTGGGGAGTCCTCGCCGTCCTGTGCGCCGTGTTGTTCCTCGACGGACTCGACGTCTCCATGGTGGGCGTCGCGCTGCCGTCGATCGGCGCTGAGCTGGGCCTTTCGACCACGTCACTGCAGTGGATCGTCAACGGCTACGTCCTCGGTTACGGCGGACTGCTGCTGCTCGGCGGTCGCACCGCGGACCTCCTCGGCCGCCGCCGCGTGTTCCTCGCCGCCCTCGCCGTGTTCGCCGTTGCGTCGCTGGTGGGCGGTCTCGTCAACGACGGCACGCTGCTGATCGCCACACGGTTCGTGAAGGGGCTGGCGGCCGCGTTCACCGCACCGACCGCGCTGTCCATCCTGACCACCACCTTCCACGAGGGGCCGGCGCGCAACCGGGCGCTGTCGGTGTTCTCCGTTTTCGGGGCCAGTGGCTACTCGTCCGGTTTGATCCTCGGCGGGCTGCTGACCAGCTTCGGGTGGCGCTGGACGTTCCTGACGCCCGTGCCGCTCGCCGTGCTCGCCCTTGTCGCCGGCATCGCGCTGATCCCGCGGGACCGGTCGGCGGCCGAGGGAGGGCACGACATCCTCGGTGCCGTGACGCTCACCGGCGGCATGCTGCTCGCCGTCTACACGGTGGTCTCGGCGCCCGAGCGCGGCTGGCTGGACCCGGTCACCCTGGGCTCCGTCGTGGTCGCGGCGGCCCTGCTGATCGCGTTCTTCGTCACCGAGAACAAGGTGCGCCACCCGCTCATCCGCCTCGGCATCCTGCGGATCGGCTCGATCGTCCGGGCCAACCTGAGCATCGTCGCGCTGTTCGGCTCCTACCTGAGCTTCCAGTTCATGATGACGCTCTACCTGCAGGACGTGCTGCGCTGGTCGCCGCTGAAGATGGCCATGGCCCTGCTGCCGGCCGGGCTTCTCGTGGCCTTCGGCTCACCGTTCGTCGGGCGCCTGATCGACCGGTACGGAACGCCTCGCCTGATCATCAGCTCGATGGCCTCCCTGAGCCTCGGCTACGCCTGGTTCCTCGCCACGGCCGGGAACGCCCCGCACTACGTGTTCACGATCCTGCCCACGATGCTGCTGCTGGGCGGCGGGTTCGCGTTCGGCTTCAGCTCGATCATGGCGCAGGCCACGGACGGGATCGACGACTCCGAGCAGGGCCTGGCCTCCGGCCTCGTCCAGACCTCCGGCCAGGTCGGCGCCGCCCTGGTCCTGGCCGTGGTCACCGCGCTGGTCGCGGGCGGGACGGCCGCCGGCGGCGACGGCTTCGCCG
Organism: Actinomadura sp. NPDC048955; assembly: GCF_040649435.1. Taxonomy (NCBI): domain Bacteria; kingdom Bacillati; phylum Actinomycetota; class Actinomycetes; order Streptosporangiales; family Thermomonosporaceae; genus Actinomadura; species Actinomadura sp. NPDC048955. The sequence goes on from NZ_JBEZJI010000003.1 coordinate 309,530, forward strand.
AGTTCCACCCCGGAGTCAACCTGGTCAGCGCCGTCGCTGTGGTCGGGCTGGCGCTGAACCTGATCCCGCTTCTCCGTCGCTACAACCCGAAGCACACCTGACCGTCCCCGCACCGCCCCCCGCCAACGTGGGCCGGCCCGCGCCTCCGCCGCGCGGCCGGCCCACGCCCGTGCCATGGGCTCTCCGCCCAGATGGCCGCTCCTCACGCCCAATCCGCACCCGAACTCCCGTCCCCCGGCGCCGTCGGCCCGCATCTTTCCCCCGCCCCGTCGGCCTGCATCTTTCTCGCGCCACCTCGGCTCGCATCTTTCTGCCGCCCCTCGGCCCGCATCCTTCTGCCGCCCCCTCGGCCTGCATCCTTGTTCCGCGCCCTCGGCCCGCAGGCGGACTCCTGTTTTCCCCCCCCGGCGCCCTACCAGCGATCGGGCCCCCACTTCCTCTCGCCTTCTCGGTCTAGGTCGTGCTCGGCGCGACATGGATCAGGGCGGGGGCCTCGCTGGTCCGGTCGAGGGCGATGCGGGTGCCGTCCTTGGAGTGCGTGGTGTCCATGAGTCCCCCGACTGCCGGGCCACGCTTCTGCCACAGGCGGCGCGGGAGGGGACCCCTCGTGCTTCGGGCCCGTCCGCCCATGCGGGGGTTCTCTGCCGTTGGTGCATGCTTTGGTGGTTGCGAGGGGCTCCTCGGTCATCGGAGGAGCTCTTGCTCGCGCCCGGTGGGCTCTGGTTTCTGGCAGGGCACGGGCGGCCATCGCCGCCTGTCGGGGCCGCCTGTGTCTGACGTTGCCGACATGGGTGGCTCCAGAACGCTTTGTTGCATGGCGCCAGAGGGAGCGCGTGGTGTGGCGGGGGCGTCCCGTATCGGGGACGCCCCCGCCTTGGGCTAGGGCCTGTCTCGAAGTGGCTCCGGTCAAGCGCGCGAACGCGTGACCTGCCCGGTGGAGCGAGGCCGGAGGCGAGCGGAGCCGGGCAGATCGCGAAGCGATGTCGCGTTCGCCCAGGCCCGGTCACGTAGCGAGCCGCCAGGCGAGCGAAGTGGGCCGGGACTTTGAAACACAGGCTAGTTGGAGCGCTTCCAGAAGGGGCGGCGGGGTGGGGCCTCGCCGGTGAAGGCGGCGAGGACCTGGAGCGCCTGGGTCCACTGGTTGCTGACGGTGGGCTGGTCGGCGGTGGGTCGGAGGCGGTGCAGGTCGTCGCGCAGGTCGGCGAGGACCTTGGTGTCCAGGGAGAGGGTCTGCATTCGCTGAACGATCGACTCCAGGATGGGGAGGAGTTCGCTCAGCAGGTGCTGGATGCGCTCTTCTCGTGTATCGGGGACCTGGCGGAGGCGACCCAGGACGTTAGCAAGTTCCTGCTGGAACCCGGCGAGGGGCGAGGGCGCGGGGCGGGACGAGGGCGCGGGGCCTGCCGGCCTGCGGGCGCGGCCCAGGGGGCGGCCTGCGGGACGGGCAGAGGCCGGAGGGGGCGCGCCGTAACCGGGAGGGGCGCCTTGCGGCATCGGGGGTGGGCCGGAGGGGGCGGCCGGCATCGGTGCAGGGGGCATGGGGGCCGCACGTGGCGGCGGGGCCGACCTCTGCAAGTCCATGTCCATATACATGTCCAAGTCCTCGTCCATGTCCATGGCGAAGGCCGCCGGAGACACCTGCGGTTCGGCCATCGGCGCGGCGCCTGCCCAGCCTCGGGGCGTCTCCACCGGCTGGACGACCTTGTGGGGCGTCCCGCCCTCGGTCGCGACCCGGCTGTCCACCGCGACGAACGCCGTGAAGCGGCACAGGACGCCGAACCGGAGGGAGGTCGAGATGATGCGCTGTTCCAGGTCGCCGGGGCCGCCGACCGTGTAGCGGTCCTCTAGGTCGCGCAGGTGCGCGCGGGCCCAGATGGATCGGGTGGCCGGGTTCTTGGTGACGATGCCGGCGGCGTGCTGCTCCCAGGCCGTGCCGTCGGATGCCGTCCCCCGGACGGTCAGGGTGCCGGACGGCGCGCCTCGGAATCGGCCCGCGATCTGGAGCGGTACACCGGGGAACAGGGCGCCCAGCCGGGTGGGCGCCACGGTGTCGGGGACGATCTCCAGCCCGTCGGCGTGCAGGTCGAGGCCGGTGGCCAGCGGGGCGGCGATCCGGTGGTGGATGTGCTCCATCGCCTCGTCGAGGCGGTCTTCGGACTCCACCAGTTCGCAACGGCCCCCGCCGATCGCGGCGAGGCGGTTCAGGAAGCCGGCGTTGACGGCCTGGTCGATGCCGACCGTGTGCACGCGGACGCCGTGCAGCCGCGGTTCGAGGTGGGCGAGGAGGTGGTCCTCGTTGCCCACCTGGCCGTCGGTGATGAGGACGAGGACCCGGTCGCGGGTGGGGTCGGTGAGCAGGCGGCAGCCCTCGTCGAGCGGGGCGAGCATCTCGGTGCCGCCCCGCGCGCCCAGTGCCGCGAGGTGCTCGACGGCGCGGAACCGGTTGCGGTCGGTGCCGTCGGCCAGTCCGGAGCCGAGGTCGCGCGGGCGCTCGATGACGTTGTCGAAGGACAGGACGGCGAACCGGTCTTCGGCGCGGAAGGTGTCGACGATGCGCGCGGCGGCGCGGCGGGCGGCGACCATCTTCCAGCCGTACATGCTGCCGGAACGGTCGAGGACGAGCACCACGTCGCGCGGGCGGGGCCTCGCTTCTCCCGACGGCAGGACGGTGAGGCTGAACGTCCCCTCCTCGCCGGACTCGTCCGGGACGAGGGCGAGGGCCGCGCTTTCGTGGGGGGCGAAGTCGAGGCGGAGGATGAAGTCGCGGTCGAGGCGCTCGCCCGGTTGCAGGCGTACGGTGGTCCGCTCGCCGTCGCCCTCCTCGGCGACCACATGCAGCGCCGACCGGATCTGGGTGAGCGGAAGCCCGGACGGATCGATGTCGACGGTGACGGCCAGCCGAACCGGGTTGGGGAAGCCGGGCAGCAGGACGGGCGGGCTGATCCGGGAAGCGTCCGGAACGGCGTTGGTGTCGTCGGCCACCCCGGAGCCTGAGCGCTCGCCGTCGAGCGGGGCGCCGGGGATGTAGCGGGGGGCGACGACGAGGGGGAAGCGGAACGTCGCGCTGGACGCCGACTCGTGCGGAAGCGGCTGGTCGAGGGAGAGCCTGATCGTGATCCGCTCGCCCGGCAGGATGTTGCCCACCCGCATGGTGAACACGTCCGGGCGGTCCTCTTCCGCGATGGCCGCGCGTTGACCCGCGGCGATGGCGGTGTCGTAGTCCTGCCGCGCCTGCCCGCGCTCTTTCAGCCTCCCTTCGATGACCCTGTCCGCGGCTTCCATGCGCAGTGCGGTGACGGCGGCGCGGTCGGGCAGGGGAAAGATGTAGGTGGCCTCCAGCGGCACGTCGAACGGGTTTCGGAAGCCCTGGACGACCTCGATGCCGGCGGCGAGGCCGGTGATGGACGCGTGCACGTCCACGGAGTCGAGCGGCAGGTTTCCCCTGTCGGTGCTGAGCGCGCCGAGCCCGTGGTCGGGTACCGGTGGCGCGGTCTCGGGTAGTGGCAGGATGCGCACGGTCACTGAATCCTCCGAGGTGGGGCGGCGGGCTGGAAGTCGGGACTTTCGGCGGGGGTGTCCACGCGGGCGAGCAGGCCGCGGCGGCGCAGTTCGTCGAGCAGTGGACGAGCGGCCGCCTCGATGGCGGCGAGGTCGTCGCCGTTCAGGTTCGGGACCTCAAGGAGCACGGTGAGGCCGGGAGCGAGCCGGACGCCCTGGACGATCGCGGGACGGTCTTCGCCATAGCCGCTGGCATCGACGTTCTGGTGGAACGACACATCGGGTCGCGTGCTCCAGAAGCTCCCTCTCTCGCTGCCCTCCGCGCCTTTGGGGGCCGTTGGAGGCACGCCTTGGCTCTCTGGGCTTGCGGGGGAGTGGCCGTGGGGAGCCTGCTCGGCGTCCCGAGTGGCCTGAGGGTTCGAGGCAGGGGCCCTGGTCGTTCGGCCGTGTGGAGCGCCAGGGTCCGGCAGGCCGGCTGAACGGGTGCCCGGCGGGCCGGGGAGGGCGGCGATGCGGGCGAGGTCCGCATCGGTCGCGGCGGCGAGCTCGACCTGTATCTCGGAGATGGAGCGGCCCGAGGCCTGGCGCCGCTTCACCGCGACGAGCTGGAGGAGATGGCGGGGCCCGTACAGCGCGGTTCGGCCGCGGCGGCCGAGGGGCGGGTCGATCAGGCCGATGGTGGTGTACCAGCGGATCAGCCGCTCGTTGGGCAGGTCGCGCACCCGGCCGCTGACCTGCGCGGACCCGTCCGCCGCGAGAGCCGCGCCGGCACGGTCCGCCAGTTCGGCGATCGTCCAGGTGTCATCGTCCATGCGGTCGATGATGACACTGTCACGATGACAGTGTCAACTTCATTCAGGTGAAGGGTGATCCCGTCAAGAGCCTCTCTGGTCACCGCGTGGGCTTTCGGTGCGCGGGCCGCAGGGGAGCGACGCCGCTGACCGGCTGATGGCGGGCGCCATGGCCGAATGCCGCCTTGGGCTATGGGGTGCCTACCTGTGAACGAAGTTCTCGTCGAATTGCCCTTTGAGGCGTCATGGTGACGGTATTCGCTGTCCGGGTGACCGTTTGGTTAGGCCTCTGTGGCCGTCGTGGGAAGTGCGGCCTCCCCGAACATGGAATGGTCATCGCCGACTGTCGCCCGAAATTCCTGTTATGTCACTCTTGGTAGCTACGTGATCGCTCAACGGGGCGACGTGCTGGTCATGTGAACGCGGTGAACCTTGCATTATTACGGTCGAAGCGCCCCAAAGTCCATTAAGTGTGACACAGTCCAAAAAGACCTAATTGAGAGGTAACGATGATGTTCGGTGTCGGAGTGTGATCCCTTGAATTTGCTGGTAAAGAGCGTCGGCAGCCTTTACCTTTTCTGGCATGAGCGACCATCTTCTGGTGGAGACGCTGCGCGAGCGCGACCCCGGCGCCCCGGCCGCGGTCTACGACGCCCATGCCGAGAAGCTCTACGCGTACTGCTGGTTTCAGCTGCGGGGGCGCGACGCGGCGCAGGTCGCCCTGCGTGACACCTTCATCGTGGCCGAGGCGCACATCGGCAAGCTGCGCGAGCCCGACCGGTTCGAGCCATGGCTCTACGCCATCGCACGGCTGGAGTGCGCCCGCCGCATGCCGCCCAGGCACCTCGTGCCGGACGTGCCGGTCGCCAGCCACGACCAGGAGGACGTCGACCAGCGCATCACGGCGTGGCAGGCCGTGCTGGGGTTGCCGCCCCTCTCCCGGGAGCTCCTGGAACTGCACGTCAGGCGCCGGTTGCCGGTTCCCGACCTCGCCGCCGTGTTCGGGTTGTCGCCGAGGGACGCGCAAACGGCGCTCGACAGCGCGCATTGCGAGCTCGAAGCGGCGTTGACCGCGGAGATGCTCGCGAACAAGGGGCCCTACGGTTGCCCTGAGCGCGCTCACCTCCTGCGTGAGCGGCAGGACGATCTCACCCACGACCTCAGCAAGCGGCTGATGGGGCACGCGCGAGAGTGTTCCGCCTGCGGAAGCCTCCGTCCCAGAAGCGTGTCGGCCGCCAAGGTGTACGAACTGCTGCCGGACGCGGTACCCGCGCCGGAGACGCGGCTCAGAGTGATGAGTTGCTTCCTGGATCCCGAACTCGTTGGCTACAGGCTCTTCGTGGCCACTCGCGTCACGGAGTTCAGGTCCGATGGATTTCCCGTCCAGAGCGCCTACGGGCGCCCCGGGCGGGCAGCCCGTCAGAGCCGGCGCTGGCGGTTCACCCGCCCGCGTAAGGCGGCTAGGGAGGAAAGGGGAGCAGCCAAGCTCTACGCACAGGTCATTCGTGCTTCTGCCGCGCTCGTGGTTGTGGCGCTCCTGTCGGCGTCCGGGGTCGCCTCCATGTACGTCGTCGGTGCCCAGCGCGAGGACAAGGACGAGCAGGCCGGCCCCCGTCCGACGGCCGTACCCGGCATCTCTCAGAGGCCTGGGCCCGTGCGGAAGTCGCCTGTTCCTTCGCAGGCGCCCGGTGCCCTTAACGCCCTTCCCATGGCCACGTTCCCACTGGGTGCACAGATTTCGTCCGCGCCGCTGCCCGCTCTCTTAGACACGCCCCCGATGCTTGCCTTCTCTGATGGGGCCGCGACGTCTGTGGCCACGGGCGTGCTGACGGTCTCCCCCCTCTTCCTTGACCTGGCAGGAGGATCAGACGGCTCCATAGAGTTAAAGGCAGAGGGCGGGCCGGTGACCTGGCAGGCGAAGGGCCAAAGCTCTCTCAAAGTCAGTCCGTCCTCCGGAAGCCTTGACCCTGGGCAGAGCGTGATCGTGCACGTTCGCGTCTCGCGGCAACGAAAGCCCTACGGAGACAGCACGCTCACGTTCCGGCCAGGTGGGACTCAGGTCCACGTCACATGGCGTTCCGATACGGCCGCTCCTACCGCGCCGCCCGAAGCGCACCGGCCAGCTAGCCCTGCGCAGGTGAGCACTGCGTCGAGCCCTTCCGGCCCACCACCGGCCGACGGGGATACTGCTTACTCGCCGCCTGTCCCTGCGGCGACCCCACCTCCGCCACAGGCGCCCGCCCCGCCCCGCTCTGGCAGCGCACCGTCCGGCGCCAGTCCGACGCTCAGCGCCTGACACCCGGCGCCTGGCGCGCGGCTGTTCGCCTACCTTCATCGCGTGGCGTTTGTACCTGCCATTTCCCGAGTCAACTACGCTTCGTAGCTGATCATTTGCGCTAGGTAGGGCCGCGGGCGGGGAGGACGTGATCATGGCACCTGGCGCACCTGAGCTACGTCGCCGTCGCGTGACCCCGTCTCCCGCCAGTAGCAGGGCGCTGCGGCTGGTCGCTCTCACCTCTGGCGTCGCGATCGGCATGAGCGTTCTGGTGCCGGGTGCGTCCGCCCGCCCGTCGGACCCTCCCGGCCCCAGCGCGAAGGATGTCGAACGCAGCGAACGCGACGTCAGGGAGCGGGCGGCCGAGGTCGGGCGGACGAAGGCCATGCTCGCCCAGGCGGACGGCGAACTCGACAGGCTCGCCATCGCCGCAGAGGCCGCCGTGGAGCGCTACAACGGTGAACTGGTGCAGCTGCGGCGGGCGCAAGAGGCGTACAGGGACATCCAAGGAAGGCTTACCGAGGCGGACCGGAGAGTGGAGGCGGCCAGAGCCGAGCTGGCGTCGTTCGCCGCGCAGGTCTATCGGGACAACACCGGCTACGACCCGATGTCCTCGGCCGTCGCGGGTGAAGGCGGGCCCCAGGGGTTCATGGACCGCGCCGGCATGGTCAAGATGCTCGCCGAACGCCGAGCCGCCATGTTCCGCCGGGTCGAAGCCTCGAAGACGGTCGCGGACGTGTTCCGCCGCCAGGCGAAGACCGCACTGGACGAGCAAGACGCAGCGACGAGGCGAGCCGACGAGGCCAAAGGGCTCGCGCAAGGCGCCGTGGCCACCCAACAAGCAGCCGTCCAGCGCATCGAGACTGACAAGCGCCATCTAGAACACAAGCTTGGCAAAGCCCAGGCGAGGGCTGCGGAGGTCAAGCGCGCGCGGGAACGTGCGCTGGAGAGGGCGCAGACGCGCAAGTTCCGTTCGGATTTCCCCGTCCCGAAGGAGGTGCCGCCTGACGCACGCGGTGCCATCGCGGTCGAGGCGGCGCTCAAGTGGCTCGGAACGCCCTACTCCTGGGGCGGGGGCGACATGGAGGGGCCGACATACGGCATCGCTCAGGGTGCCGGGACGGTCGGCTTCGACTGCTCAGGCCTGACCATGTACGCGTGGAACAAGGCGGGCGTACGGCTCGACCACTGGACGGGCACGCAGTGGACGTCCGGACCGCACATCCCCATCAGCAAGTTGCGCCCGGGTGACTTGGTCTTCTTCGCGACCAATCGGTCTGACCCGGCCACGATCCACCACGTCGGCCTCTACCTCAGCGACGGCCGCATGGTGGAGGCGCCCTACACCGGTGCGCACGTGCGTATCGCCAGCATCCACCGGCAGGACCTGATCGGCGCCACCCGTCCTGCGGGCTGAAAGAAGTCGTAGAAAGCGAGAACCCTTCTGTAGGAGTCCTACAGAAGGGTTCCCCACGAGTGTCGCGTGGGCGGCGGGGAGCGGGTCGGCGCCGTCTGCGACTCCGAACGGCCCGGCCGGCCGCACGGGCCGGGGACGGCTCAGTGGCCGCCCTGGTCGGAGGCGCGCTTGAAGGAACGCTCGATCTCCTGCTCGGCCTCCACGCGTCCCACCCAGCTGGCGCCCTCGACGGACTTTCCGGGCTCCAGGTCTTTGTAGACCTCGAAGAAGTGCTGGATCTCCAGCCGGTCGAACTCGGCGACGTGGTGTATGTCGCGCAGGTGCTCCATGCGGGGGTCGGTGGCGGGGACGCACAGGACCTTGTCGTCACCGCCGGCCTCGTCGGTCATGCGGAACATGCCCACGGCGCGGCAGCGGATGAGGCAGCCGGGGAAGGTCGGCTCCTGGAGCAGGACCAGGGCGTCCAGGGGGTCGCCGTCCTCGCCGAGGGTGTCCTCGACGAACCCGTAGTCGGCCGGGTACTGCGTGGAGGTGAAGAGCATGCGGTCGAGCCGGATGCGGCCGGTCTCGTGGTCCACCTCGTACTTGTTCCGCTGGCCCTTGGGGATCTCAATCGTGACGTCGAAATTCAAGATTTCCTCCGCTCCCTGCGCGCTCGCAGTGAATAGTCTTTCGGGAGCCTGTGGGCGAGGCCGGCACCACAGGTGAGTGTTCCCCTGTATAAGGATGTCGCACGTTGGTGAGTGCTGAGTGGGAGAGGGGCGGTCACGTGCCTGGACGGGGCCGGGCCCTCGCAGTCCTGTCGCTGTCCCTCCTTAACGTTTTCGCCGTCGCCGCGGGTCTGGCAGTGGTGAAACTCACACCGGACCGGCGCCTGTCGCCGCAACCGCCCAGCGTGGCGGCGCGCGACCTGGTGCGGATCGCGCCGTCGTCCGCCGCGATCCCCGCCGCCGATCCCGGGTCGGGCCGTCCGCCCGACCCGTCCGCCCTGGCGGGACGGCTCTCCGCGCTGATCGGGGGACCGCAGGCGAAGATCAACGCGGTGGTTGTCGACGCGGAGTCCCGGCGGCCGCTGTACGAGCTGCGCGCCGGGCAGCCCGCCACCCCGGCCTCGACGACGAAGCTGGCGACGTCGGTGGCGGCGCTGGCCTCGGCCGGCCCGGCCCACCGGATCACCACCCGGGTCGTGCGCGGCACGGGCGACGGGATCATTCTGGTCGGAGGCGGGGATCCTACCTTGACGGCGCTTCCACCGCGCCCTGGAGCCGGCCACCCGCCCTATGCGTCTCTCCCCGACCTGGCCCGCCAGACGGCTGCTGCCTTGAAGGCTTCCGGTACGGGCCAGGTGCGCGTGGACTACGACGCGTCCGCCTATCAGGGGCCCCGCACGGCGGCGGGCTGGAAACCCAACTACCTGCCCGACGGCGAACTGGCGCCTGTCAGTGCCTTGACCGTCGACGAGGGACGGGTGGCGCCGTCTGACCCGTCCAGGAGGACAAGGGTCTCGGACCCTCCTTCCGCGGCGGCAAGGGAGTTCGCGCGTCTGTTGGCCAAGAACGGGGTCAGTGCCAGGGCCGGGCGTTCGACGGTCGCGCTGAAGGAGGCCGTGCAACTCGGTGCCGTCCAGTCGCCTCCGCTGTCCGCGCTCGTGGAGCATCTGCTGACCGACAGCGACAACGACGTGGCCGAGGCGGTGGCCCGCCAGGTGGCCATCAATCTGGGGCGTCCCGCGACGTTCGCCGATGCCGCGCAGGCCGTCCGGCAGGTTCTCGCCGGGCTGGGTGTGGCCGAGGGGGTCTCGGTCAACGACGGCAGTGGATTGTCGCCGCTCAACCGCATCTCGCCTATCGCGCTCGCCCGTATCGTCTCGCTCGCTGCGGGCGGGGACCATCCGAAGCTGCGCCCGGTCATCACCGGTCTGCCGATCGCAGGTTTCTCCGGGACGTTGAGCCCGCCCCGCTACACCGTCGCGGCCAGCCAGGGGGGTGCGGGAATGGTGCGAGCCAAGACCGGCACCTTGGCGGGAGTCAGCACCTTGGCCGGACTCGCCTACGACGCGGACGGACGTCTGCTCGCCTTCGCGTTCATGGCGGGGGACGGCAAGGGACCGGTCGACCCCGGCAAGCTCGACCAGCTCGCGGCAGCGGTGGCCACCTGCGGCTGCGGCTGATCTGAGGCCCGACACCCGACCCGCGGCGCGGGTGTGGGGGAGGCCGTACGGGAGATAACCAAAGCGGTTGTTCGTTGAACGACCATGCAGGGCGCTCCGGCGCCGCGTTCCGAACGTACGGTGGTGACATGAGCGCCTCAATGATCGACTGGAACCTGGCGGTCCAGGCCGGCACCCGGCTCGTCAGGCCCGGGCCGCAGGTCACCCATGCCGAGGCCCGTGAGGTCGTGAAGGAGCTGCGCGCCCTGTCGAAGATCGCCCATGGGCACGTGCGGGACTTCACCGGCATGGCGTCCGAGCTCGATCCGGACCCAGCGACTGTCGTGGACAGGCCTGGCTGGATCCGTGCCAACGTGGACGGTTTCCGGGTGGTGCTGGAGCCGCTCATGGAGCAGATGTCCGAACGGAGCAACGGCGGCCCCCTCGGTGGAGCGGGCAACGTTGTCGTCCAGGCGGTCGGTTCGCGCGTCACGGGCATGCAGGTCGGCGCGATTCTGGCGTATATGGCGAGCCGTGTTCTGGGCCAGTACGAGCTGTTCCTGCCCCCGGACCCGTCCGGGCGTGCGCCGACAGGGCGGCTGACTCTGGTCGCGCCCAACATCGTCCATGTGGAGCAGGAGCTCGGTGTGGAGTCGCGTGACTTCCGCCTCTGGGTCTGCTTGCACGAGGAGACGCACCGCGCCCAGTTCACGGGAGTCCCCTGGCTGCGCGAGTACGTCCAGGACCAGATGACCAAGTTCCTCCTCGCGTCCGACCTCGACCCCGGCATGATGCTGGACCGCATCCGGGACGCTGCCGAGGCCGTCGCCGACGCCGTGCGCGGCGGTGACTCCAACCTCATCGACGCGATCCAGACGCCGGAGCAGCGGGAGATCCTCGACCGCCTCACCGCCGTGATGACGCTCGTCGAAGGACACGGCGACTACGTCATGGACGCGGTGGGCCCCGAGGTCGTGCCGTCCGTCCAGCAGATCCGGTCGCGTTTCCAGGGGCGGCGCTCGGGCGGCTCCAAGCTCGACAAGACGATCCGGCGCCTGCTCGGCATCGACCTGAAGATGAAGCAGTACGCGGAGGGGTCGCGGTTCGTGCGGAGGGTCGTCACGGAGGCCGGCATGAGCGGCTTCAACCAGGTCTGGCAGTCGCCGGAAACGCTCCCGACCCACGACGAGATCAAGGAGCCCAGCCTGTGGATGAGCAGGGTCGTCGGCACACGCGCCATCGACGCCCCGCCCAAGGCCAGCGAGGCCTGAGCCGCAGCGCACTTGAGCCGGTACCTGCCTTGGCGTGACCTGCCTTGGGCGAACGGCACCGTGTGGTGGTAGACGTTTGCCATGGGCCCTGATCCGGCTGTGGCGGCGGTACGTCTTGCGGTGCGCCGGGTTCTCGCCGGCCTGCCGCAGGGGGGAATGGTGCTGGCAGCGTGCAGCGGGGGCGCCGATTCGCTGGCGCTCGCTGGGGCGTTGGCCTTCGAAGCGCCCAGGGCAGGACGTTCGGCCGGAGGCATCACCATCGACCATGGCTTGCAACGCGGCTCGGACCAGCGTGCCGACGCGGTGGTCCGGACAATGGTCGACCTCGGTCTCGACCCAGCTGGTTCCATCGCGGTGACCGTCGACGGGGCCGGCGGTCCGGAGAACGCGGCCCGCGACGCTCGATACGCGGCCCTTGACGGTGCCGCCCATCAAATGGGGGCGACCGCCGTTCTGCTTGGTCACACGCAAGACGACCAGGCCGAAACCGTCCTGCTAGGGCTGGCGCGTGGTTCCGGGGCCCGCTCGTTGTCTGGCATGCCCGCCACTTTCAGGCGCTCCGAGGGAGTCAGGTACTTGAGGCCTTTGCTGGAGCTGGATCGCGTCACTACGCGCCGCGCCTGCAAGGCCATGGGGCTGGACCCCTGGGACGACCCCCACAACATCGACCCCGCCTACGCGCGCGTGCGCGTCCGGCACGAGGCCGTTCCCGCCCTGGAGAAGGCCCTTGGCCCGGGAGTGGCCCAAGCGCTGGCACGGACGGCCAGGATGCTGCGCGACGACGCCGACGCCCTCGACGAGATGGCTTCCCGCGCCTACTCCGACCTGGAGACCTCCGAAGACGGCTGCAACGTCGCCGTCCGCCTGGAGGGGCTCGAAGGGCTGCCCAGAGCCGTCCGTACGAGGGTGCTGCGGATGGCGGCGGTCAGGGCCGGCAGCCCACCGGGTACGCTCGCGGCGGTCCATATCGATGCAGTGGATCGGCTGGTCACGGCCTGGCACGGCCAGCGGCACGTGGATCTGCCAGGGGGGCTGCGCGCCTTCCGGAGGTCTGGGAAGCTGCTGTTCGGCCCGGTTTGACGTCGCGGCGTGTGCGGATCGTCACGTGTCGCGTCCGCCGCGCACTGCCCGAACGGCGCGCGGCGGTGTCCGTCCGACGTCCGTCCCACCGGACGGGCGAGGTCTGAGCTATGAGGTGGGGTTGTGGACGAGAAGGACCTGGGCAACGACCTGGCGAAGGTGCTGATCCCCGAGGACGACCTGCAGGCCAAGGTGCGCGAGCTCGCCGCGCAGATCGACGCCGACTACGCGGGCAGGGACCTGCTGCTCGTCGGGGTCCTCAAGGGCGCCGTCATGATCATGGCCGACCTGGCGCGGTCGCTGCACTCGCCCGCCTCCATGGACTGGATGGCCGTGTCGTCCTACGGTTCGGGCACCAAGTCGTCCGGCGTCGTCCGCATCCTCAAGGACCTCGACACCGACATCCTCGACCGGCACGTCCTGATCGTGGAGGACATCGTCGACTCGGGGCTGACGCTGTCGTGGCTGGTGAGCAACCTGCTCTCCCGCAACCCGGCCTCGCTGGAGATCTGCGCGCTGCTCCGCAAGCCGGAGGCCGTCAAGACCGAGATCGACGTGAAGTACATCGGCTTCGACATCCCCAACGAGTTCGTCATCGGCTACGGGCTCGACTATGCGGAGCGGTACAGGAACCTGCCGTTCGTCGGGACCCTGGCCCCGCACGTGTACGGCGGGAACGGGGCCTGAGCCGTCCTGGAGGGGCCGGAGGGCCGCAGGGAGGGCCTGATCGCCCCGGACGTGCTCACACTGGTCGGAGGCGCGCCAACGCCCCCCAGGGAACAAGGGACCGTGACGAATCGTTGCAAAGGTCGTTGACGGGTATAGGCAAGGGATGTGGGGGATCGGCGTCGGCTGCGTCTCCTGCGCCTGCGGTGTACCGTCGGTGTCCCGGACCTCGGGTTCGGGACGCGATATGAGGGAAGCCGCCACGGTGGGACCGGAGCCCCGGGCGACGGGCCTTCCCGTTGGTCGCATTGTTGGTCGCAGTGGCGTCCGTCCCCAGAGACGGGCGAGGATCGCACACAGACGTTGGTCAGGAGGGACGGGCCCCTACGGGGTAACCGGATAAATGGACGTGAAGCGCTATTTTCGCGGGCCGCTGCTGTGGATCCTGCTGTTCGGCCTCTTGGTCGCCCTCGTCATGTGGGGCGTCAACCCCGGCCGTTCGTTCGAGAAGGTTGACACCTCCAAGGTCGTCCAGGAGATCAACGCGGGCCAGGTGAAGTCCGCGAAGATCATTGACAAGGACCAGCGGATCGAGCTGACGCTCACCAACGGCAAGCAGCAGCAGGCCTCCTGGGTCGAGGGCCAGGGCCTGCAACTCCAGCAGCAACTGCAGAACCAGGCCAACGCCGGCAAGCTGTCCGGCGGCTACAACGTTGATGTCCCGAAGCAGAGCTTCTTCCTGAACCTGCTGTTCAGCCTGCTGCCCATCGTGGTCATCGTGCTGATCTTCCTGTTCATCATGAACCAGATGCAGGGCGGCGGCTCGCGGGTGATGAACTTCGGCAAGTCCAAGGCCAAGCTCATCACCAAGGACACCCCGAAGACCACCTTCGCCGACGTGGCCGGGGCCGACGAGGCCCTGGAGGAGCTCGAAGAGATCAAGGACTTCCTGCAGAACCCGGCGAAGTTCCAGTCCATCGGCGCCAAGATCCCCAAGGGCGTGCTGCTGTACGGCCCGCCCGGCACCGGCAAGACGCTGCTGGCGCGCGCCGTGGCCGGCGAGGCCGGCGTGCCGTTCTACTCGATCTCCGGCTCCGACTTCGTCGAGATGTTCGTCGGCGTGGGCGCGTCCCGGGTCCGCGACCTGTTCGAGCAGGCCAAGACCAACGCCCCCTCGATCATCTTCATCGACGAGATCGACGCCGTCGGCCGGCACCGCGGCGCGGGCCTCGGCGGCGGCCACGACGAGCGCGAGCAGACCCTCAACCAGCTGCTGGTCGAGATGGACGGATTCGACGTCAAGGGCGGCGTGATCCTGATCGCCGCGACGAACCGTCCGGACATCCTCGACCCGGCGCTGCTGCGCCCCGGCCGCTTCGACCGCCAGGTCACCGTTGACCGTCCCGACCTGGAGGGCCGCAAGGGCATCCTGCGGGTGCACGGGCGCGGCAAGCCGTTCGCGCAGGACGTCGACCTCGACGTGATCGCGCGCCGGACCCCGGGCTTCACGGGCGCCGACCTGGCCAACGTGATCAACGAGGCGGCGCTGCTCACCGCGCGCTTCGATCGCAAGCTGATCGACATGGACACCCTGGAGGAGTCCATCGACCGCGTCATGGCCGGGCCGGAGCGCAAGACCCGGGTGATGTCGGAGAAGGAAAAGAAGATCATCGCCTACCACGAGGGCGGGCACGCTCTGGTGGCGCACGCGCTGCCGAACTCCGACCCGGTGCACAAGGTGACGATCCTTCCGCGCGGGCGGGCTCTGGGCTACACCATGACCCTCCCGATGGAGGACAAGTTCCTCACGACCCGGTCGGAGATGACCGACCAGCTCGCCATGCTGCTGGGCGGGCGCACCGCCGAGGAACTGGTCTTCCACGAGCCGACGACCGGCGCGGCCAACGACATCGAGAAGGCCAGCTCCATCGCCCGCAACATGGTGACCGAGTACGGCATGAGCGAGCGCCTCGGCGCCCGCAAGTTCGGCACCGGGCAGGGCGAGGTCTTCCTCGGCCGCGACATGGGCCATGAGCGCGACTACTCCGAGGACATCGCCTCGGCGATCGACGACGAGGTCCGGCGCTACATCGAGGGCGCGCACGACACCGCGTGGGAGATCCTCGTCGAGTACCGGGACGTCCTGGACGAGCTCGTCGTCAACCTGATGGAGAAGGAGACGCTCTCCAAGAACCAGGTGCTGGAGATCTTCGCGCCGATCCAGAAGCGGCCGCACCAGAACTCCTACACCGGCTACGGCAAGCGCCTCCCGTCCGACCGCCCGCCGGTGCTCACGCCGAAGGAGCTGGCTCTGCTCGGCCCTCAGGACGTCACCGACCTGACCAAGAACAACGGCCAGAGCGGCGTCACCTCCGAGGCGGTCGACCCGTCCCCGGGCGAGAGCTGACGGCCTTGGCGATCCCGTACGACGAGGCGCCGATCGACAACGACCCGCCGGGCGAGACACTGCACGGCGGGCGTTTCGACCACGCGCGCATCGAGAAGGCCGTTCGCGAGATCCTGATCGGCATCGGGGAGGACCCTGACCGTGACGGGTTGCGCGACACCCCCGCCAGGGTGGCGCGCGCGTACGCCGAGCAGTTCGCGGGTCTGCGCCAGAAGCCCGAGGACGCGCTGACCACGGTGTTCGACGCCGACCATGAGGAAATGGTCCTGGTGAAGGACATCGAGGTGTACTCCGTCTGCGAGCACCACCTGGTGCCCTTCCACGGGGTCGCGCACGTGGGTTACACGCCCAACAAGAAGGGCCAGATCACCGGTCTGTCGAAGCTGGCCCGGCTGGTGGACGTGTACGCCCGCCGGCCGCAGGTGCAGGAGCGCCTCACGAGCCAGGTCGCCGACGCGATGATGACGGTGCTGGAGCCCCGCGGCGCCATCGTGGTCATCGAGGCGGAGCACCTGTGCATGACGATGCGCGGCGTGCGGAAGCCGGGCGCGAAGACGGTGACGTCGGCGGTGCGCGGCGACTTCCGTGATCACGCCGAGACGCGGTCCGAGGCGATGAGCCTGATTCTCGGCCGCTGACAGGCCGTTGGGTCCCCGGGGCCCGACCGAGCGTCTGAACGGGCCTCACTGTCAAGCTGAGGCCCGTTCTGCTGTTCCCGGAGAGGGTATGCCGAACGGACGGGGCGGTTGGAGCACCGCTCCGGCGGGTGGACTCCAAGGCATAGGGTTGGGTGACATGACCAGTGCCGCCGTTCCGGGGCTGCCCGAGCCAGGGCGGTGCCTCGTCATGGGCGTGGTCAACGTGACCCCCGATTCCTTCTCCGACGGCGGCGCCTGGTTCGACCCGGAGAAGGCGGTCCGCCACGGGCTCGATCTCATGGGCGAGGGCGCCGACATCGTGGATGTGGGCGGCGAGTCGACGCGCCCTGGCGCGCAGCGTGTGTCCCAGGAAGAGGAACTGCGCCGCGTGGTTCCCGTCATCGAGGCGCTCGTGGCCGAGAACGTTCCCGTGAGCGTCGACACCATGCGCGCCGAGGTCGCCGAGGCCGCGGTAGGCGCGGGCGCGCGACTCGTGAACGACGTGAGCGGCGGTCTGGCCGACCCAGACATGCCGCGCGTGGTGGCCGCCGCGGGCGTGCCCTATGTGGTGATGCATTGGCGCGGCCACAGCCACGACATGTACAACCGCGCCGTCTACACGGACGTGGTGCGTGAGGTCCGTGACGAACTGCTGCACCGAGTCGACGCCGTCCTGGGGGAGGGCGTCGACCCGTCAATGATCGTGCTCGACCCTGGGCTGGGCTTCGCCAAGAACCCCGAGACGGGGCACAACTGGTCGCTGCTCGCCCATCTGGACGCGTTCACAGGTCTCGGTTACCCCGTCCTGGTGGGGGCGTCCCGCAAGGGGTTTCTGACGAGGCTCCTCGCGGAACCGGACGGGACGCGGCGTCCGTTCGGCGAATGCGATGACGCGACCGTGGCCATCACGTCTCTCGTGGCGGCCGCCGGGGCATGGTGCGTAAGGGTGCACAGAGTCCGGCCCAACGCGGACGCGGTACGGGTGGCGGCCGCGATGCGCGCGGCCCGTCCGGTCGACCAGGACAGCGTTACCCAGGAAATCGACGACGACGGGAGTCTCCGCCTATGAGCCGTGCCGTGAACCGCGCCGACGTGGACGAGGTCCATGCCGAGTTCTATGCCGCGTTCGAGGCCGGTGACTTCGACCGCATGTCGGCGGTCTGGGCGGACGGCCCGTACGCCGAGGGTGTTTCCTGCGTCCATCCTGGCTGGACGATGCTGCGGGGACGTGAGGCCGTGCTGCGCTCGTGGGCGCTCATCATGGCCAATACGTCCTACATCCAGTTCGTGCTCACCGACGTGGAAACGGACGTGTACGGCGACCACGCTGTGGTGACGTGCAAGGAGAACATCCTGACCGCCGATGAGGACACCGAAGCAGGGTTCCTCGCCGGTGGAAGCATCGTGGCGACGAACGTGTTCGTACGGACCGGCGGGGAGTGGCGGCTTCTGCTCCACCACGGTTCCCCCGTCCTCAACGTCGTGGATGCAGAGGAAGAATGACTCTCGATCGCATCGAGTTGCGCGGGCTTCGGGCACGGGGGCGCCACGGATGCCTGCCCGCCGAGCGTGACCTTGGCCAGGAGTTCGTCGTGGACGCCGTCCTCGGCCTCGACACGCGCCCCGCCGCGGAAGGCGATGACCTTTCGCGTACCGTCGACTACGGAACGCTCGCCGGCCGGCTGGTCGCCGCGGTGGAGGGGGAGCCCCTGAACCTCCTCGAAACGCTGGCCGACCGGTTGGCGAAGATATGTCTGGAAGATCGGACGGTCTCCGAGGTCGAGATCACCGTCCACAAGCCGAGCGCCCCGATCCCGCACCCTTTCGCGGACGTCGCCGTGAAAATCACGAGGAGTCGCCCATGACAGCGTCCGACCGCATGCCCGACCGCACCGCCACCGGGGGGCACATGCTGGTCCAGCACCGTGTCGTGTTCTCGATCGGCAGCAACCTCGGGGACCGCCTGGACAACATCCAGGAGGCGGTCGACGCCCTGTTCGACGCACCGGGACTGAGCTTCGTGGCGTTCTCCCCCGTCTATGAGACCGCCCCCTTCGCGCCGCCCGGGGAGAGCATCCCCGAGCAAGGCGACTTCCTGAACATCGTGCTCATCGCCGACACGCGCCTGCCACCGGAGAACCTGCTGGAGCGGGTCCTGAACATCGAGACTTCGATGCGCCGCGAGCGCGTGGTCCGCTGGGGCCCCCGCACCCTCGACATCGACATCGTGACTTTCGGGGACATCACGTCCGACGACCCCGATCTGACGCTCCCGCACCCCCGCGCGCACGAGCGTGCGTTCGTCCTCGTCCCGTGGTCCGACATCGAGCCGGACGTCCTGCTGCCCGGGCACGGCCGCGTGGGAGACCTGGCCGAGGCCAGACAGGCGGAGGGCGGCGCGTCGGCCTGCCGCCGGCGTAACGACCTGGCTCTGCAGCAGCCTGCATGAAGCCGTCCCGCCCCCTGTTCCTCGTCGCCCTCGTGGTCGTCATAGGGGTGATCACCTGGGCGGTACTGCGTTCTGCCTACCTGTCGCTGCCCCCGCTGCCGTGGACGGCGGTGCCGACGCTGCTGCTGCTCGCCCTCGGTGAGGCGTTCACCGGGCTGAACGTGCTGCGCCGCATCCGCCGCAAGCCCTCCAAGGGACGCGCGCCGGACGCCTCCCGCAAGACGGGGCAGAAACCGCTGGATCCCTTGGCGGTGGCGCGCCTGGCGGCTCTGGGGAAGGCCAGCGCGCATTCCGCGGCGGTCATCGCGGGCGTCTTCGGCGGGTTCGCCGTCAGCCTCGCCCCCTCGCTCGAGAAGTCGACCCCCCGGCACGACTTCTTCGTGAGCGGCGGCACGTTCCTCGCTGCCGTCGTGCTGGTGGCGGCGGCGTTCTTCCTGGAGTACGCGTGCCGGGTGCCCAAGGGACCGGACGACGAGCACCGCGACCACCCTGGCGCGTCCCGAGCCTGAGGGCCCGCCCAGGCCGGGCCGATGTAGGGCGACGTGCGGTGCCGGGCTACTTGTCGATGTCGCCGACGACGAAGAACATCGAGCCGAGAATGGCGATCATGTCGGCGACCAGGTTGCCGGGGAGCAGCTCCGCGAGCACCTGGACGTTGTTGTACGACGCGGACCGCAGCTTCATCCGCCATGGGGTCTTCTCGCCGCGCGACACCAGGTAGTAGCCGTTGAGGCCCAGCGGGTTCTCCGTCCAGGCGTAGGTGTGCCCCTCAGGGACTTTCAGGACCTTCGGCAGCCGCTGGTTGATGGGGCCTGGCGGAAGCTCGGCGATGTGGTCGAGGCAGGCGTCCGCCAGGTCGAGGGACGCGTGCACCTGGTCGAGCAGACACTCGAACCGGGCTAGGCAGTCGCCCTCAGAACGAGTGACGACGCGGACGTCCAACTCGCCGTAGGCCAGGTAGGGCTCGTCCCGGCGCAGGTCGAAATCCAAACCCGATGCGCGCGCGATGGGGCCGGACACCCCGTACTGCAGGATCTGCTCCTGCGTGAGGACACCGACCCCCCTGGTACGGGCGCGGAAGATTTCGTTTCCCATGATGAGGTCGTCGATGTCACTCATGCGGGCACGGACCTCGGAGACCGCCGCCCGCGCGCGCGCCGTCCAACCGGCGGGGAGCTCCTCTTTCAGCCCGCCGACTCGGTTGAACATGTAGTGCATGCGTCCACCGGAGATCTCCTCCATGACCCGCTGCAGGACCTCGCGCTCTCGGAACGCGTAGAAGATGGGGGTGATGGCACCCACTTCCAGCGGGTAGGAGCCGAGGAACATCAGGTGGTTGAGAACCCGGTTCAGCTCTGCCAGGAGCGTCCTCGCCCACACGGCGCGGACGGGGACCTCCATGCCGAGCATGCGTTCGACGGCGAGGACGACGCCGAGTTCGCTGGAGAACGCCGACAGCCAGTCGTGCCGGTTCGCCAGGACGATGATCTGCCGGAAGTCGCGGACCTCGAACAGCTTCTCCGCTCCCCGGTGCATGTAGCCGACGATGGGCTCGGCCGCCGAGATGCGTTCGCCGTCCAAGGTGAGCTTCAGCCGGAGCACACCGTGCGTGGAGGGGTGCTGGGGGCCGATGTTCAGGGTCATGTCCTCGGTGGCGAGCTCCTTGGCGCCCGCACCGATCCCGACGATCCGTTCGGTGGTCATGGTCGCGCCTCCGCCACTCCGATCACTGCTTCATGGTCCCATGGCGAGCGGTAGTCGTTATCCGATTGACTAGGGGGCAATGAACGCGAGCCACGGCGAACCGCCGTTCGATCCCGCCGCGCATCCTGGACCGCAGGGCGCGGCGCGTCCGCCCGCGCCGTCCGGACCGGGCCACGGCGGTCAGCACCCTGGTCAAGGACAGGTAGGGGCACCCTACCCGCCGCGGCAGGGGCCGCCCGTCTACCAGGCGGATCAGGCCTTCGCGCCTGGGGCCGGCCTTCGCTGGTCGCCCATTTCCAAGCGCCATGCCCTGCACAGGCTTCTCACTGCTGTCCTGTGGGCGATTCCCGTGGGTGGAGTGGGCGCTTTCATCGTCTGGAGGAACGGCACCGTGGTCGCGGCCTCCATGTGGGTCGCCGCTGTAGTGCTCGGGGTCATCCTCACCTGGGTGGTCGCGGAGCTGGACCGCAGGGCCTACGGCTATGTCGAGCGTGGCGACGACCTCATCGTGACCCATGGCGTCCTCGTCCGGCGGCTCATCGTGGTTCCGTACGGGCGGATGCAGTTCGTGGACGTCACTGCGGGGCTTCTTGAGCGATGGATGGGCGTCGCCACCGTCCGGATGCATACCGCCGCGGCGGCGACGGACGCGACGATTCCGGGACTGCCCACTGCGGAGGCCGCGCTCCTGCGTGACCGTCTCGCGCAGAAGGGCGAGGAACGGAGCATGGGCCTATGAGCGGTCCCTACGGCCCGTATGGCCCACAGGGACGACCCGGACCGCCTGGACCGCCCGGGCCGCCAGGTCCGCCCGGTCAGCCGGGCCCTTACGGTCGCCCCGCGGGACCGCCCTACCCGCCGTCGCGTCCCGGGTACGGCCCGCCTCGGCCGCCGTATGCGTATGGGCCGCCGCAGCCGCAACGTCCGCCCGTCCGGTTTTCCGAGGGCACGCACCGGCTCCACTGGGCGACGGCTCCGCTCCGCGCGTTCGTCTTCCTCATCATCTACTTCGTCCTACTCGGCTTCCCTCTGCTTCTGACGCAGACGGACAGCGGCATCACCTTGGCGCTCACGCCGGAGGTGATCCTGCGGTTCATCCTCGTGACCATCCCCATGGGGCTGGTCGCGGTAGGAACGGGCCTGTGGGCTTGGCTCGCAGTGCGTTTCCGAGTGGACAACGACGATCTCGTCGTCGAAACCGGCATCCTGCGTAAGAACGCTCGCCGCATCCCGCTCTCGCGGATCCAGGCGATCGACGTCGTGCGTCCGCTGGTGACGCGGGTATTCGCGCTCTCCGAAGTTCGCGTGGAACTGGCGGGGGGCGAGCAGAGCGAGATCTCCCTCCGCTACCTGGGACGGCAGTCGGCGCAACAGTTGCGTGCCGAACTCCTCGCCCGCGCTGCCGGGCTCCCGGGCCAGACCCCGGAAGCTCCCGAACGGCACCTGTGGCGCGTCCCGTTCGGCTCTCTGCTCGGGTCGCTCGTCGTGCGGCTCCCCGTCCTGGGGACGGCGCTGCTCTTCCTCGCGTCCCTCATCTTCCTCGTGATGTACGCGGAAGGCGGCATCCTGGCCGTCACCATCCCGGTCCTTCTGGGCCTCATCCGGGCCGTGATCGCGCCGCTGGTCATGTACGCCAACTTCACGGTCGCGATGTCACCGGACGGGATCCGCCTGCGCTACGGCCTCCTGGAGACCCGGATGCAGACGCTGCCGCCGGGCCGCGTCCAGGCCGTCAGCATCGTCGAACCGGTGATCTGGCGCAGCCTGGGCTGGGCCCGCGTCGACGTCACCGTCGCCGGATACGCGGGCGAGCGCCAGGCGCTCTCGTCGACCCTGCTCCCCGTCGCGCCCCGCCACGTCGCCATGCACCTCGTCTCGCAGGTCTTCCCGGGGACGCAGGTGGACGCCGTCACCCTCGTCCCGGCGTCCTCCAAGACCGTGTCGATCGAGCACGCGGAAGGCGCCGGCACCGACGACGTGGTCTTCGTGACCCGGCACGGATGGCCCTGCCGCCGCACGGACGTCATCGCCCACGCGCGCGCGCAGAGCGTCAGGCTGACCGCGAACCCCTTCCAGCGGCTGCTGGGCCTGGCCACCGTCCACGTGGACGCGCCTCCGGGGCCGGTCCAGGTGGCCGCGGCGGATCGCGAACTGGGGGAGGCCCGCGCGATCGTCGAGTCCACCGCCCGCCGAGCCCTCGCCGCCCGCCGCGCGGGCGGCGGCGACCCCACCCACTGGGCCCGCTGACGACTTATCCACAGGTTCGCGTTCTCCTTCCGCGCCCCTCGGCGTCCCTCGACGATGGAACACGTCGGCCCGCCCGAGGGGGGAGGGCGGGCCGACCCCGCCAAGGGACGGACGCGATCAGGTGGAAGGAGGCATCGCCGATGGGGATGTCATGTGGGGCGAGACGATCCTGCCGGGCGAGGGCCCGCGTCACCGCGCAGATTCGCCGGAGATCCGCGAGCACCCGTAGGGGGCTGAGCCCAGACGCGCGCCGTGGAAGTCCGCCGGCCGGGTTCGACGGCTCGGCTCCGCTCCCGGCCGGCTGTGAGGGGCGCATATCGTCAGGGCATGAGCGACCTGGCCTACGACCCCTGGTCCACCGCGTTCGTGGCGGACCCGTATCCGGTGTTCGAGCGGCTCCGCGCCGAGCGTCCGGTGTTCTTCCACGAACCCACCGGCCAGTGGGTGATCAGCCGCTACGAGGACGTCGACGTGCTGCTGCGCGACCGGCGCCTCGGGCGGTCCTACCTCCACATCGCGAGCCACGAGGAGTTCGGGCAGGAACCGGAGCCCGACTTCCTCAGACCGTTCTGGGACCTGATCCGTGCCGGGATGCTCGACGTGGAACCGCCCACCCACACCCGGTTGCGACGTCTGGTGTCCAAGGCGTTCACGGCGCGCATGGTGGAGGGCCTGCGCCCGACGATCCGGCGCCTCGCCGAGGAGTTCGCGTCGGGGCTCGCCGACAGGGGCGGCGGCGACCTGCTCGCCGAGATCGCCGAGCCGCTCCCGGTGAACGTGATCGCCGAGATGCTGGGCGTCCCCGTCGAGGACCGGCACCTGCTGCGCCCCTGGTCGGCCGACATCTGCGGCATGTACGAGCTGAACCCGCCCGAGGAGGTCCAGCGGACCGCCGTCCGCGCGGCCGTGGAGTTCTCCGACTACCTGCGGGATCTGGCCCGCGCCCGGCGGGCCGAGCCGGGTGACGACCTCATCACCGCGCTGGCCCACGTCGTGGACGAGGGCGACCGGCTCACCGAGGACGAGCTGATCGGCACCTGCGTCCTGCTCCTCAACGCGGGCCACGAGGCCACGGTGAACGCGACGGGCAACGGCTGGTGGACGCTGTTCCGCCACCCCGGCCAGCTGGAGCGGCTCCGCTCCGACCCGTCGCTCGTCCCCACCGCCGTCGAGGAACTGCTGCGCTACGACACCCCGGCGCCCATGTTCGAACGCTGGGTGCTGGAGGACATCAGGGTCGCCGGCGTCGACATCCCCCGCGGCGCCGAGGTGGCGCTCCAGTTCGCGTCCGCCAACCGCGACCCGGAGGTGTTCGCCGACCCGAACCGGCTCGACCTGGGCCGCGACCCGAACCCCCACATCACCTTCGGTCTCGGCATCCACTACTGCCTGGGCGCGCCCCTGGCCCGCATCGAACTCACCGAGTCGTTCGGCGCTCTCCTGCGCGCAGCCCCCGCCCTGCGCCTCACCACCGAACCAGAATGGAAGCCCGGCTACGTCCTACGCGGCCTAACCGCCCTCCAAGTAGAACGCTGACCAACCACTCACCTCGACCAAGGCGCTGATCCGCGCCTTCACACGATCCCTCCGTTGCAGGCCCGCGCGCAGGCGACCGGGCGGGCATAGAACGCTGGCCGACCAGTGGTCCCGATCACGGCATTGATGTGATCCCCGCGCTGCGGGTCGGTCCCGAGCGATCGGGTCGGCATAGCGCGCTGGGCGGCGTGGTCGTGGGTTGATCGACGCTTTGGGTTGTCTGGCCGTACTGGCTCCGCTACGAGCGATTGGGACCGTCTGGTGCCTTGGCTGGGTGGTGTCGGGGCGTTAGTTCGTTCGGGTTAGGCAGGTGGGGAGGGGGAGGGCGACGGTTTGGGTCAGCCAGCCGAAGCCGCCCAGGCCTGTGGGGTCGGTCAGTTCGGCGTCCTCGCCCGCGTGGCACAGGGCGGCCACGTAGGCGCGGGGGTCTTGGTGGGCCAGGTCGAGGGGCGGGCGGGTTCCTGAGAGGCCCAGGGCGCGCAGGGCGTCGCGCTGGGTCGTCAGGAGGCTGGACGTCGCACCGGCGCGGCGTCCGGCGACGAGGCAGGCGTCGAGCGCTACGTGGGCGGTGACGTCGCACGACCCGTCCGGGACGGCGGGGACGGTCGCGCCGTCGCGGTAGCCGGTCAGCGTCCCGTACACGGGGCGGGACTCCCGGGAGTGCGAGTAGTCGACGGCGAGCGCGAGGCCGGCGGAGAGGCGGCCGATCACGGCGGCCCAGGCGGCGCAGCGTGGATGCCCGATCTCGGCGCGGTCGCCCGGTTCGGACAGCGGCCACCACTGCTCCAGCCAGCCGTGGTCTTCATCGGACGGCGGCGGCCCCGGCCGCTCGGTGCCGCTGACCGGGTCGACCAGCACGGTCCGGACGCCCTCGGGAGTGCGTTCCACCACGTCCAGCGGCACGTTGTCGAGCCACTCGTTCGCGACGGCGAGGCCGGTGATGGCGGCGGGCAGGTCGGGGCGCCAGGTGATCCGGGACGGGACGTCGGCGGGGCGCGGCGCGAGCTCGACCGCCGTCGGGGCGAGCCGGGCGTCCAGGTCGGGCGGTACGCGGGCCAGGATGTTGGCCAGCAGGCGGCCGGACCCGGCGCCGATGTCGACCACGTCCAGCCGGTCGGGATGGCCGAGCAGGGCGTCGACCTCGACCAGCAGGCGGGCGATGGCGGCGGCGAACCGCGGGGAGGCGTGCACCGAGGTGCGGAAGTGCTCGGCGGGGCGTTCACGCCGGTAGAAACCGTCCTCCCCGTAGAGGGCCCGCTCCATCGCGGTGCGCCACGTCAGCCATCCGGAAACCAGCGACTCCACGACTGCGACGTTACCGTGGGTGGCGGGCCTGGACGTGCCATCCCTGCGGCGGACACGGGTCCGACCTGCGGCTGATCCCGGAGTGACCAGCGGCTACGTACGCTGTCGGCATGGTGGCGAGCGCATGGGAGTGGCTGCGGGGCAAGAAGCCCCTCGTCGACGCCTTCTTCGCGCTGCCGGTCCTGTTCTTCTCGGTGCCGTCGCTGCTGGCGGGGCCGAGCGGGATCGGCCCGGGGCCCTACGTGCTGCTGACCGTCGCGCTGACCGGGCCGCTGGTGCTGCGCCGGACGTTCCCCCGGACGGTCTTCGCCTTCGTCGCGCTGGTCTCCTGCGTCCAGTGCGTGCTGGGGGAGATCCCGGTCCCGGCGAACGTGGCGGTCCTGATGGGGCTCTACACGGTCGCGGCCGGGTGCACGTTCCGCTGGGGGCTCGCGGCGGCGCTGGTCGGCGAGGTGGGCTCGGTCATGGTGACCTACCGCTACCCGTCCGGGGCCAACGACCGGAAGTTCACGTTCGTCATGATGACGGTGCTGGTGGCGGGTGTGTACGTGCTCGGTCTGCACATGCGCACGCGCCGGGCGTACCTGCGTTCGGTGGAGGAGCGGGCCGAGCGGCTGGAGCGCGAGCGCGACAACGAGGTGAAGGTGGCGATGGCGGCCGAGCGGGCCCGCATCGCCCGCGAGCTGCACGACGTGGTGGCCCACAACGTCAGCGTGATCGTGGTGCAGGCGGACGGCGCGTCCTACGCCATCGACACCGACGTGGGGCGGGCCCGGCAGGCGCTCGACACGATCGCTTCGACGGGGAGGCTGGCGCTGGCGGAGATGCGGCGTCTCCTCGGCGTGCTGCGCGAGAGCGACGACGCCGGGGTGTACGCGCCGCAGCCGGGGGTGGCGCAGCTGGACGAGCTGGTCGAACAGGTCCGCGCGGCCGGGCTGGCGGTGGAGTTCGAGATGGACGGAACCGCGGCGGCCATGTCGGAGGGACGCCAGCTCACGGTCTACCGGATCGTCCAGGAGGCGCTGACCAACACGCTCAAGCATGGTGGCCCGCGGGTGAGCGTGTCGGTGCGGCTGTGCTACTCGGACGACGCGCTGGAGATCCGGGTGGTCGACGACGGCCGAGGTGCGGCGGCCCCCGACGACGGTCGCGGCCACGGGCTGGCGGGGATGCGCGAACGCGTCGCCGTCTACGGCGGGACGGTCGTCTCCGGCCCGCGTCCCGGCGGCGGGTTCGAAGTGGTCGCGAGCCTGCCGGTTCGCGAGGAGGTCGCCGCGTGACCGGCCGCGGCGAGCGGGATCAGAGCTTGCGGCACCCCTCGCCGGGCGCGTGGGGGCTCGCGGACAGGGAGGTGGCATGACGGACGTGGAGGCGCCCATCCGGGTGGTGCTCGTGGACGATCAGGAGCTGGTGCGGGCCGGGTTCAGGATGGTGCTGGACGCGCAGCCCGACATCGAGGTCGCCGGAGAGGCCGGGGACGGGATCCAGGCGCTGGAGCTCCTGCGGGGCACGCGGGCGGACGTGGTGCTGATGGACGTCCGGATGCCGCGGATGGACGGGATCGAGGCGACGCGGCAGGTGGTGGCGAGGTCCGGGCCGAAGGTCGTCATCCTGACCACGTTCGACCTGGACGAGTACGCGTTCGCCGCGATCAAGGCGGGCGCGGGCGGGTTCCTGCTGAAGGACGCGGGCCCGGCGCAGCTCATCGAGGCGATCAAGGCGGTGCACTCGGGGGACGCGGTGGTGGCGCCGAGCACGACCAAGCGGCTGCTGGACCGGTTCGCGGTGCATCTGCCGGACGCCGAGCAGAAGGCGGTCGGGGCGCTGGAGAGCCTGACCGACCGGGAGAACGAGGTGCTGCGGCTCGTCGCGCGCGGGATGTCGAACGCGGAGATCGCCGGGCGGCTCTACGTCTCGGAGGCGACGGTGAAGACCCATATGGGGCGGATCCTGATGAAGCTCGGTCTGCGCGACCGGGTGCAGGCGGTCGTGTTCGCTTACGAGACGGGTCTGGTGAAAAGCGGTCAAACCGGCTCATCCGCGTAATGCCTTGATCACTCCGTGATCATCATTTGGCGCCATCCTGGGGCGCGCATTCGATCTTCCTTAACGTAGCCGGGTAACTACCGTACGCGACGCCGTCTTAGCGGGCGACGTCGGCACTGTCATCTTCGGGCACTGCTAAGCCCACGTACGGGAGGACTCTCGTGTTCAAGAAGCTTGCCGCCACCGGCATCCTCGGCTTCGCCGTCGCCGGCTCCGCCCTCGCCGCGACGCCCGCGTACGCCGCCGCCCTCGGCGGCGGAGGGGACGACCACGGCCACCATGGCAAGGGTCACCATGACAAGGGCCACCACGGCAAGGGTCATGACGAGGACTGGTTCAGCCACAACAGCACCAGCGGGAACTTCGGGATCCTGAACGGGACCCAGGTGATCGCTCCGATCTCGGTGCCGGTGGACGTCTGCGGCAACGCCGTCGCCGTCCTCGGCGGCGCGAGCGCTCACTGCAAGGGCGGCGCGTCCGTCAACTACGGGCACTGACACCGGCACGCGACGGGCCTGCCGCCCGTCGCCGAGGCGCCGGAGACCGCCGATGTCTCCGGCGCCTTCGCATGCCCGGCGCCGGACGGGGGTCGGCGAGCGGGGGGACGGATGCGTACGACTCAGGTCGTACGCGGGCGGGCCGGATAGCCGTGAGAGTGACGCGGAGCGTGGCCGCCGGGTCGATGGCAGGGACGGCGCGGATTCCTAGCGTGGAGCACGTCCATCCACGACCCCCAAGGAGTCACCGTGACCAGCACGTTCGCCGAGCCGCCCGGGGGATCCCCCGCCGCCGCGGCACCGCCGGCCGTCCTCGCCGAGGGCGTGTCCAAGGTGTACGGGTCCGGTGACGCGGCCGTCCACGCGCTCCGCGGGGTCGGTGTCGGGTTCGCCCGGGGCGCGTTCACCGCGATCATGGGACCGTCCGGGTCGGGGAAGTCGACGCTGATGCACTGCCTGGCCGGGCTCGACACCGTCACCGGCGGGCGGATCGTCCTCGGCGACGCCGAGATCACCGGGATGGGCGACCGGCAGTTGACGATGCTGCGCCGCGACCGCGTGGGGTTCGTGTTCCAGGCGTTCAACCTGCTGCCGACGCTCACCGCCGAGCAGAACATCCTGCTGCCGATGGAGCTGGCCGGCCGCCGGCCCGACCGGGCGTGGTTCGAGCGGGTCGTCGACATCCTGGGCCTGCGGGACCGGCTCGGGCACCGGCCGAGCGAGCTGTCGGGCGGCCAGCAGCAGCGGGTGGCGTGCGCCCGCGCGATCGTCGCCCGGCCCGAGGTGATCTTCGCGGACGAGCCGACCGGCAACCTCGACTCCCGTGCGGGCGCCGAGGTCCTGGGGTTCCTGCGCTCCTCGGTCCGCGAGATGGGGCAGACGATCGTGATGGTCACCCACGACCCGGTGGCCGCCTCGTACGCAGACCGGGTGGTCTTCCTGCGGGACGGGGAGATCGTCTCGGAGATCTTCCAGCCGACCCCGGACGCCGTCCTGGACCGGTTGAAGGGCCTGGGGGCGTGATGCTGCGGACGACTCTGGCGGGCCTGCGCGCCCACAAGCTGCGGCTGCTGCTCACGGCGGTGGCCATCACCCTCGGCGTCGGCTTCATCTCGGGGACGTTCGTCCTGACGGACACGCTGGACAAGGGCGTCTCCAAGACGTTCGCCAAGTCCGCCGACAAGGTCGACTACGCGGTGCTGCCCAAGAGCGACGACTCCGACAAGGGCGTCTCGCCGGAACTGCTGGGCAAGGTCAAGGCGCTTCCCGGCGTCGCGGACGTCCAGGGCGTCGTGAAGGGCGACGCCGCTCTCGTGGGCAAGGACGGCAAGGCGGTCGGCGACTTTTCGACGGTCGGGATGTCCGTGCCGTCCGGGCGGCTACTGCGCTACGACGTCGACAAGGGGCGTCCCCCGTCCGGTGGGGGCGAGACCGTCCTCGACACCCAGCTCGCCAAGCGGGAGGGCTACTCCATCGGAAACACGGTGACGGTCCTGGACCACGGGAACCGGCCGCACCGGTTCAGGGTCGTCGGGCTGGTCGACTTCGGCATCGACCAGGAGGCGAGCTTCCGGGGCGCCGTGGGCTTCGACGCGGCGACCGCGATACGGATGACCGGCGAGAAGACCTACCGCGAGCTCGACATCGCGGGCGGGTCCGGGGACGCCGTCAAGGCCGCCGCCGGCGGTGCCTACCGCGTGTACACGGGCGAGGAGCTCGGCGCGCGGCTGGCCAGGGCGGCGGGCGCCGACACCAAGATCATCAGAACCGGTCTGCTGATCTTCGGGCTGGTCGCGATGCTGGTGTCCGCCCTGGTCATCTACAACACGTTCTCGATCCTGATCGCTCAGCGGATGCGGGAGATGGCGCTGCTGCGCTGCGTCGGCGCGACCCGCCGCCAGGTGTTCGCGAGCGTGGTGGCCGAGTCCGCCGTCGTGGGCCTGGTCGGATCCCTGCTCGGCCTGATCGCCGGGGTCGGCCTCGGCGAGGGCGCGCTGGTCGTGGTGAACAGGCTGAACGAGCGCGTGGCCGTGGCGGCGCCGTCCCTGGCGGTGCGGACGATCGTGATCGGCCTCGTGGTCGGGGTCGTGGTGACGGTCCTGTCCGCGCTGCTGCCCGCCCGCGCGGCCACCCGGGTCGCGCCGGTCGCCGCGCTGCGCGCCGAGCTGGAGCCGGGCGCCGGACGGTTCAGGCTCGGCCCGGTGCGCACCGTCCTCGCCGTCCTGCTGGGCGCGGCGGGCCTGGCCATCGGCGGTCTTGGCTCGCTCGGCATGGAGAAGGGCGAGACCGCGATGTACGTGGTCGCGTTCGCCGGCGGGGTGTTCTTCCTCGGCGTGATCGCGGCGATGCCGGCGCTCGTCCGTCCGCTCGGACGCGTCGCGGGCGCGGTCCCGGCACGGCTCGGCGGCGTCCCGGGGCGGCTCGCCGTGGCGAACGCGCAGCGGGCGCCCCGCCGCACCGCGACCACGACGATCGCGCTGACCGTCGGAGTCGGGCTGATGAGCCTGTTCGCCGTGGTCGCGGCGAGCGGCAAGGCGACCGCGGCGCACAAGCTGGAGGAGCAGTTCCCCGTCCAGTTCCAGATCCGGCCGCAGAGCTTCGACGGGACCCTGCCGCACGCGCTCGCCGAGACGCTGCGGACCCGGCCCGAGGTCACCGGCGTGGTCGAGACCCGCCGCAAGGAGACCCGCGTCGGCGGTGACGACGGCGACATCTCGACGGTCACCCCCGCGGCGCTCGGGAAGATCCTCAAGCCGGAGGTCCGGCGGGGATCGCTCGCCGCCGCCCAGAAGCCCGGCACGGCGATGGTGGACGAGGAGACGGCCAAGACGTCCGGCCGGGGCCTGGGGGAGACGTTGCAGGTCCGGACGGCGAACGGCACCGTCCCCGTGAAGATCGCCGCCGTCTACGCGGTGGGCGCGGGCCTCGACGGGATCATCGTCCCGGAGCCGGACTTCACCCGGTACTTCGGCGCCGTGGACCCGGTGGGGATCTATGTCAGGACCCGTGACGACGTGCCCGCCTCCCAGGCGCGCCGGGCCGTGGACGACGCCGCGCGCCCCTACCCGGCCGCGAAGGTCGCCTCGTCCGCCGAGTTCGAGGAGACGCTGACCAAGGCCATCGACATGGTCCTGATGATCTTCGGTGGGCTGCTCGGGCTGGCGATTGTCATCGCGCTGTTCGGCATCGCCAACACGCTGACGCTGTCGGTCGTGGAGCGCACCCGCGAGTCGGCGCTGCTGCGCGCCCTCGGCCTCACCAAGCGCCAGCTGCGCCGGATGCTCTCGGTGGAGGCGCTGGTCATGGCCGTCATCGGCGCGGCCACCGGGGTCGTGCTCGGGGTGGGCTTCGGCTGGGCCGCGACGAACGCGATGGCGAGCGACTCGATCTTCTCGCTGCCCTACCTGCAGGTCGCCGGGTTCGTGGTCCTCGCGGGCGCGGCGGGGATGGCCGCGGCCGTGCTGCCCGCGCGGCGCGCCGCGAAGACGTCCATCGTGGAGTCCCTCGCGCATGACTGAATGGGGGCGGGGTGACGATCGTCACCCACCGGACCGCGCGGACGGGTCCCGCGGGTAGCCTGGTGCGCGCACGTCCGGTACCTACCTGAGGACTGGAACGAAACCGATGGACCCACAGGTCACCCCTCCTTCCGGCACGCCCGGAAACGGGCCGGTCCCCGATGCGGGGGCGACCCCCCGCACCTCCAGGAAAAGCGAGTCGGAGGCCCCGGAGGACCGCCCGGCGCGGCTCGCCGTCGGCGTCGTCGGCGCCGGCCGCGTCGGCACGGCGCTCGGCGCCGCGCTGTCGCGCGCGGGCCACCGCGTCGTCGCCGCGACCGCCGTGTCGGAGCGGTCGCGGGCCCGCGTCGAGGAGCGCCTCCCCGGGGCCCTCGTCGCCGACCCGCAGGACGTGGTCGCCGCCGCCGACCTGGTGCTGCTGACCGTCCCGGACGACGAACTGCCCGAACTCGCGGCCGGGCTCGTCTCCGCGGGCGTCCCGGTCACCGGCAAGCTCGTCCTGCACACCAGCGGCCGCTACGGCACCGCCGTCCTGGACCCGCTCACCCGCGCGGGCGCACTGCCGCTGGCCCTGCACCCCGTGATGACCTTCACCGGACGCCCGGACGACGTGAACCGGCTCACCGGCATCTCCTTCGGCGTCACCTCGCCCGATCCGCTGCGCCCGGTCGCCGAGGCCCTCGTCCTGGAGATGGGCGGCGAACCCGTCTGGATCACCGAGGGGACGCGGCCGCTCTACCACGCGGCGCTCGCCGGAGGCGCGAACCACCTGGTCACCCTGGTCGTGGAGGCCATGGACCTGCTGAGTGCCGCGGGCGTCGCCGAACCCGGCCGGATGCTCGGCCCGCTCCTCGGCGCCGCCCTCGACAACGGGCTGCGGCTCGGGATCGACGGGCTCACCGGCCCCGTCGCGCGCGGGGACGCCGGAACGGTGGCGGGCCACGTCGCGGAGCTGGGCAAGGTCTCGGCGGAGAGCCGCCGCGCCTACATCGCGCTGGCCAGGCTCACCGCCGACCGCGCGCTCGGCGCCGGTCTCCTCAAACCCGAGGACGCCGAACGACTCCTCGAAGCACTGGCCGACTGAAAGCACCAACCGGCAGAACCGACCGGCGGCGCCGGGCGGGCGAACAGGGAGGGAACGGCATTGGTTTCTGGCGTTTCCGGCGAGCGCGGCCCCGGCCGGCGCCCGTCGTCGCGTGAGGGGACGGGCGCGTCGTGACACCGGTCGTCGCGCGCACGCGTGAGGAACTGGCGCGGGCCCGGTCGAAGGCCGGGGGCACGCTGGCGCTCGTCCCGACCATGGGCGCCCTGCACGAGGGGCACCTGTCGCTGATGCGGCAGGCCCGCCGCAGCGCGGACGCGGTCGCGGTCAGCGTCTTCGTCAACCCGCTGCAGTTCGGGCCGGGCGAGGACTTCGACCGCTACCCCCGCACATTCGCCGCCGACCTGGAAGCCTGCGCCGCCGAGGGGGTGGACTTCGTGTTCGCGCCGGCGCGGGAGGTCATGTACCCGGACGAGCCGCAGGTCACGGTCAGGTCGGGACCCATGGGCGAGGTCGTCGAGGGGGCCGCGCGGCCGGGCCACTTCGACGGGATGCTCACCGTCGTGCTGAAGCTGCTCAACCTCGTCCGCCCCGACGTGGCGGTCTTCGGGGAGAAGGACGCGCAGCAGCTCGCGATGATCCGGCGGATGGTCGCGGATCTGAACGTCCCCGTGGAGGTGGTCGGCGCGCCGACCGTCCGCGAGCCGGACGGGCTGGCGCTGTCGAGCCGCAACCGCTACCTGTCCGGGCCCGAGCGGCGGACCGCGCTCGCCCTGTCGCGCGCCCTGCGAGCCGGGGCCGGCGCCTCCGCCTCCGGCCCCGACGCCGTGCTGGCGGCCGCGCGCGCCGTCCTTTCCGAGGCCGAAGCCGCCGACCCGCCCCTCGCCCTGGACTACCTGGTCCTCGTCGACCCGTCGACCTTCACCGAGATCACCGGGCCGCACGCCGGCCGGGCCGTCCTCGCCGTCGCGGGCCGCGTCGGCGCCACCCACCTCATCGACAACGTTCCCCTCCAGCTCGGCAAGGAGCACTGATGTTCCGGACGATGTTCAAGTCGAAGATCCACCGCGCCACGGTGACCCAGGCGGACCTGCACTACGTCGGCTCGCTGACCATCGACCAGGACCTGATGGACGCCGCGGACCTCCTGCCCGGCGAGCAGGTCGCGATCGTCGACATCGACAACGGCGCCCGCCTGGAGACCTACCTGATCGCCGGCGAGCGCGGCTCCGGCGTCATCGGGATCAACGGCGCCGCCGCCCGCCTCGTGCAGCCCGGCGACCTGGTCATCATCATCAGCTACGCGCAGATGACCGATGCCGAGGCCCGCGAGTTCGTCCCCGCCGTCGTGCACGTCGACCGCTCCAACAAGATCATTTCACTGGGCTCCGACCCCGCCGAGCCGGTGCCCGGCACCAGCACCACCCGGGGCGATCTGATCCGCGACTGACCCTTCGGCGGGGGCCGGGGGTCCGGTCGGTCCGGGGTTAGGGTCATAATGACGAGAACCGATCCCGGAGGAGGGCTCGTGATCCCTTCCGTTCTGCACGCCCCCGCGCCCGGCTGGACCACCGACGCCGACGTCGTCGTCATCGGGTCCGGCATCGCCGGCCTGGTCGCCGCGCTGCGCTGCCGCCCCCACGGCCGGGTGCTGCTCGTCACCAAGGCCCTTCTGGACGCCGGGTCGACCCGGTGGGCGCAGGGCGGCATCGCCGCCGCGCTCGCGCCCGACGACACCCCCGAGGAGCACCTCGCCGACACCCTCACCGCGGGCGTCGGCGTCTGCGACGAGGACGCCGTCCGGGCGCTCGTCACCGAGGGACCCGACGCCGTCCGCGCCCTGATCGACCTCGGCACGGCCTTCGACCGCTCCGGCGGCGGCATCGCGCTCACCCGCGAGGGCGGCCACCACCGGCGCCGCATCGCGCACGCGGGCGGGGACGCCACCGGCGCCGAGATCAGCCGCGCCCTCCTGGCCGAGCTCAAGGACTCGGACGTCGAGGTGATCGAGCACGCGCTGGTCCTCGATCTGCTGAAGGACGCCGCGGGGCGCGCCGCGGGCGTCACCCTGCACGTCATGGGCGAGGGGCAGCCGGGCGGCGTCGGCGCCGTCCGCGCCCGCGCCGTCGTGCTCGCCACCGGCGGGCTCGGCCAGGTGTTCTCCGCCACGACCAACCCCGAGGTCTCGACGGGCGACGGCGTCGCGCTGGCGCTGCGCGCCGGGGCCGAGGTCACCGACCTGGAGTTCGTCCAGTTCCACCCGACCGTGCTGTGGCTCGGCGAGGGCGCGACGGGGCAGCAGCCGCTGATCTCCGAGGCCGTCCGCGGCGAGGGCGCGCACCTGGTGGACCACGCCGGCGTGCGCTTCATGACCGGGCGCCACGAGCTCGCCGAGCTGGCCCCCCGCGACGTCGTCACCAAGGGGATCATCAACCGGATGCGGGAGACCGGCGCCTCCCACATGCTGCTCGACGGCCGCCACTTCGGCGCGGCGATGTGGGAGACCCGGTTCCCGACCATCCTGGCCGCGTGCCGCCACCACGGCATCGACCCGGTGACCGAGCCCATCCCCATCGTGCCTGCCGCCCACCACGCCAGCGGAGGCGTCCGCACGGACCTGCACGGCCGCACGTCAGTCCCCGGCTTGTACGCCTGCGGCGAAGTCGCCTGCACGGGCGTCCACGGCGCGAACCGCCTCGCCTCCAACTCCCTCCTGGAAGGCCTGGTCTTCGCCGCCAGAATCGCCGAAGCCCTCCCCACCGACCTCCAGCCCGCAACCGCCCCCACAGACGACCTGCCCGCTCTGCCGGGCCGCCCGCCCGAACCCACGAATGCCCTGCCAGAACCCAACGCCTCGGCAGAGCCCACCGGCGGCCTGCCCGGACCTGAGGTTGCGTCGGTGCTGCTGGGGGCCGGGGATGCCGGGTTGCTGGCGCCTGAGGCGCGGGCGGAAGTACAGCGGATCATGACCTCCTATGTGGGCGTGCTGCGGCGGGCCGAGGGGCTGGAGACCGCGGTGCGGGAACTGGCGGAACTCGGGCGCGGGGACGCGGAGCCCGGGGTGGAGGCCTGGGAGGCCACCAACCTGTACACCGTCGCGTCCGCGATCGTGGCGGCGGCGCGGCGGCGGGAGGAGACGCGCGGGAGCCACTGGCGGGAGGACTTCCCCGAGCGCGCGGACGGGACGTGGCGCGGCCGCCTCGTCACCCGGCTGGCGGGGAACGTCCTGACGACCACCTACGAATCTCTGGAAGGGAAGCGCTCATGACACCGGAACTCTCGCAGAGGCTGACCAGTGCCGGGCTGGATCCACAGGCTGTGGAAAACCTTGTCCGGACGGCGCTGGCCGAGGACGGGGAGACCGACGTCACCAGCACCCCGATCTTCGCGCCGCAGGACACCGCGAGCGGGGAGTTGAAGGCGCGCGAGGAGGGTGTCGTCGCGGGCGTCCCCGTGGCGTGCGTCGTCTTCGAGACGCTGGACGTCGACTACGAGGCGAAGGTCGAGGACGGTGACCGGGTCGTCCCGGGGCAGGTCCTCATCACGGTCAGCGGCTCCACCAGGGCGATCCTGAGGGCGGAGAGGACGGCCCTGAACCTCCTCACGCACCTGTCCGGAATCGCGACCGCCACCCGCGGATGGATGGACGCCATGGAGGGCACCAAGGCGAAGGTCCGTGACACCCGTAAGACCCTCCCCGGCCTGCGCGCCCTGCAGAAGTACGCCGTGCACTGCGGTGGCGGCGTCAACCACCGGATGGGCCTGCATGACGCCGCTCTCATCAAGGACAACCACATCGCGGCGGCCGGCGGCGTCACCAAGGCGTACGAGGCGATCCGCGCCGTTTACCCGTCCCTGCACGTCCAGGTGGAGTGCGACACCCTCGCGCAGGTCGAGGAGGCGCTGGCCGTGGGAGCCACCAGCATCCTGCTCGATAACATGACCGACGCCGAGATGACCGAGGCGGTCCGGCTCGTGGCAGGGCGGGCGGAACTCGAGGCCAGCGGTGGCCTTACCCTGGAGCGGGCCCGAGACGTCGCCGTGACCGGGGTGGACTACCTTGCGGTCGGCGCGCTGACGCACTCGGCGCACGTGTTCGACATCGGCCTTGACTTCACCTGAACAGCGGGGACCTGATGCTGCTGACCATCGACGTCGGTAACACCCAGACCGTTCTCGGTCTCTTCGAAGGCGACGAGGTGATCGAGCACTGGAGGATCAACACCGATCCGCGGCGCACCGCCGACGAGATAGCGGTGGTCCTGCAAGGGCTCGTCCAGCAGAGCCCGCTGCTGGCCGAGACCGACATCAGCGGCATCGCGCTGTGCTCCACGGTCCCGTCCGTCCTGCACGAGATGCGGGAGATGTGCCGCCGCTACTACGGCGACGTGTCCGCGGTGATCGTGGAGCCGGGCGTCAAGACCGGCGTCCCCGTGCGGATGGACAACCCGAAGGAGGTCGGCGCCGACCGCATCGTGAACGCGCTCGCCGCCGTCCACACCCACGGCGGGCCCGCGATCGTGGTCGACTTCGGCACCGCCACCACCTTCGACGCGGTCTCGGCCAGGGGCGAGTACGTGGGCGGCGCGATCGCCCCCGGCATCGAGATCTCGATCGACGCGCTGTCCTCGCGCGGCGCGCAGCTCCACAAGATCGAGCTGGTCCGGCCGCGCAACGTGATCGCCAAGAACACCGTCGAGGCGCTGCAGTCCGGGATCATCTTCGGCTTCGCCGGCCAGGTGGACGGCATCGTCGAGCGCATGTCGGAGGAACTCGCCGAGGACCCGGACGAGGTCACGGTCATCGCCACCGGCGGCCTCGCCCCGCTCGTCCTGGAGGAGTCCCGCAGCATCGACGAGTTCGAGCCGTGGCTCACCCTCATCGGCCTGCGGCTCATCTACGAGCGCAACACTCCGTGACGCGCCGGGCGATCGCGGCGAAGTCGTTCGCCCCGCACCGGACGGGCTGGATAGCCTTGCGATGTGAGTGACGAGACCTTCGACGAGCTCCCGGAGCAGATGCGCGTGCGCCGGGAGAAGCTCGACCGGCTCCGCGAGAGCGGGATCGACCCCTACCCGGTGACCTTTCCGCGGACGGCGACGACCGCCGAGATCCGCGCGAAACACGGCGGCCTTGAGCCGGGCACCGAGACGGGCGAGAAGGCCGGCGTCACCGGTCGCGTCATGCTGATCCGCAACACCGGGAAGCTGTGCTTCGCCACCATCCGGGACGCCGGCGGCGACATCCAGGTCATGCTGTCGCTGGCCAAGGTCGGGCAGGAGCAGCTCGACTTCTGGAAGCGCGAGGTTGACCTCGGCGACCACGTCGGCGTCGAGGGCGAGATCATCACCTCCCGCCGCGGCGAGCTGTCGATCATGGCGGACCGGTTCGCGATCACGTCCAAGTGCCTGCGGCCGCTGCCGGAGAAGCACGCCGGCCTGACCGACCCGGAGGCGCGGGTCCGGCAGCGCTACGTCGACCTGATCGTCAACGACGAGGCGCGGCGGATGGCGCGGGTGCGCAGCGCGACGGTCCGCGCGGTCCGCGACTTCTGGCACGAGGAGGGCTACCTCGAAGTCGAGACGCCCATGCTCCAGCCGATCCACGGCGGGGCCGCGGCGCGCCCGTTCAAGACGCACATCAACGCCTACGACATGGACCTCTACCTGCGCATCGCGATCGAGCTGTACCTCAAGCGGCTCGTCGTCGGCGGCATCGAGAAGGTCTTCGAGATCAACCGCAACTTCCGCAACGAGGGCGCGGACTCCACGCACAACCCCGAGTTCACGATGATCGAGGCCTACGGGACCTACCTCGACTACAACGACATGGCCGACCTGACCCAGCGGATGTACAAGAAGGCGGTCGTCGCCGCCCTCGACACCACCGTGGTCGTCCACGACGGCGTCGAGGTCGACCTCGGTCTCCCGGAGTGGCCGCGGATCACCCTGTACGGCGCGGTGTCGGAGGCGCTCGGCGAGGAGGTCACGCCGCACACGCCGATCGAGTCCGTGCGCAAGCTCGCGGACGCCCGCGACATCTCGTGGGACCCGAAGTGGGGGCAGGGCAAGATCGTCCAGGAGATCTTCGAGGAGCTGGTCGAGCACACCCTCGTCCAGCCCACGTTCGTCATGGACTACCCGGTCGAGACGTCCCCGCTGACCCGCCAGCACCGCGAGGAGCCGCTGCTCACCGAGAAGTGGGACCTCATCGGGTTCGGCACGGAACTCGGCACCGCCTACTCCGAGCTGGTCGACCCGATCGAGCAGCGCCGCCGCCTCACCGAGCAGTCGCTGCTCGCCGCGGGCGGCGACCCCGAGGCCATGCAGCTGGACGAGGACTTCCTGCGCGCCCTGGAGTACGCGATGCCCCCGACGGGCGGGATGGGCGCCGGCATCGACCGCATGATCATGGCGTTCACCGGCAAGGGGATCCGCGACACGATCCTGTTCCCGCTGGTCAAGCCCGAATGACGACCGGAAGCTCGCGCAACCCCCGCAACACGAGGTTGTCGCGGTAGACGAGGTCGCCGGCGGCGAGGGCCACGTCGCGCTCGAACAGCTTGCCGAGCGCGACGCGGCCCTCCAGCCGGGCCAGCGGCGCTCCGAGGCAGAAGTGGACGCCGTGCCCGAACGACAGGTGCTTCGGCGTCTCGCGTCCCTCGGAGTAGCGAAGCAGGTCCAGCCGGTCGGGGTCGTCGAAGAACGCCGGGTCGCGGTTGGCGGCGCCCGTCAGTAGAAGGACGAGCTTCCCGCGCTCGATGAGCGTGCCGTTCAGTTCGACGTCCTCCAGCGCCGACCGCAGGGTCAGCTGCACCGGTGGGTCGAAGCGCAGCAGCTCCTCCACCGCCGCCTGGACGTTCCCCGGCCGCTCCCGAAACAGCCGCAACTGCGCGGGATCGCGGAGCAGCGCCAGCGCGCCGTTCCCGATGAGGTTCACGGTCGTCTCATGGCCCGCGACGAGGAGCAGGATGCAGGTCGCCAGCAGTTCCTGCTCCGACAGGACGTCTCCGCCGTCAGAGACGCCCACAAGGGCGCTCAGGAGGTCGTCGCGCGGCTCGGCCCGGCGCTTGGCGGCCAGCGTCCGGAAGTACTCCGCGAACTCGTCGCGCGCCGCGTCCCGCTGGGCGATCTCCGCCTCCGGAAGCAGGAAGTCGGGGTCCAAGCCGCGCGCGAGGCTGTCCGACCAGCCCTTGAACAGGTCGCGGTCCTCGGCGGGCACGCCGAGCATCTCGCTGATCACGATGACGGGCAGCGGGTAGGCCAGCGTCGCGATCAGGTCGACCTCGCCGGAGACCGGTTCCAGGAGCGCGTCGACGAGCTCCTCGACCCGGGGCCGCAGCCGCTCCACGAGGCGCGGCGTGAACGCCTTGCTGACGAGCCGGCGCAGCCGCGTGTGGTCGGGCGGATCCATGGTCAGGAACGACCGGTGCCGCCCCTGCACCTCGCGCCACACGCCGCCTCCCGACGGACGGTGCCCGAACCGCGGGTCGCGCAGGACCCGCTCGCACAGCTCGTAGGACGCGGTGACGCGCAGACCGACGTCGGTGCGGTGCAGGCTCTGCCCGCCCGCTCCGAGCGTCCGGTAGTGGGCGTACGGGTCGGCGCGGAACGCCGGGTCGCCCGGATCGAAGCCGAGTACCGCGGTCGCCCCGGCCCGTACCGCCTGGCCCGTCCTGTCCTCCATGCCTCAAGCGGACCCGAATCTGAGACGGGATGTCAACAGCGCCGGCCGCGGGACGCTAAGCGCTTTCCCGTATCACCAGGTCGGGCCGCTGGACGACCTGGCGGTGCTGGTGGGACTTGCCCTCGCCGATCTCGGCCATCGCCAGCTCGGCGGCCTCCCAGCCGAGCTCGCGGCGCGGCTGGCGGACGGTGGTGAGCGGCACGGCGGCGCTCGCCGCGAGCTCGATGTCGTCGTAGCCGACCACGGCGATGTCCTCGGGGACGCGGACGCCGAGTCGGGTCAGCTCGTTGATCAGGCCGATCGCGAGCAGGTCGTTGGCGCAGAACACGCCGTCGGGCACCGGCGACATGGCCATGATCTCGTGTGCCGCGGCCTGCCCCTCCGTGGGACTCAGGGCCTCCTTGACCAGGACCGGGGGCTTGCCGAGGCCCGCCTCGACGATCGTGCGGGCGGCCCCGTCGCGGCGTTCGACGCAGGGCTGCGGCTCGGGGGTCCCGGTCACGAACGCGATGCGCTCCCGTCCGATGCCGAGCAGGTACGCGGCGGCGGCCTCGCCGCCCGCCACATGGTCGACCCGGGCGGAGCACACGTCGGAGGCGTCCCGGTCGATCAGCACCACGCTCATGCCCGCGGCGCGCAGCCGGGAGATGTCGCGGGGGCCGATCCCGACCGGGATGACCAGGGCCCCGGCGGCCTGCTGGTCGGCGAGCAGTTCCAGCAGGCGGCGCTCCTTGTCGGCGGAGTGGTCGCTGGACAGCCACAGGGCGTCGTGGCCCGCCGCGTTGAGCGCGGCCTCGGCGCCCCGCGCGACGTCGGTCGCGTACGGGTTGGCGAGGTCTTCGACGAGGACGCCGAACGCCCGGCGCGGCTGGTCGCCGAACTCGCCCGCGGTCCGCTCGGGGCCCGTGCGGAGCCGTCGCGCGGACTCGTTGCGCACGAATCCGAGCTCCTCGATCGCCGCGCGGACACGGTCACGGGTAGCTTCGGCCACGAGATCTGGCCGGTTTAGGACATTCGAAACGGTCCCAACTGAGACTCCAGCACGCCTCGCGACCTCACGAATACTGGTCTGTGGCAACTCGCTCCTCGTCCCGCTCCATGGGCGTTTTCCCAGGTAGTGGAGTTTGGCATGGCGGGGCGCCGAATGCACGGTCACACATGGTGAGCGAACGGGCACGCAGCGCTCTTGACCGGCGCTTGACGGGCCGGATCCGGCCGCCTAGCGTTCCGAGCCGAAGCGTAGCTTGAAACGATTCACGATCTTCGTTCACCACGAGGACCGGTGGGTTCGGCGAGAAGGGGCGGGCGGATGGCTGGCGATCACATCCCGTCTCCCTCGGCAGGCCAACGAGTGAATCGTCACCCGGAGTTCCTCCGTACACCCCCGCAATCGGCCATGCGGCCACCTCCGGCCAAGCGCGCGAGACAGAAAAGGAACTCGATGATCTAAGTCCGGAAGGGTCCGGACCCGGCAACCCAACGCGCGTACAGATCGAGGCGCCCAACCCGTGCCTGTGCAGCGGACGGCTGCATCCCCGCGGTCATCACCACGGACGAGGGAGGACGGAGTGGAAACAGCCACACTCGCACGTCGTGGCACCGACGATTTCGGGCTGAGCGAGGAAGAGATCCGGCTGCTCGCCCAGATCGCCAGCGGTGTCACCGCCGATGTGGCGGCACGCAAGCTGGAACTGAGCGCTCGGACCTTGCGGCGCCGGCTGCGGACGATCTGCGACCGGCTGGAGGTCAACACCCCTATCGAGGCCGTGGTGTGGGCGGCCCGGAGGCAGCTCATCTAGCGATGCACCCCCGACGCTCGCCAGGGGACGGCGAGCGTCATCCGGAGAAACGGCGGCTCATCCGAATTCCGTCCGACCCCGCAGCGGCGGCGCCCGCGCCCTGGCAGGTAGGTCCCTGCAGAAGGCGTCGCCGCGGACGGCGTTCGGGCCTGACAGGCCCACCCGGCCCGCCCGTTTTCCGGTGCTCTCGGCCCCGTGACGGCCTTCTCCGACGGGCCCGGGTCAGCTCATCTCAGCGTGACGGATGGAACGGCGAACTCGGTCAGCGTGACGCGTCCGCCGACTGCCCCGCGGGCTGACCGGCGCATTCCAGCAGCCCAGGGCGGCGCTGTCCGCCCCCAGACCGCCGACGACCGGCTTGATGCAGCGCGCGTCAGGCGCGGCGACGCAGTGCCTAGGCGACCCGGACGCCGCCGGCGAAGGGGCGTCCGTCCATGGAGGCGATCTTCACGACGTCCCCGGTGTGCGGGGCGTGCAGCATCTTGCCGCCGCCGACGTAGATCCCCATGTGGTGCAGGTCGGAGTAGAAGAAGACGAGATCGCCCGGCTGCAGGTCGCTGCGCGACACGTGCGTTCCGGCGTTCCACTGGCTGCCGGTGTAGTGCGGCAGGTTGATGCCGACCTGCTTGTAGGCCCACATCGTGAGGCCGGAGCAGTCGAACGTGGTCGGGCCGGCGGCGCCCCACACGTAGGGGCGGCCGATCTTGCTCATCGCGTACCGGAGCGCCTGCGCGGCCTTGCCCGTGCCGATGACGGGGAGCTTGGCCAGCTGGGTGGGGTCCTTGTCGACGAGCTTGCCGCGGATCTTCTCGTAGGCGTCGGTGATCTTCGTCCGCTGCGAGTCGAGCTGCGTCTTCAGGTCCTTGACCTGCTTGGCGCGGGTCTCGGCCGACTTGCGGGCCCGCTGGGCGGACTGCATGGCCTGCATCAGCCCGAGCACCTGGGTGCTGTCCTGCTTGGCGAAGTAGTGAAGGGTCGCCGCCTGGTCGAGGATGGACTGCGGGTCCTGGGAGGCGACGAACGACACCGCTGGGTCGGAGCCGCCCTGCATGTAGCTCGTCGCCGCGAGGGATCCGACCTTCTGGCGGAGCGCCTCCAGCGTCTTCTCCTGGCGCTTGGCGTTCTCCGTGGCGACCTTGGCGGCGCGCTGCGACTGCGCGAGCCTGACCTTCAGCCCGTTGTACTGCTCGGTGAGCTGCTCCAGCTGGTCGGCGAGCTTGAGCGCCTTGGTCCTCAGCTCCTTGGCGGAGGGCTCGGGGTCGGCGTGCGCGACGGCGATCGCCTGCGGGGCGATCGCGTGCGGAGCGGCCGAAACGACGGCGAGCGCGCCGACCACGAAGGCCGCACGCCCACGGAAGCGTGAAAGGGAAGCATGCCGCGATCGCTTCACGAATACTCCTCTCCTCAGCCGCCTACCGGGTTAGCTGACGGGTTGGGGCCGGAGCAGCCCGTCCGCGTCCGCGGGCGAACCGATCGCCCGCGACTGCGGATTCACCCCTCACGGTCGTCGCTCAGGGCGAATCCCCGAAACGCTCCGAAAGTGGGTCCCCGGCTCCTCGGGCAGCTGGTTGCGACCCGTGGGACTCGGCGGGATCGGCCCCCGTCCTGCGGTGGGCCGACGTCAGCGATGGACACTAACGGACCCCGCATTGGATGCCAACCAGAACCTGCGAATTCGCAGGTCGCGCGGCGCGGTGAACGAGAGAACGAGGAGGGCGTCGCCTGGCGGGTCGCGGCGTTCGATAATCTCGCTTGTTTGTGGAAGTCGTGATCCGGCGTGCCCGTACCGCCGACGTCCAGGAGATCCGCAGGCTCGTCGACCTGTACGCCGGGTCGGGGCGGCGCCTGCTCAAGAAGACGACCGTCAAGCTGTACGAGGACGTCCAGGAGTTCTGGGTCGCCGAGGACATCCAGCACGGGACGCCCGGGCCGGTCATCGGCTGCGGTGCCCTGCACGTCATGTGGGAGGACCTCGCGGAGGTCCGTTCGGTCGCCGTGGACAAGGGATGCGGGGGACGGGGGATCGGGCACCGGATCGTGACCCGCCTCCTGGAGAACGCGCGTGAACTCGGCGTGCGAAGGGTGTTCTGCCTTACCTTCGAGGTGGAGTTCTTC
The DNA here is from genome assembly GCF_040649435.1 of Actinomadura sp. NPDC048955. Taxonomy (NCBI): domain Bacteria; kingdom Bacillati; phylum Actinomycetota; class Actinomycetes; order Streptosporangiales; family Thermomonosporaceae; genus Actinomadura; species Actinomadura sp. NPDC048955. The sequence continues at coordinate 353,666 of NZ_JBEZJI010000003.1, forward strand.
GCCCGCCACGGCTTCGAGCAGATCCTTGGGACTCCGGTGGCGCCAGAGGTGTACGAGGAACTTCTCCGCTCCTACGACGAAGGCGTGGCAGAGTTCTTGGACCTCGACCGGGTCAAGCCGAATACGTTGGGCAACACCCGGATGTTGCTTCGCCTGGAGGACTGACTCAAATGCCCGATTCCCCCCACCGCGGGCGGCCTTACCAGCCCCAGCAGGGGCAGGGTTCCTACGGCCCGCCGCCTCCGTACCAAGGTTCTCAGTGGCAGCAACCACAGCAGCAGTCGTCCCAGCAGCAGTGGGACCAGCAGCCCCAGCAGCAATGGCAGCCGCAACAGCAGCAGTGGGACCAGCAGCCCGCCTACGACGACTACAACTCCTCCTACGACGACGGCGGTGACTTGGCCCTGGCGCCGATCCACCGTAGGGCGGGCGCACGAATCGTCGACAACGCGCTCGTCGCGGTCTTCGGGTTCGCTCTCGTCCTGCCGGTGACGATCGGCGCGTTCGGTCTGGGCAAGCCCGGCAGCAAGACGGAGGACGAGGGCGGCGTCTGGAACTGGCCCATCATCTTCACCCTCTTCTGCGTCCTGTCCGTGCTGCCGTTCATCTATGAGGCCGTGCAGCTGTCGATGTGGGGCCGGACGCTGGGGAAGCGCGTTCTGGGCCTGGGTGTCGTTCAGGCGCGGCCTGCGGGCACCCCCATCACCACGACCCAGGCTGTCTGGCGTGCCGGCATCACCCACGTCGGTTACCAGCTCGGCGTTTTCTTCTTCCTCGTCTTGGCGGTGATGGTGTGGGACTACGCCGCGTACGGGATGGTGCTGGTCTGGGCGGGCGCGCTGATGGCCTACCTGTGGGCGATCTGGGACCAGCCTCTGCATCAGTCGCTGCACGATCGCTTCGCCGGCACGCTCGTCATTGACGAGCGTGCCGGATATGACGAGTCCGAGTACTCCGAGTACACGGGCTAAGGCCACGATGGCGGCATCGCTCGCCGAGCCGGGACAGAGGCTCCTGGCGCGCGTCGTGGACACGCTCGTCGTCGGCGTCCCCGTCGTCCTCGTCGTCCGCGAACTGGTGTCCGGGCACACGGCGGACGTCATGGCTCCGTCCGCCGTGGCCGGATGCATGCTCCTGTACGAGGCGATCCAGCTCGCCCTCTGGGGCCGGACGCTGGGCAAGCGCGTCGCGGGCATCGAGGTGGTCGCGGCGACGCCTCAGGAGGCGCCTGAAGCGGCGCCACAGGGGACTGGGGGAGCGGGCGAGAGCGCCGGGCTCGGCCACGAGTCGGCCTTCCCCGTGTCGGTGCCGGGGTTCGTGCCCGTGGCGGCCCCTGAGCCCGCGAAGGCCCCGGCCCCGGAGGAGACTGAGGTCGTGGACGCGTCCACGCGGCCGGACGTTCTGCACTGCGTTCTGCGGGCCGCCGTCTATTCGGTGCCGATCGGGCTGCGTCCGATTCCCGTTCTCGGTCTGCTCGCGAGCATCTTCTGGGTCGTGAACGCCGGGGCCATGTTCGAGGGCGTTCGCCGCCAGGCCGTTCATGACAGGCTCGCCGGGACGCTCGTGGTAAAACGCCCGCGGCCCGAATCCTCGGCCTTCTGAGGCCCTCTCCGCCGCACCGGGAGGTGCTCGCGGGGTCCGATAACACCCGTCCGATACCGCGCACTCGCGTGCGCGGCCGGGCGCGTGCCCAGGTCCACTCGCATGTGCCATACATGTTTTCGTCGAGATGGTCGCTGTTTCCGGACGTCCGAGGTGCCGGCGGCATATGCCCGCTCGTTCCGGTTACGGTCCTGAAACCGGTGGGATGTGTCTCGTCCCGGACGTCGCCTCCGCTTTGACAGTTCCCTCCGAAGCTGTTGCTGTGACCGGAACGGACTCGCTTGTTGACCGCCGTGGACTTACTCCGGATGGCGCGCTCCCGCACTTGGAACGGACCTTTCGTGCGGCATGCCGGTGGCGGGAGCGCAGCCGGAGGTCGACGGCCCTCCGGGTTCGGGCGCCGTGCCGAAGAACTGGAGCGCGCGGTTGGAATGTGTCCAAATCTCCCGATTTCGCGTGGCGGCGCTCGGGGCGGGCGCATCCACGTCCTGAGCAGGGCGCGGGCTTCTCGCGTCCGCCCCCGGCAACAGATTTCGCGGCCGGGGTGCCCGCCGTTATTCGTCCACATCCCCCGGTCCGGGCGTTGATCGAGCGCCGGGGTCGGCCGCGTATTACGACGCGGGCGCGGTTAGTGGCGATACGGGAGGTTAATCGCCGCGCTCCCCGGCGCCGCCTGCAAACCCGGACCAATGCGCGTGCACCAGTGCAGGTCAGCACGCTACGCCGTGACGCCGGTCACGCCTGAAAACCCGGGCGCCACGCCGGCACTTGGAAATTCATGGACGCCGGGCCGGATCCAGGCGCCGCCCGAGGGTCGTGCGCACCCGAAACGGTGAGGCCGATTACAGCCGGTCACGAGCCGGAAGGCGACTTCGTGCGAGTGCCGGTTCACGCGGATGCTGGAATTGTCATCTGCGAAGTTCTAGGTATATCTTTGGCACTCGATTGGAGTTTGCTCAAGCTGAAAGGTCTGTCCCCATGGCACAGAAGGTTCAAGTGCTTCTCGTCGACGACCTCGACGGTGGCGAGGCGGACGAGACCGTAGCGTTCTCGATCGACGGCGCCTCCTACGAGATCGACCTCAGTGGCGCCAACGCGACGAAGCTGCGGGAATCGCTGCAGCCGTTCGTCGAGAAGTCCCGTAAGGCGGGCACGGTCAACCGCCGCCGTCGGCAGCGCGGTGCGTCCAGCCGCGAGCGCAGCGCCGAGATCCGCGCCTGGGCCAAGAACAACGGCATCAAGGTCAATGAGCGCGGCCGCATCCCGGCTCACGTGATCGAGCAGTACGAGGCGGCCAACTGATCCGCCCGGACCGCCCGCGGCCCGTCTCCGTTCGCGGGGCGGGCCGTTCGCCGTTCACGCCGCGAGTCGATCACCGTTCGCTTGTGGCGTAGCGCCTGTGCGGTTCGGCGTGTCCGGCGTGAGGTACACAGGGCGCGCGGGTGGAAACTCCACCCTCATTCGGCACTCTCGGCCCGCGCCTTGACCGACCTGCGGAAAGCCCCTCGTTCGCTTGGGGCGTAGCGGGAACATGACGCACCGATGCGGTAGTTGGATGAGACTGAACAGCGCATAGCTGGGGAACGTCTCCTGGTGGGAGTGCACCGGGCGGCCTCCTCGGGGCGGGCTAGCATGCGGAAGGACAGTTCCGGACGTTCCGGACTCTGGCCAACCGCTCTGTGAGGAGCGACGAGATGTTCGAGAGGTTCACCGACCGCGCGCGGCGGGTTGTTGTTCTGGCTCAGGAAGAGGCCAGGATGCTCAACCACAACTACATCGGCACCGA